>CAZUAL010000271.1:0-5480 GCA_964618305.1 uncultured Dongia sp. | reverse complement strand
GGTGAGACCGTCCTTGTCAGCCGACACCTCGATCGTCTCGCCCGGCTTGAACTTCCCTTCGAGGATCATCAGTGCCAGCGGGTTTTGCAGTTCGCGCTGGATGACGCGCTTCAGCGGCCGCGCGCCATAGACCGGATCATAGCCAGCATCCGCCAGCCATTCCTTCGCCTTCGCATCAAGGGAGAGTTCCAGCTTGCGCTCGGTGAGCAGCGCCTCGAGACGCTTGAGCTGGATATCGACGATGCCGGTCATGTTCTGGCGGCTCAGGCGATGGAACAGGATGACTTCGTCGAGGCGGTTGAGGAATTCCGGCCGGAACGCCGCTCTTACGACGCCCATGACATCGTCACGCGCCTTGTCCGAATCCTCGCCGTCCTTCAGTGCCACGAGATATTCGGCGCCGAGGTTCGACGTGAGGATGATGATCGTGTTGCGGAAATCGACCGTGCGGCCCTGCCCATCAGTGAGGCGGCCGTCATCGAGGACCTGCAGCAGTACGTTGAAGACGTCCGGATGCGCCTTCTCGACTTCGTCGAAGAGGATCACCTGATAGGGGCGCCGCCGCACCGCCTCGGTCAGCACACCGCCCTCTTCATAGCCGACATAGCCCGGCGGCGCGCCGATGAGGCGCGAGACCGCGTGCTTTTCCATGAATTCGGACATGTCGATGCGGACCATTGCCTGATCGTCATCGAAGAGGAAGCCGGCCAGCGCCTTGCAGAGCTCGGTCTTGCCGACACCGGTCGGGCCCAGCATCAGGAACGAGCCGATCGGGCGGTTGGGGTCCTGCAGCCCTGCCCGCGCGCGCCGGACGGCGTTGGAGACGGCCTTCACCGCCTCATCCTGGCCGATGACGCGCGCGTTGATCGCTTTCTCCATTGAGAGGAGCTTGTCGCGCTCGCCGGTCAGCATCTTGTCGACCGGGATGCCGGTCCAGCGCGAGACGACGCCGGCCACATCCTCTTCCTTCACCACTTCGTTGAGCATGCGGTTCTCGGCCGCCTGCTCCGCCTCGGCAAGGCGCTTGGTGAGATCGGGAATGACCGAATAGGTAAGCTCGCCGGCGCGGGCGAAGTTGCCGGAGCGCTGCGCCTGCTCGACCTCGATCTTGGCTTGGTCGATGCGCTCCTTCAGCTTCTGCGCTTCGTCGATCTTCTGCTTTTCCGCCTTCCATTGCGCCGTCAGGCCCTGCGACTTCGCTTCAAGTCCTTCGATCTCGTCGACGAGATGCTGCAGGCGTTCCTTGGAAGCGGCATCCGTCTCCTTCTTCAACGCTTCGCGCTCGACCTTCAGCTGAATGAGCTTGCGGTCGACTTCGTCGATCGCTTCGGGCTTCGATTCCACTTCCATGCGCAGGCGCGAGGCGGCCTCATCAATGAGGTCGATCGCCTTGTCGGGGAGGAAGCGGTCGGTGATGTAGCGGTTGGACAAAGTCGCTGCCGCGACGATCGCCGCATCGGTAATGCGGACGCCGTGATGGAGTTCGTACTTCTCCTTCAAGCCGCGCAGGATCGAGATCGTGTCGGTGACATTGGGCTCGGCCACGAAGACCGGCTGGAAGCGCCGGGCGAGTGCTGCGTCCTTCTCGATATATTTGCGGTATTCATCAAGCGTGGTGGCACCCACGCAATGCAATTCGCCACGCGCGAGCGCGGGTTTGAGCATGTTCGACGCATCCATGGCGCCGTCGGCCTTGCCGGCACCGACCAGGGTATGAAGCTCGTCGATGAAGAGGATGATCTCGCCCGCGGCCGCAGCAATCTCCTGCAGCACCGATTTCAGGCGCTCCTCGAACTCGCCGCGATATTTCGCACCGGCGATGAGCGCGCCCAAGTCGAGCGACATCAGCTTGCGGTTCTTGAGACCCTCCGGCACGTCGCCGTTGGCGATGCGGAGCGCAAGACCTTCGATGATTGCTGTCTTGCCGACGCCGGGCTCGCCGATCAGCACCGGATTGTTCTTGGTCCGGCGCGAGAGCACTTGCACCGTACGGCGGATCTCTTCATCGCGGCCGATCACCGGATCGAGCTTGCCGTCGCGGGCCAATTGCGTGAAATCGCGCGCATACTTCTTCAGCGCGTCATAGCTGTCTTCGGCGCTGGCGCTGTCGGCCTTGCGGCCCTTTCTCAGATCATTGATGGCCTGGTTGAGCTTCTGCGGGACGAGACCTGCTTCCTTGAGCAGCTTGCCGCTCGGCGTATCGGCAGCCATGGCCAGCGCCAGCAGGAGGCGTTCGACAGTGACGAAGCCGTCGCTGGCTTTCTGCGCCAGTTCTTCGGCCTGGCCCAACAGGCGCGCGAGTTCCGGCGCCATGTAGACCTGACCGGCACCACTCCCCTCGATCCGGGGCAGCTTCTCGATCTCGCGCTCGACGGCAGACATGGCGCGCGCCGGATCGGCGCCGGCCGCCTTCATCAGGTTGGCGGCCATCCCTTCCTTGTCGTCGAGGAGTGTCTTGAGGAGATGCTCGGGCGTCAGGCGCTGATGGCCAGAGCGCATCGCAAGTGTCTGAGCCGCCTGCAGGAATCCGCGGGAACGCTCGGTGAATTTTTCCATGTCCATATTCGCTAGCCCTCTCACGGCCGCGCCCTCTTCGAGGCACACGGCACTGGATGCTGAAAGTGCAAGGGAAGTCCGCGACGGAAATCCCCCTGCGTCACAAGGCTGATATGGAAAAAGTTAACGCCAATACAAGGGGGCGGAAATGGAAAAGGGCCGGCAGATCGCCTGCCGGCCCTGAATTCCACCTAATCGCCAGCCTGCGCCAAATTGACGCGAGGCAGGGCCCTTATTCACTCGGCTCGGTGGCCGGGGCCGGCTCCGGGGCGGCATCGCCCTCAGCCTCACCGGAACGCGGCCGGCGGGCCTTGAGCCGCGGCCGCGGCGTCCGGGGAGCCCGTGCGGCTTCCCGCGGGGCGCTGTCGCCCGTCGCCTCTGCTGCATTGGGCAGGAGATGCTCGGGATAGTCCGGCTGCTCGTCGGCAACCACCGGCGGCGCCGATTCAGCTACCACCGGCTGTTCGTTCTGCTGCGGCTGACGCGGGCGGTCCTGGTCACGGTTCCGGTCGCGGTCCCTGTCACGATCCCTGTCACGATCCCGATCCCTGTCCCGATCGCGGAAGTCGCGGCGCTGGCGGTTGCGGTCGCCGCGGTTGCCGTCACGGCCACCTTCCCGATTGCCGCCGTCACGATTGCCGCCGTCACGATTGCCGCCGTCACGATTCCCGTCGCGGGCCTGCTGACCCTGCTGCGGATAATCGCCGTTATCGCTTTCGCCATCGCCGCCGTCGGCATCGTCGCCATCGCCGTTCATCTGGCCATTGCCCTGGCCGCCGCCGCCATTGCCGCCCTGGCCGCCATAGCTTTCATTGCCGCGCGCCTGGCTGTTGCCCTGCTGCGGCGCCTGATTGCCGGCATTGTCGGAAAGGCTCGGCTGCGATGGGCCGCCGCTGTAAAGCGCCGCGGAAAGACCCTGGCTCACATTCTGCACGTTGACATCCGCGACCGAGATCTCGCGGCCGCCGATGCGCGGGCGCTGACCGTCGTTCATCGCCTGGATGACACGGTAGTAATGGTCCGCATGCTGCAGGAAATTCTCGGCGGCGACGCGGTCGCCGGCCACACCGGCATCGCGTGCCAGCTGCAGGTATTTCTCCAGCACCTGGTAGACGTTGCCGCGGACCCTGGTATCGGATCCGCCGCTATCGAAATTCTGGCTCTTGTTGGGCATGCCGCCATGCGGCTTGCGCTGACCACGATTGCGGCCGCGCCGATTGTTGTTGTTGCCTGGTCTCATGCGTCGATCATTCGCTTTTTGTTGCGGCGTCGGCATCCCGCCCGACGCCAAGGTCCGACCGCAATGGCGGTGGCGGATTCCCCGGCCTGTTCCCGGCATAAACCGTGATTTGCGGAGGCCCATCTTAGGGGGCGGCGCGGCCCGCTGGCCTAAATCCAGACTGGCCTTCACCCAAATCGCTCGCCCCGAAGCCGCGCAAACCGTATCCGCTCCGCCCTGCAATTCCAACTGTTTTTTTAGTATTTTTCCGCTTTATGGCGGCTTTAGGGCCGCCCTCGGCCCAAGCGCTAATGCCTTGATTGGTCCGGGCTTTCAGGTGGGGCATTCAGGAGCGGCGGAAAAGCAGGCAGCGCTCTCGCCCGGCAAGGTCGGCAGCACTCCCCGCCGCCTTCAGCCCGGCTTTTTCCATCAGCGCCCGGACCGACTCGCCCTGCCCCATTCCGATTTCGAAGGCCGCGAGCCCATCGGGCGCCAGCAGGCGGGCCACGACCGGCGCCAAGGCCCGGTAGGCATCGAGGCCATCGGCGCCACCGTCGAGCGCCAGACGCGGCTCGTGATGCCGCACCTCCGGCGCCAGCGTCTCGATCTCGGCCTTGGGGATGTAAGGCGGGTTGCTGACGATGATATCGAAGGATTGAGGATCATCCGGCAACAGCGCCGCATCCCAGGCACCCTCGCGCCAGGCCATGCGGCCAGCGAAACCGAAGCGCTCGGCATTCTGGCCCGCGACATCGAGTGCGGCGGCACTCACATCGACGGCCCAGCCGGTCGCCGCCGGAAGCTCGGCCAGCAGCGTCAGGATGATGCATCCGGAGCCAGTGCCGAAATCGAGCAGCCGGTAAGGCCGGCGGCGGTCGTGGAGTTCATCAAGCACGGCTTCGATCAACGTTTCAGTATCGGGCCGCGGATCGAGCACGTCGCTGGTGACGCGAAAAGGCCGCGACCAGAATTCGCGCACGCCGAGAAGATGAGAGACCGGTTCGCGCGCCACACGGCGGGCGATCAGGGCGCGGTACGATTCGGCGGCCTCCGGCGTCACATTGCGTTCGGGAAAGCCGATCATGATCGTCGGCGTCAGTTGCGCCGCATGGCCCAGAAGCAGGCGCGCTTCGCGTGCCGGCGCCTCGATGCCGGCCGCTGTCAGCGCCTTCATCCCATCGCTCAAGAGATCGGCGATGCGGGTGCCAGTCATGCGCCGCCCGCCCTCATTCGACCTCAGCGAGGCGCTCGGCCTGATCATGGGCGATGAGCGCCTCGATGATCTCGTCCAGGGCTTCGCCCTCGATGACGCGGTCGAGCTTGTAGAGCGTCAGGTTGATGCGGTGATCGGTGCAGCGCCCTTGCGGGAAATTATAGGTGCGGATGCGCTCTGACCGGTCGCCCGACCCCACCTGGCTCTTGCGGTGGGCCGAGCGCTCGGCATCGAGCTTCGAACGCTCGAGATCGTAGAGTCTGGCGCGCAGGACTTTCAGCGCCTTCGCCTTGTTCTTGTGCTGGGACTTCTCGTCCTGCTGCTGCACGACAAGGCCGGTCGGCAAGTGCGTGATGCGGACCGCGCTGTCGGTGGTGTTGACCGACTGGCCGCCGGGTCCGCTGGAGCGGAATACGTCGATCCTCAGATCCTTCTCGTCGATCTTGATATCGACATCCTCCGCCTCGGGCAGGACGGCGACCGTCGCGGCGG
>CAZUAL010000270.1:0-5553 GCA_964618305.1 uncultured Dongia sp. | reverse complement strand
GCTGCCCACGCGGCACCAATGAGTCCGCAGCCGATGACGGCAACGTCCGCCGGTTCGTTCATGTCAATTGATCGGCGCCTGGCCGTAGCGGCGCTGAATCTCGGCGAAGGTACCGTCGGCCTTCATCGCAGCGATGGCCTTGTTGATGGCCGGCAACATCAAGGCCGTCTCCGGGACTTTCTTGGAGAGGCAGATGAAATAGGGCGAAGAGCGCAATTCGGTATAAACGGGCAGCTTCTCCGACGTGTGGCGCGCGATGAAGTCTATCGGCGCCCGGAACGAATAGAGATGTTCCAACCGGCGATTGACGAGCATTTCATAGGCATGCGCATCGGCACTCACGGTTTCGTGCGGGATCTTCGCATCCTCGAGCTCGGCCTCAAGATTGTAGCCCTTGACCACACCGACCGTTCCGATATCCGGGTCCGCCAGATCGGCGAGCGACTTGAAAGGTTCTTCGGAACTCCCGGGGGCGTGGAAGATGCCCACCGACGTGATGCCGATCTCGTCCGAGAAGTGGAAGAGGTCGGCACGGTCGGCGCGGTAAGAGCAGCTGCATAGCCCGTCGATCTTGCCTTCGGATGCTTCGGCATAACCACGCTTCCACGGCATGAACCGGGGCTCGATATCGAGCCCGGCGCGCCGGGCGATCTCGGCGATCGCATCGACATCGGTGCCGCGCAGACCATCGCTACCCGGATGTTCGATCTTCAGCGGCGGAAAATCATTGCAGGCAAGAACGAGGCGATGATCTGCGGCACGCGCGTGCTGAAGCGACGAGAGGCAAGCCCCGGCCACCAGCATCATTCCAAACAAGTCGAGCGGTCTCAGCCGCATGTGCCCCAATCCCTGTTACGAACCGCAATCCTCCAGCGTATTGGAGAATGTAGGAAGCAGGAATTAAAGAACAAATAACGCTATCAACGCACGACCGCAGCCTTTGAGCGCCGCGCCCTTGTAAACTTCAACCCAGGGTTCGATGAAGGAATGCGACCGAGCGGGACCAAGCGAGATCCGCCGCTTTCTTGTCATAGCGCGCAGCGTTGGTGTCGTTGTTGAAGGCGTGATTGACACCATCATACATGTGAAGCTCGTAAGTCTTGCCCGCCGCCTTGAGGGCCGCCTCGTACGCCGCAATGCCAGCATTGATGCGCTCGTCCAACGCGGCATAGTGGAGCAGCAGCGGAGCTTGGATGGCGCCCACATCCTTGGAATCGGGCTGCATGCCGTAATAGGCGATGCCGGCGTCAAGGCTCGGGTCGGTCACGGCAAGTCGGTTGACCAGGCCGCCGCCCCAGCAGAAGCCCACAGCGCCAACCTTGCCGTTCGACGCCGCGTCGGCACGCAGCGCTGCGACGATCGCCCGCGCGCCGGCCTCGGTTGCCGGCTTGTCCAATGCGCCGATCATCTCGCGCGCCTTGTCCTCGTCGGTGGGCGTTCCGCCGGCGGGGGTCAAGAAGTCGGCTCCGGCGGCGAGGAAACCCTCCGCCGCCAAGCGCCGCGTCACATCCTTGATATGTGGATTGAGGCCGCGGTTCTCATGAATGACGAGGACAGACGGGTATTTTCCGTCCTTCGCCGGACTCGCCAGATAGACCTGATAGTTGGCAAGGGTAACGGTCCGGGTCCGGATGCGGGGATCACCCTCGGGCAGCAAATCCGCCTTGGCGTAGTTGTTTTCGAGAGTCGGCAGCAGGGCCAGGGCAGCCGCCGAACTCCCCGCGAGGACGGTCAGCTTTTCCAGGAACGAGCGGCGATCCATTTCGCCATGCGTATAGCGGTCGAAGAGATCGATGAATCGCTGGTTCATGCTGGCCTCCCTTGGCTCTGTCGAATGGACGAGTTTCGGGATATGGGGCGCCCGGCGGGGATGTCCAGGGAAGGTCCCCTTATTTCGTCAGGATCAGCCTGTGATTCCGCGTGATGCGCAGACGATAAGCAGCGCCGTCGAAGTCGATGATCGCCTCACGTGCGCCTTTGAGGATGGCCTGGAGCGGCACGGTCTCAACCGGAGCCCGGTCAACATGGCGGCTCGCTTGGCTGGCCGAGACCTGGTGGGCAACCGCCGGTCGCGCCGAAGTCGGCACGGCCTGGGCAAGTCTCAGGGTGTTCGAGCCGAAAGGGGCAGCGGAGGTGGAACGGATTTCGACAGCGTTGCGGTTCATGGACACTCACTCCTCGTGGGTCGGAAGCCTCTCCAGTTGCGAACCATTCGCAACTGGACTCAGGGATACCAAACGAACCCGGGGATGGCAAGTGCTATTGACAATCATTCTCAATTTAGTGATCATCACAACCAGTCACCAGTGCCCCAACCACATGAGCAAATGGGCCGACCCGCCATGTATGTCTGCATCTGCAATGGCTATCGCGATGGGGAAATCGAGCGAACCGCGCGGGCGGGTGGGCTGACCTGTGCCCGCGCGGTCTACGAAGCATTGGGCAACGGCCCCTGCTGCGGCCTGTGCCTGGATGCGGCGCAGGAGATCGTCGATGGCTCCCGCGAGGCCGGGGCCCTTCCCTTGGCGGCCGCGGCCGAGTGAGCAGCGGCTAGGAGCTGCTGCTCTCTCCCGCCTCGTACTGGGACTGAATGTAGTTCTGCAGCCCCATCTTGCCGATCAATTCCAGATTGGTTTCCAGGAAGTCGATATGCTCTTCCTCGGATTCCAAAATCTCGGTGAGGAGTTCACGGCTGACATAGTCGCCGACCTGCTCACATAGGGCGATGCCGGCCTTGAGATCGGGATAGTTCTGCAACTCGAGCTTTAAGTCGCAGCTCAGAATTTCTTTGACGTCCTCGCCGATCATCAGCTTGCCGAGGTCTTGCAGGTTCGGCAGCCCTTCGAGAAACAGAATGCGCTCGATCAGCTTGTCCGCATGCTTCATCTCGTCGATCGACTCGTGATAGGTCACTTCGCCGAGCTTCTTCATGCCCCAATGCTTCAGCGTCCGCGCATGCAGGAAGTATTGATTGATCGCAGTGAGCTCGTTCTTCAGCACCTTGTTGAGGAGTTGAATGACCTTCTTGTCGCCCTTCATGGCTCGGTTTCTCCTAGCGTGACCCGGTAGCTCCGCTTGTTGCGGAGCCATCTAGAAAGATAACCTGAGTTCGCCTTCGGCCAAAGCAACAATGTTTCGCAAATGCGAACCAGTGTCACACCCTAGGCATCATTGCCCTTGGCGCGGACTTCACGCCCAGCGGAAGATCACAAACCCATAGGCGAGTGCCAACCCCAACGGAATCCAAAGTGGCGTGCCAAAGAAGGCCAGCCAGGCGAGGAAGATATAGGCGCTGCCGAGCAATGTGATGAAGAGCCGGTCACCGCGTGTCGTATCCAACCCAAGAATGCCGTGGCGTGGGCCGCCGCCGGGCGATTTCAGCTCCCACACCGTCATGCCGATGAGACAGAGGATGATGAAGCCGAAGAAGGCCGCCGTCTGCCATGTCCAGGCCATCCAGGAAATGAGCGAGGTCCCTTCCATGATGCTTGATCCCTATCCTTAGACGCGGCCCAGGGCAAAGCCCTTGGCGATATAGTTGCGCACGAAGTAGATGACGAAGGCGCCGGGTATGATGGTGAGCGTGCCGGCCGCGGCCAGCAGCCCCAGTTCGTAGCCCGATGTGCTGGCCGTGCGGGTCATGGTGGCGACAATCGGCTTCGCCGCGACCGAGGTCAACGTCTTGGCCAGCAGCATCTCGACCCACGAGAACATGAAGCAGAAAAAGCAGGCGACGCCGATGCCGGCGGCGATCGTCGGGATGAAGATCTTCACGAAGAAACGCGGGAAGGAATAGCCGTCGACATAGGCGGTCTCATCGAGTTCCTTCGGCACGCCCGACATGAAGCCTTCCAGGATCCACACCGCCAGCGGCACGTTGAAGAGCGTGTGTGCAAGCGCCACGGCGATATGCGTGTCGAATAGGCCGACCGCGGAGTAGAGCTGCAGGAAGGGCAGCGCAAACACCGCCGCCGGCGCCATGCGGTTGGTGAGCAGCCAGAAGAAAAGGTGCTTGTCGCCGAGGAAGCGATAGCGGGAGAAGGCATAGGCCGCCGGCAACGCCACCACGACGGAGAGGATGGTGTTGGCGACGACATAGATCAGCGAATTGATATAACCTGAATACCAGGTCGAATCCGTGAAGATCTTGGCGTAGTTCTCGAGCGTGAAATCCTGCGGGAACAGGGAAAACCCGCCCAGGATCTCGTTCGTCGTCTTGAACGACATTGAGACCAGCCAGTAGATCGGCAGCATCAGGAAAAGGATGTAGACGATCGGGATGAGGGAGCGCTTGCGCATCATTGGGTCAGCACCTTGACCTCGGTATAGATCATGAAGCTGTCCATGAAGCGCAGCAGGATGGCGATGGTGAGCACGCGCTTCAGCTTGGGCAGCTGGATGTAACGGAAGACCGCCCAGGCAGAGGCACCGTCGATCTTGGCGGCGCGATAGTAATCGTCCGGAATGGAGACCAGCCCGGCATAGCAGAGCAGCACGACGAGCGACGTCCAGTGCCACACATCCATCATGATGGTGGTGATCCAGGCCGTGACCGGCTGGCGTGTGTAATTATAGTCGAGCCCGAGGCTGTTGAGGCCCTTGCCGAGAAGTCCGATCTCGGGCAGAGCGAAGATGTTCCACATCGCGCCAACCACATTCCAAGGAATGAGCAATGGCAGCGCCATCAGCACCAGGCAGACCGAAACCCAGAAACCCTTGCGCGGCATGGCGAGCGCGATGATGAGGCCAAGCGGCACCTGGATGAGCAGGATGATGCCGGTGAAGAGGAGCTGGCGCAGCAGCGCGTCATGGAACCGCTCGGAGGTCAGCACCTGCTGGAACCATTGGACACCGGCCCAGAAGAAGACATTGTCGCCGAAGGTTTCCTGGACCGAATAGTTGACGACCGTCATCAGCGGTATGATCGCGTTGAAGGCCACCAGCACGACGACAGGGAGGACCAGGAACCAAGCCTTCTGATTGACGAACTTGTTCATGCTTTCCTCACTTCACCAACCAGCCGTCGCTGTAGAGATGCGTATGCTTCGGGTCGAAGGTAATGTGGCCGCCGCCCGACGGCACGCTTTCCCCTTCCGGCACCAGCACGCGGATGAGCTGGCCCTTGTGCCGCGCCTCGACGATGCGGAAGCGGCCGGCATCGGCCACCTTGCCGATTTCGACCGGTAGGCCGCTTGCGCCGAAACTGACGAATTCCGGGCGCACCCCGATCTCGAGCTTGCCGCCACTGGCCTTGTCGGTACGCAGATTGTCGATGGCGTCGAGCCTAGTGCCGTTGAAGCTGATGCCGCCATTCTCGCGCGCGGCCGGCAGGACGTTCATGCCCGGCGAACCGATGAAATGACCGACGAAGGTATGCTCGGGGCGTTCGAAGAGCTCGATCGGCGTGCCGACCTGGACGACCTCGCCATTGTTCATGACGACGACGCGGTCGGCGAAGGTAAGCGCTTCCGTCTGGTCGTGCGTCACGTAGATCATGGTGCGCTTCACCCGGTGGTGCAGTTCCTTGAGCTTCGAGCGCAGCACCCATTTGAG
>CAZUAL010000269.1:0-5577 GCA_964618305.1 uncultured Dongia sp. | reverse complement strand
CGACCAGACCTGTGCCGCCGAAAAGCGCCGCCGCCGCAAGCGCAAGCTGATGGTCGATCCGCCGAAGCGCGCCTTCATCAACGAACTGGTCTGCGAAGGCTGCGGCGATTGCGGCAAGGTTTCCAACTGCGTCGCCATCGCACCCGCTGAAACGGCCTTTGGCCGCAAGCGTCAGATCGACCAGTCGAGCTGCAACAAGGATTTCTCCTGCACGGAAGGATTCTGCCCCAGCTTTGTGACCATCCATGGCGGCGCGCTGCGCCGGCCACAGCCAAAGCAGCTCGACGTCACCGGTTTCCCCGAGCCGGTCCTTCCCAAGCTCGGCAGAACCTACAACATCGTCGTCACCGGCGTCGGCGGGACGGGCATCGTCACCATCGGCGCGCTCTTGGGGATGGCGGCGCATCTGGAGGGCAAGGGTTGCTCGGTCATGGACATGGCCGGTCTTGCGCAAAAGGGTGGCGCCGTCTTCAGCCATGTGCGCCTGTCGGCCAAGCCCGGCGACATCTTCGCGACCCGCATCGCGGCGGGGAATGCCGATCTGCTGCTCGGCTGCGATATCGTCGTCTCCGCTTCGTTCGACTCGCTTGCCAAGCTTGATCAGGGGCGCAGCCGCGCGCTCATCAACACGCACGAGATCGCGACCGGTGATTTCACCCGCAATCCGGACTGGACCTTCCCCGGCCAGGATTTGCAGCAGATCATCACCAAGGCGGTCGGCGCCGATGCGATCGAGCTGGTCGATGCGACGCGCCTTGCCACCGCTCTCTTGGGCGATTCAATCGCCACGAACCTCTTCATGCTGGGTTATGCCTATCAGCGCGGCCTCATCCCGGTGAGCGCCGCCGCGATCGACGAGGCGATCAGGCTCAACGCCGTCGCGGTCGAGCCGAACCGGCAGGCCTTCGCCTGGGGACGACAGGCGGCGCTCGATATCGCCGGGGTTGAGCGGGCGGCGGCACCAGCCCATGCGGCTGAACAGGTACCGCAAGCCCTTGACGATATCGTCGCCCACAGGCGCCACCATCTCACCGGCTATCAGGATCAGAAACTCGCCGATCGCTACGCGGCTCTGGTCGAAAGGGTGCGGACCGCGGAGGAGAAGCTCCTGCCCGGCCGGCAGGAGCTGGCGATGGCGGTCGCCTGGAACTATGCCAAGCTGCTCGCCTACAAGGATGAATATGAGGTGGCCCGGCTCTATACCGATGGCCGCTTCGAGCAGGAAATCCGCGACCGCTTCGACGGCGATTTCGAGCTGCGCTTTCACCTCGCCCCACCGCTCGTCGCCAAGAAAGACCCGGTGACGGGCCATCTGAAGAAGCAGGAATTCGGCCCGAAGATGATGTGGATGTTCCGCCTGCTGGCCGCCTTCAAAGGCCTGCGCGGATCGGCGTTCGATATTTTCGGCCGCAGCGAGGAGCGCCGGGCCGAACGTCAGATGATCAAGGATTATGAGGAACTGATCGAGGCACTGCTGAGGAAGCTCACCGTCGCGAACCACGCGACGGCCGTCGCCTTGGCCTCATTGCCGGAACAGATTCGCGGTTTCGGACATGTCAAGGAAGCGGCGATCGCCCGTGCCGCGGGCCAGCGTGCGGCTCTGCTCGCAAAGTTCGAGGCGGCGGCAACTCAACCGGCGGCGCAGCACGCCGCCGCCGAGTAGGGGTCAGGGGCGCGGCCCCATCGCCCGCCAGCCTTCGGCCCATTGCTTGCGCTGCTCCGGCGTCAGTTCGGCCGCAATCTGGCTGAGACCCTCCTGCGCATGATGCAGCACACGCCCCGCTGATTGCTCGAGCTCGGCCAAGGCCGCGTCAAAGGCTGCCGGATCGAACGGCTCGGCCGCCAGCGCATCGGCCACTTTGAGCTTCAGCGCGCGCATCGCTTCACGCTCCTGCCGGAACTCGGCGCCTTTGGCCTTCAATTTCTCGCGCATGAGCGGGCGCAGGTCAGGCGGCACTGTCGCCATCACCATGCCACCGCCCTTGCCGCCCTCGGGTCCGCCCAAGGGGCCATGCATGTGGCCGGCCGCCATGCCCGCAATCAGGAACAGATTGAGGCAAAGCGAGGCAATCGCGCCGCCCAGCAGCCATTTCGCCTTGGCTCCTGAAATATTCATCAGAAATCCCCCACATCATTGGCGGCATAGAGCGCGCTCGCCAAATAGACATCCTGCTCCTCGCTCACCGGTGCATTGCCCCAGCCCATGGCAAAGCCCAGCACCAGCGAAAAGACTGCGGCACTGGCCGCCATCCGGGCCGGCGACAGCAACGCCATCAGCCAGAACCCGCCGCTCCTGGGGCGGCGCAATGCGGCCTTGGCATCGATCCGTTGCGCCAGGCCCGCCGGGGCTGCTTCCATGCGGAGCGAGTGCTCCAGCAGGGATTCAAATTCATCATCCTGCATTTTGTTGGTCATGGTTGCGCTCCTTCCAATCTGGCGCGGATTTCCTTCTTGGCCCGCACCAGCAACGATTCATATGCCTTTACCGAAATCTCCATGGTCTCGGCCGCCTCGGCATTGCTGAGGCCCAGCGTGTAGCAAAGCGCCATCGCCTCCCGCTGCCGTTCCGGCAATGCCGCCAATGCGGCCTGCACGCTGGCTTCCCGTTCAGCCGCCAGCATGCGCGTGTCCGCGCCTGGGGCCGGATCGGCCAACGGCAATTCCGGGTCTAACTGCTCGGTCCGCGGCCGGCGGCGGGCGTCGATGCAGAGATTCATCGTTACCCGGTAGAGCCAGGTCGAAAACTTCGCCTCGCCCGTCTGCCAGCTTTCCGCCTTGCGCCAGGCGCGCGTGAAAGCTTCCTGCGCCGCATCCTCGGCATCGGCGCGCGATCCGGTGATCCGCAACGCCAGCGAGTAGATCCGGTTGAGATGCCGCTCGCGCAGCCTCTTGAAGGCGCGCCCGTCACCGGCCGCCACATCGTGCAACAGGCAATCATCCTCGTCTGCCTCACCGGCATTGTGGTCGTTAGCCTTCACGTCGTTCGCCGCCTGGATGCCGCCACTTCTTGTCGTCAATGCAATCCCCACGACAGGGACCCCGGCCATCCGGCCGGAATCCTGCTGCGTGGTGATTATGGCCGCGCTGTTGCGCATCCTGCCAGCCCCCTTTGGCGCCTGAGGTCAGGGCTGGAACGGTTCCGGGCAATCATCGCCCTGGCGCTTGTGGTGGCGCGGCATTTCGTCCTTGGCGATCTTGCCGTCCTTGTTCTCATCCATGCGGGCAAAGAGCTTGGTGCCTTCGGCATTCCACTCTGCGAGCGAGATCTTGCCGTCCTTGTCGGTGTCGATCTTGGCCTTGAACTCGGCGGCGTGCTGGCCCTTATCGTCGGGCCCCTTGCCGTCCGGGCCCTTGCCATCGGGACCTTTGCCCTCCGGACGCAGCTTGGCGAATTCCTCGGCCGTCACGAAACCGTCCTTGTCGCCATCGGCATCCGCGAAGTTCGTACGACCTTTTGCCGGCCATTCTTCGGCATTGAGCTTGCCGTCGCTATTCTTGTCGAGGCGCTTCATCATCTTGGCCGCCATATCGTCGTGGCGCTCGCCCATCTTGGCACGCTGCGCTTCGAAGAAGGCCTTGAACTCCTCGTCCGTGAGGAAACCGTCGCCATTGCCGTCGATTTCCTTGAAATGCGCGGCGCGGCCGGCGTCGAATTCCGCCTGGTCGATCACGCCGTCCTTGTTCGCATCGGCATTCTGCCACGGCCCCATTTGGGCAAGAGCCGGCACCGCAGCGCCGGCAAGAAGGCCGAGGACACCGGCCAACACAATGACTCGATTGGAAATTTTCATGTACCTGAACTCCGTCATGCGGGACCGCCTTGCGGCCCCTTCATGACATTCCACGGTACGTGACGGAAAACCCTGCGCCGGCCGGTAGAGAGGGGTGTCGGCGCCGAAGCGGCTACATTTCGCCGGAACTGAGGACGCCGTCCCCGTTGGCGTCGAGGCGGGCAAAGAGTTCGTTACCGCTCTCGATATACTCGTCGATGCTGACCAGGCCATCACCGTCCAGATCAGTGCCTTCGAAGAGCTGGGAATTGCCCTGGCTCGTCGCGTTGGCGAACTCGTCGCGCGACAGGGCAAGATCCCCGTTGGCGTCGGCCTGATTGAAAAAACTCATCCGCGCGCCGTCGAAATCGATTGCCGACATGCCCTGCTCGGCGCCGAAATCGCCAGGCAGGAAGGGGTCCTCCTGCGCAGCAGCAACGCTCCCGAAAGCCATGCAGGCGACGAAGCCAAGCAATGCCGGCTTGAAACGTGCCTCAGGCATTGAGGCCCTGCCGGCCCATGTCGAGGAATTTCTGACGGCGCTCGGCGCGAACCTCGTCGCCCGACTGGTTGTCGTACTTGGCCAGCGCCGCTTCGATCGCATCGCCAAGCCGCGTCGCCGTCTCATTGCGGGCCCGATGCGCACCGCCCAGCGGCTCGGCGACGATCTCGTCGATGACGCCAAGCTGCCTGAGATCCTCGGCGGTAAGCTTCAACGCCTCGGCGGCGTCCTTCGCCTGCTCGGCGCTTCGCCACAGGATTGAGGCACAGCCTTCCGGCGAGATGACCGAATAGACCGAATGCTCGAGCATGATGATGTGATTGGCAGCGGCCAATGCAATCGCACCACCCGAGCCGCCCTCGCCGATGATGGCGGAGACAAGCGGCACCTTGATCTTGAGGCAGGTTTCGATTGAGCGCGCGATGGCTTCCGCCTGGCCGCGTGCTTCCGCCTCGACACCCGGATAGGCGCCGGGTGTGTCGACCAGCGTCACCACGGGCAGCGCGAACCGCTCGGCCAGTTCCATAAGGCGGATCGCCTTGCGATAGCCTTCCGGCTTCGCCATGCCGAAATTGTGGCGGACACGGCTCTGCGTATCGTTGCCCTTCTCGTGCCCCATGACGACCACGGGCCGGCCGCGGAAGCGGCCGAGCCCGCCTTGGATGGCACGGTCGTCGGCGAAGGCGCGGTCGCCGGCGAGCGGCACATAATCCGTCACCAGGGCCGCGACATAGTCACGGAAGTGCGGCCGGTCCGGGTGCCGCGCAACCAGCGTCTTCTGCCAGGGCGTAAGCTTGGCATAAGTCTGCTTGAGCAGTTTCTCAGTCTTGCTCTGCAGTTTGGCGACCTCCTCGGCGATGTTGATGTCGCCGCCGGTCGCCACATGCTTCAGTTCGGCAATCTTGCCGTCCAGCTCAGCTATCGGCTTCTCGAATTCGAGATAGGTCGCCATGCCTGCAAAACTCTCCCAGTATCCGACGTGATCTTGGCCGGCTTACTTCGCGCCGGAGATCTGCTTTGCCTTCGCCAGTAGCACTTCGGCCTGCCGGATAGAAGCCAAATCGATCAGACGGCCATCGAGCGAAACGGCACCTTTGCCTTCCTTCTGGGCCTGGGCCATCGCTTCCATGATGCGCTCGGCCTTCTTCACCTCGGCCTCGGCCGGGCTGAAGATTTCGTTGCCCAAGGCGATCTGCGACGGGTGGATCGCCCACTTGCCCTCGCAGCCCAGCACGTTGGCGCGGGCGCCGGCGGCCTTGTAGCCATCGGGATCGCCGAAATCGCCGAACGGGCCGTCAACGGGCC
>CAZUAL010000268.1:0-5604 GCA_964618305.1 uncultured Dongia sp. | reverse complement strand
GGGGATTCGACGACGACGACCTTCATGGACCCGCTTTCGGGATGATCTAGAAGTGAAACCAAACCGGCCGCCAGGGGTGCCGGTCCGCCGGATATATATAGGTGGTCAGGCGACCTGTGCGAGCAGCGAAACCCGGTTGCCGGGGTGCCGTTCCAGGCGGCCCGCCAAGTCCAATTCCAGCAGGACCATTCCCATGGCGGGAGCGGAGCAATGACACTGCCGAAGCAGTTCGTCAACCTCCACCGGGCTGGGGCCGAGCAGGTTCAGGATCTCGGAACGGAGATCGATCACGGTATTTTCTGTTTCAGATTCAGATAATTGGTCGCCGAAATTGAGGTCATGCGACAAGTTGGTTTTTGTGAATTTGATCCCATCTAAGACCTCCAATACCTGGGCGGCATCTTCCACCAGAAGTGCGCCTTCCCGGATCAGGCGGTTGGTTCCCCGGCAGCGCGGGTCGAGCGGCGAGCCTGGAACCGCCATCACGTCGCGCCCTTGCTCGTTGGCGAAACGGGCGGTGATGAGGGAGCCGGATTTGAGCGCCGCCTCGATGACGACGGTTCCCAGCGAAAGGCCGGAGATGATCCGGTTGCGGCGCGGGAAGAGGCGGGCACCGGGTTCTGTGCCTGGCGGCATCTCGGCGACGATCAACCCCTCATCAGCGATCCGGTCGTAGAGATCGGCATGTTCTGGCGGGTAGAGTACGTCCACCCCGCCGGCCAGGACGGCGATGGTGCTGCCCTTCACGGCCAGCGCCCCGGCATGGGCGGCGCCATCAATCCCGCGGGCGAGGCCGGAGACGATGGTGACGCCTGCCGACGCCAGGTCGCGGGCCATGTCATGGGCGAACCGCCGGCCGTTGGCCGAGGCGTTGCGCGCGCCGACCAGAGCGACCATGCGCGGGGCACGCAGCAGGTTCGGCCGGCCGCGAAAGGTGATGACGGGCGGCGCATCCTCGACGGCCCGGAGGGCTGCCGGATAATCCGGCTCGGTCAGGGCGACGGCATGTCCCCCCAGTTTGTGGAGCCGGTCCAGCTCCTGTGCCGCATCGGCTGCGGCACAGGCGCGGTACTGACGCCGGCCGCCCAGGCGGGCGAGGTCGGGCAAGTGCTCAAGCGCCTTCTTGGCAGACCCGAACCGTTCGAGAAGCCGGCGGAATGTGGCTGGCCCCACATTCTCGCTGCGGGCGAGGCGCAGCCAGTCGAGGCGTTCGGAATCGGTCAGCGTGTAAGAGGTTAGCTCCATGGCGCTGGAGCCTAGGGAAGACTAACGCGGGAATCAACCGTGAACAGACAACCGAAAGGCGCTATTCCGTCTTCTTCTTGCCGATGCGTGGTTCGGTTCCGCTCAGAATCCGGGCGATGTTCTCGCGATGGCGGATCCAGACGAGGAAGGCCGCGAAGGCGGCAAAGGCGGCCTCTGCCGGCGTGCCGAGGAAATAGGCGTAGAGCGGCGACAGGGCCACGGCCACCAGCGCCGACAGCGATGAAATGCGGAAGATGATGGCGACGAAAAGCCAGGTAAGGCAGGCCGCGATCCCGACCATCCAATTGACGGCGAGCAGCGTGCCGAGTGTCGTCGCCACACCCTTGCCGCCCTTGAAGCCGAGCCAGACCGGAAAGAGATGGCCGAGCAGAGCCGCGGCACCGGCAATGACGCCGAGGAGCGGATCGTAATGCGTGGCGATGAGAGCGGCGATCGCACCCTTGCCGCCGTCGAGGAGCAGGGTGGCCAGCGCCAGCTTCTTGTTGCCGGTGCGCAGCACGTTGGTGGCGCCGATATTGCCGGATCCGATATTGCGGATATCGCCGAGCCCCGCAGCCTTCGTCAGCACGAGGCCGAAGGGAATGGAGCCCAGCAGGTAGCCAAGGATCGCCGCTGCGCCGAAGGTCCAGAGCGGTAAGGCGGCGGGTTCCATCAGGCTTGTCCCTCGGCAGAGAAAACGAGACGTCCGTCGACGAAGGTCTTCAGCACTTGCCCCTGCACCGGGCGGCCGTCATAGGGCGAGTTCTTCGACTTGCTCTTGAAGGCGGCGACATCGATCCGGTGCGGCTTCTCCAGGTCGATCAGCACCATATCCGCCGGCGCGCCCTTGGCAAGGCGACCCTGCGGCAGGCCGAGAATCTCCGCCGGGCGCAGGGTAAGGCAGCGCAGGAGGTCGATGAGCGAGATCGAACCCTTATGATAAAGCTCCAGACTGATCGGCAGCAATGTCTCAAGCCCGACGATGCCGGCCGCCGCCTGCACGAAGGGCACGCGCTTGCTTTCGACGTCATGGGGTGAATGGTCGCTCGCGATGCAATCGATGATGCCTTCCGCGACGGCGGCCGCCACGGCACGCCGGTCGCTCTCACCACGCAGGGGCGGGGAAAGCTTGGCAAAGGTGCGGTAGTCGCCGATCTCGTTCTCATTGAGCGAGAAATAGGGCGGTGCCGTGTCGCAGGTGACGCGCAAACCTTCCTGCTTGGCCTTGCGGATCGCTTCCACCGAGGCGGCGGTCGAAACATGCGCCACGTGGTAGCGTGCTCCCGACATGCGCACGAGATGAAGATCACGTTCGATCATCATCACTTCAGCGCAGGCAGGAATGCCGGGAAGGCCGATGCGGGTCGCAAGTTCGCCGTTATTCATGGCGCCGCCGGCAGCAAGGCTCGGTTCTTCCGGATGCTGCACGATGAGGAGGTCGAAAGTGCGGGCGTAATAGAGCGCGCGGCGCATCACCTGGGCATCGGCGACCGGCTGCAGCGCATCCGTAAAGCCGAGTGCTCCGAACTCCGACAGCAGCCCCATCTCCACCAGATCCTTGCCGTTGAGGTCGCGCGTGAGCGCCCCGTAGCAATAGATCTTGGCGCGCTTCGTTTCGCGGGCGCGCCGGGCGATGTATTCGACGCCGGATACGTCATCGATGATCGGATCGGTATTGGGCAGGCACACCATGCTGGTGACACCGCCCGCCGCCGCGGCAAGGCTGCCGGTGGCGATGGTTTCTTGGTGCTCGCTGCCCGGCTCGCGCAATTGCACGCGCATATCGAAAAGGCCGGGGATCAGCAGCTGGCCATCGCAATCAATGATCTCAGCACTTTCTGGCGCGCTCTGCTTCGTCACCTGCGGGCCGATATCGGCAATCGTCGTGCCGTCAATGAGAACGCCGCCGCGCTCGTCCCGCTTGCTCGCCGGGTCGACGATGCGGGCATTGGTGAGCAGCAATGCCCGTGTCGCTTTCTTGGCGCTCATCGGTTCTGCCCCACGATGCCGCGGGTGAGGGCGTCGAGGCAGGCCATGCGCACCGCCACACCCATTTCCACCTGCTCGCGGATGACCGAGCGGTTGATGTCGTCCGCCACCTCTGAATCGATTTCGACGCCACGGTTCATTGGACCCGGATGCATGATGAGCGCATTCGGCTTGGCGACCGACAGCTTGTCGTAATCAAGGCCGAAGAAATGGAAGTATTCGCGCACCGACGGCACATAGGCGCCCTGCATGCGCTCCAGCTGCAGGCGCAGCATCATCACGATATCGACGTCCTTGAGGCCCTTGCGCATATCGGTAAAGACCTCGACGCCCATGCGGTCGATGTTCGACGGCAGCAATGTGGTCGGCGCAATCACGCGCACGCGCGCGCCCATTTTGGTCAGCAGATGAATGTTCGACCGCGCGACGCGGCTGTGCAGGATGTCGCCGCAGATGGCGACCAGCAATCCCTGCAGGCGCCCCAGGCGCCGGCGGATGGTGAGCGCATCGAGGAGGGCCTGCGTCGGATGCTCGTGCCGCCCGTCGCCGGCATTGATGACGGCGCCGTCGACCTTCTGTGACAGAAGATTGATGGCGCCCGAATCCGGGTGGCGCACGATCATCACGTCCGGCCGCATGGCGTTGAGCGTCATGGCCGTGTCGAGCAGCGTCTCGCCCTTTTTCACCGAGGACGTGCCGACCGACATGTTGGTGACGTCGGCGCCCAACCGCTTGGCGGCCAGCTCGAAGCTGGTCTGCGTCCGGGTCGAGTTCTCGAAGAAGACATTCATGACCGTCCGCCCGCGCAACAGCGCCCGGGCAGTCGAGTCGTCCTTCGACATGTCGGCGTAACGGTTGGAAAGATCGAGCAGCCGCTCGATTTCGGCGGCGGAAAGCCCTTCAATTCCCAGCAAATGCCTGTGGGGGAAGAAGGGGTTAGGCGTGCGTGATTCAGCGCTCATATCGAGCGCGCATCATAGTGCCAAAGGGGCCCCCGTCAACGATTCTGCGGGGCCGCCCCAAATCGGCCCTGTCCGGTCGGTCAAATGATCTTTTTCGCCCGCAGCGTCGCAATCTCGTCGTCGCCCATGGATAGGAGTTCCCGCAGGACCGTGTCGGTATCCTGGCCGCAGACGGGCGGTGCCAGGCGATAATCGACCGGCGTTTCCGATAGCTTGATCGGGCTGCCGATGAGGTCGACATGGCCAGAACCCGCAGCGGCATGGGGCATCGAGATTTTCATCTCGCGCGCGAGAACCTGGGGGTCCTTGAAGACCTGGTCGATATTGTTGACCGGCCCGACCGGTACGCCGAGTTCATTGAGGCCGTCGATCCAATATTGCTGCGGCTTCTTCTCAGTCAGTTCGTTGATCATCTGATAGATGACAGTGCGGTTGCGGACGCGCGCCGGGTTGGTGGCGAAGCGTTCGTCCTTGGCCCAGTCGGGCACGCCGGCGAACTGGCAGAACTTCTCGAACTGGCTATCGTTGCCGACTGCGAGGATGAAGAAGCCGTCCGAGCAGCGCACGACGGAATAGGGGACGATGTTGGGATGCTCGTTCCCCAAACGCTTCGGCACCTCGCCGGAGGTGAGGTAATGCAGCCCGATATTGGCCAGGTAGCCGACCTGGGCATCGAGCAGGCTCATGTCGCAATACTGGCCACGGCCCGAGACGCTGCGGTGATGCAGCGCCGCCAGGATCGCGACGGTCGAATAGATGCCGCACACGATATCGGTAATGGCGACGCCAACCTTGGTTGGCTGGCCGCTGGGATCGCCGGTAACACTCATGATGCCGCCCATGCCCTGCGCCAAGAAATCATAGCCGGCAAGCTGCGCATAGGGGCCGGTCTGGCCGAAGCCGGTGATCGAGCAATAGATGAGGCGCGGGAAATCATATTTGATCTGGTCGTAGGCGAGGCCGTAGCGCTCCATGTCGCCGACCTTGAAGTTCTCGACGAAAATGTCGCTGCGCGCGATCAGGCGCTTGGCGATCTCTTGGCCTTCCGGCTTCGAGACGTCGAGTGTCACCGACCGCTTGTTGCGGTTGATGGAAAGGTAATAGCCGCTTTCGTGCGTGTCCTTGCCGTCCTTGTCCTTGACGAAGGGCGGGCCCCATTTGCGCGTGTCATCGCCGGCGCCCGGCCGTTCGATCTTGATCACGTCGGCGCCGAGATCGCCCAAGATCTGCGTCGCCGTCGGGCCGGCCAGAATGCGGCTCAGATCGAATACGCGAATGCCGGCAAGCGGTCCTGACATGCTGATCCCCAGTCGGTGATGTTTAAGTCGGTGATATTTGGCGCCAATTTCGAGGGGTGGCGATGTAAAAGCAAGCCGGAAGTGGGCTTAATGCCGCGCTGGTTCAATCC
>CAZUAL010000267.1:0-5604 GCA_964618305.1 uncultured Dongia sp. | reverse complement strand
TATCCGAGCTTCGACATCGAGACGGTCAACAAGACCTTCATGGAGTGGGAGCATCACAAGGCGGAAGACATCATGGGCTTCCGCAACAATTGCTACCGCTCGGTCATGACCGGCAACATGTCGCCCAAGCATCACACGCCCTGGCTGACCGCCATGGACGATTCACTCGAGAGCTATCTCAAATCGAAGTAAGGGATGAAGCCTTCGTTAACCCGGCCTTGCCAGAGCCCCCTTAGGCCGCGGCAAGGTCGCTGTCTGCGCGCCCCGGGGATTACCATTTGTTTACCAGATGCGGCTAATTTTCCCGTAACTGGTTTCCGTTCCCAGTAGTGGAACAGGTAGCGGCGAAACAGATAGCGTCAAGGCAAACCATGACTCTGAAAGATTCAGGAAGTGCAATGACCGAAGACGGCCAAGTCGAGATCGGCGCATCGGAAGCGGTGATGGATGAACGCCTCGCTGCCCTCCTCAGCATCACCGGCAGGATGGATGGCTTCCTCTATCGCTGCCGCAACGATGCCAACTACACCATGCTCTATATGAGCGACGGCATCTTCACGGTGAGCGGTTACCCCGCCAGCGATTTCATCGGCAACAAGGTGCGCGGCTACGCGTCAATCACGCACCCTGACGACATTCCGCTCGTCGATGCGGCGGTCGGCAAGGCGCTCGAGACCCGCAGCAATTGGACCATCGACTATCGCCTGGTGCCGCGGCAGGGCGAGCCTGTCTGGGTGCACGAAATCGGTGGCGGCGTCTTCGATCATGCGGGTCAGCTCGAGTTCCTGGAAGGCTTCATCATCGACATCAGCGAGCGCAAGCGGCTGGAGCAGGCGAACAGCGACCTTATCAAGCGGATCGCGGAGATTTCCGAGCATATCGTCAAGGATACGGGCAACATTCTGGAAGTGCTGCGCGCCTTGAAGATGCTGGCGCTCAATGCCCGCATCGAAGCGGCCCGCGCGGGCCAGATGGGTCTCGGTTTCGCGGTCGTGGCGCAGGAGATCAAGTCGCTGGCGACGACCTCGGGCGCTTCAGCCGAACGCATCACGAAGCTGATGGACGAAATGCAGGCCGTCCTGGCCGTCCCACCGCAATCCCGCCATTGACCGCCCTTACGAGCGCGGCTTGATCTTGTCCGGATCGTAGAAGGGGAAGCGAACCACACGCGCCGGCAAGCGTTTCTGCTGGCCGTCGATCTTGCCCACTTCCACCTCCGTGCCGATGGCCGCATAGGTGACATCCATCCGGCACAGGGCGATGTTCTTGCCAAGGATGGGCGAGATGCAGCCCGACGTGACCACACCCACCTGGGCCCTGCCGACATGGACGCAATCGCCGTGTCCCACCGCCTGCTTGGCTTCGATCTCGAGCCCGACCAGCAAGCGCTGCGGATGCTCCTTGCGGCGGATGATCGCCTCGCGCCCGGTGAACTCCTCATTGCCCTTCAAGGCGACCGTGAAGCCGATGCCGGCCTCGAACGGATCGGTCTGGTCGTTGAACTCGTAATTTGCAAAGACGAGGCCCGCCTCAATGCGCAGGATATCGAGCGCCTCGAGCCCCAGCGGCAGCAAGCCGTGTTTCTGGCCGGCCTCCCATATCGCGTCCCACACTTTCGGCGCGTCCTTGGGATGGCAGAAGATCTCGTAGCCGAGTTCACCGGAATAGCCAGTGCGCGATACGAGGACAGATATGCCGTTGTAATCGCCGATGCGCCCGATGGTGAAGTGGAACCATTGGATTTCGTCGACCCGCGGCCGCACTGGCGGTGTCCAGACGATCTCCTTCAAAATCTCGCGGCTCTTCGGCCCTTGCAGCGCGATGTTGTGGAGCTGGTCGGTCGCCGACTTGATCCAGACTTGCCGCAAGCCCTTCTTCTCGGCCAGTTCGCGGAGCCACTTGCCGCCGAAATCGTCGCCGCCAATCCAGCGGTAGCGGTCGGGGCCCAAGCGGAAGACCGTGCCGTCATCCACCATGCCGCCATGCTCGTAGCACATCGCCGTATAGACGACCTGCCCGTCGCTCAATTTCCGGATATTGCGCGTGCAAGCGGCCTGCAGCAGATCCTCGGCATCGGCGCCCAGCACCTCGAACTTGCGCAAGGGTGAGAGATCCATCACCGCCGCCCCTTCGCGGCAGGCCCAATATTCCGCCGTCGGCCCCGCATTGTTGAAGCGGTTGGGCAGCCAGAAGCCACGATATTCGGTGAAGTTGCGCGTGAGCTGGCTGGTGCGCGGATGAAAGCCGGTCTCGCGGGTGAGGATCGGTTCTGCGTCAGGTGTCATGCGAAAGGCCATCGCTCGGGTAAATTCGTGTCTGGCATCATAGATGCGGACATGGATGTCGGTCGGGTTCCAGGCATTGGTGGCATCGATATCGTCGGGGCAGGCCGAGGAACCGCAGACCAGATCCTTCATGGCGCGCATCAGCACATAATCGCCGGGCCGCGACCAAGGATCGTCGAGGAAGATCGCATTCGCCGCATTGATTCCGGTATTGTAGAAAAGGTTCACCGCCTGCCAGCCGCGCCGCCGCACCAGGCCGAAGCGCTCCAGCGCGCCATTGAAGTTCTCGGAACAGGATGGATGCCCGGGATAACCCGCATCCTCGTAAAAGCGCGCCGTGCAGGCGAGCCCGAACGTATCGTGCCGCCCGCACGTGTCGCGCACGACTTCGGTCAGCGCCTGCATGTCCACGTCGAAGAATTTCGAGGCGAGACCGGGGCCGGGATAGATCGAGCCGATCATGGTGCGCGTCGTCGTCATATCGATGCCGCGCTCGCGGCCTTTTTGCAGCTGGCGCGCATCGAAGGCGACGAAATCCGAACATTGCCGGCCGGCAACGTCGATGATCTGGATGAACTGCCCTTCCTTCACCTCGTAGGAGAGGGCCGTGCATTTGTCGACGCGGTATTCGGCAACGAGATCACCTAATGGCGCCGGCAAAGGCGGCGTGTCGACGGCCGAAATGCTGGCGCGGCGGATGATGACGGTGAGATCGGTCGCCGGATCCTGCGCTTCCGGCGGCATGTCGGCACCGTCGCCGCGCGGCGCGTGCAGGATGACGATCACAGCCCGCGCGGCCGTCAGGTGCACCTGGTCGCCGGGGCGCGTATCGCCTTCAAGAACGCGGGCCGCCCGGTCGATGCCCTTGGGCAACCGCCAATGCGCCAGCTGATGCCGCAGCTGCTGCACCTCGTCAGCGAGCATGCCGAAACCCAGCGGCGTGCCAGCAAGCACGGCATTGATGCCGGGCGATGGAAGTCCGGGCTTGAGATCGAGGGCGGCGAGATCGGGCTGCAGGGTCGCCGCATTGAAGGCCGCAAGCGCGCAAGGCTGGCGCCCTTCGCGGTCGATGATATCGAGAGAGTCACCCGCATCGAGGCGCAGGATCAGTGCGCCGAGCCCCGCCAGGCGATAGCGCTCGGTGCCGGGATCCCAGCGCGGCAGGCCGGGTTCCAGCACCCGTGGCCGCCTCGTCCCCTCGCCTGCCACGATGCCCATCGCCACCTCGGCTGCAGCGTTTGCGGATCACACCATTTGAGGGCCAATCTTAGGCCAATTGATGCCAAAGCCTCAAGCTGCCAATCGACCATGAGGCGCGGATTTCCGCACCCAATGGGCGACCAATGCCGGGCTCAGTTCATCATCCCTGAGCGGCGGATGGCGGCTGCGACTTCGGCCTCGCCACAGACCTGGTTGGGCCGGCTGTATTCCTCGCGCGTGTCGATGGTGAGCTGCTGCTGGTTGCGGGTTGCCTCGAAACGGTCGGCCGCCGCTTGCATCGCCGCGACGAGCCGCCGGCCGAGGGTCGCCTTCGCCTCTGCTTCCGACCCGGCGACGACCGATTGCGACGCGGCACGGAGCAGCGCCGGGCGGATCGTCCCGGCAAGCTGGGGGAAGAGCTTCTGGTCGAGGCGCACATGCTTGGCCTCGTGCTTGGCGATCTCGTGCCACAGGCAAGAGCCCTTCGGGATCTCCTTGGCGATGAAGACGGTGGTCGAGACGGTGATCACTGTGTTGATCCGCGTCACGCGCCAGCATTTGCGGCCGTCCGGCAACGCCTGCCCCTCGCCCGACCAGCGCGTCGTGTCTTTCGGAATGGCCGCCGTGGCTCCGACGGCGAAGCGGAAATCCTGCAGCTCGCGCGGCACGGCCAAGCGCGGATCAGCGGTGATCTCGCGGATGCCCTTGCTGAGGTCCTGCACCGGCGGCTTGACCTCGGTGCGCACCGTGACAAGGGGTGGTGCGACCGACCCCCCGCAATTGGCCGCTGCTGGCCGCGCCAGACAGGCAAGGATTACTGCGCCAGCAACGCAAACGGGGTTCAAACTTCGCCGCATGCTGGCTAGTCTAGCACTTCCGACGCTGCCGGGCGACACGCCGCGCGCACCCGGTCCCGCCACGCCAAGCCGGCCCATTTTGAGACAAATCACCATGAATGCCGAAACCCATTTCTCTCCCAACTTTGCCGCGGCCCGCGCCCGCTTCCGCGATGCCGCTAATTCAGCCGGCGCCGTCCTTGCGACCTACGCCAATCCGGCCAAGGGGCCCGATGGCGGCGATCTCTCGACCGAAATCGCGCGCCTTGGTCCGGTGGATGCGGCCCATCTGCTGATTGCCATGTCGGGAACCCACGGCGCGGAAGGGTTCTGCGGCTCCGGCATCCAGAGCGGCTGGCTGGAAACGGGACAATTCAAGAAACTGCCGGCCAACACCGCCATCCTCCTCATCCACGCCATCAACCCCTATGGCTTTTCCTGGGTGCGCCGGGTCAACGAGGACAATGTCGATCTCAACCGCAACTTCCTCGACCATGCGAAGGCGCCGGACAATCCGGGTTACCGCGAACTGCGCAACGAGATCTGCCCCGAGATATGGACGGCCGATTCCGCAATGACGGTGAACAAGGTGCTCGTCGCCTATGCGGCCCGGCACGGCAAGATGGGCCTGCAGGGCGCCATCATGAACGGCCAGTATTGGGACAAGGAAGGTGTCTTCTATGGCGGCACCGGTCCCACCTGGTCGCGGCGCACGCTCGTCGATGCCGTGGCGCCGCATGCCGCGACGGCGCGGCATGTCGCCTTCATCGATCTGCATACCGGCCTTGGCCCCTATGGCATCGGCGAAATCATGTCGAACGATTTCGGCGGCACCCCGGGCGCCCAGCGCGTGCGCGACTGGTTCGGGCCCGAGGCGACGCTGCTCGATGACGGCTCATCCACCTCGACCGCCGTCACAGGCGACACACAGCTCGGCATCGCGGAAGCCCTGCCCGATGTGCCGATCACCGGCATCACGCTCGAATACGGCACCGTGCCGTCGGAGGCGATGATCGATTCCGTCCGCGCCGACAATTGGCTGCACATCCATGGCAAGCTCGACAGCGATCTCGGCCGCCGGATCAAGAAGGATATCCGATACACCTTCTATCCCGATGAGAAGAAGTGGAAGGAAATGGTGTTCGACCGCGCCGTGGACGTGCTCGGCCGCACCATGAAAGGCCTCGCACGGAGCTAGCCCCCCACCCGGCCTGCCCCCCGCAAGGGGGTGGGGGAAAAACCCACGATGGGGGCCCACCCACCCCCCCTCCGGGGGGGGGGGG
>CAZUAL010000266.1:0-5652 GCA_964618305.1 uncultured Dongia sp. | reverse complement strand
GGGTTCGAGCGGTCGCCGATCATCGGATAGACATATTCCGTCTGCATCAGCTGCAAGGTCTGGTCGGAGCCGAGATAATGGCCGGGGCCTTCCAGGCAGGTCTTGCGGATGGTTTCGATGGAGAGATGCTCGTCCGAGACATCGATGCCTTTGATCGTGCGCTGGGTGGCGCCGATGATGTCGTTGTCGATGAGCAGGCTCTCGAGGCAGAAGCCGAGCAAGCTTGCATGCATGCCGGCCGATTCGTAGATCATGTTGGCGCCGGCATTGCCGACGAGGGCGTGGTTATAGGCCTTTTCGTAACCGGCCTGCGCATCTGGCGTCTTCGAATCCGTCATGCCCGAGGCGGTGCCGCCGGTCAGGTCGTAGAACTGCGCCATCTGTGCGGAAGCTGCCGAGAGCAGCGCCTGTTCCGGCGAGCCCCCGGACATCGCGCCGGTCCTGAGATCCGAAACGAAGCACCAGGTGCCGAAGATTGCCGGCGCACCCGGCTTGATCGCGTTCACATAGACGAGACCGGCGAGGCATTCCGCCACTTCCTGCACGATGGCACCGGCCAGGGCCGCCGGCGCCGTGGCGCCCGCCTGGCCCGCTGAAAGCAGCAGCACGGGCATGCCGCCGCGCACGGCCACTTCCAGGCAGCGACAGGCATCCTGCGCAAATTTCAGCGGCGGCACCACAAAGCAGTTGGACTGGCTGACGAAGGGGCGCTCGCGCCACTTGTCCTCGCCGCCTGCGATCATGTGCAGCATCTCGAGGCTGGCTTCGAGATGTCTCGGATCGACCCAGCTCGATCCCACATGCTTGGTCGTGCCGGACACGGCGGTGTAGCAGGTGTTGAAATCCATTTCGAAAGGATCGGGCAGATCGCGGCAGACGATCGAGCGCTGATAAAAATGGATATGGTCCAGCGTGTCGACCACGCGGGCGATGTCGTATTGGTCCTTGGTGACCGAGTCACGGTAATCGCCGGTCAGCGGATCGACCATGTGCACGGCGGCACCGGCCGTGCCGAAATAGACCTTTTTGTCCCAAGGATGCAGATCGTGGCGCGGGTCCTGCGCATAGAGCGGGAAGCGCCGCGCCGCTTTCGCGAGCGCATCCTCGACCACCGCGCGCGGGAAGGTCAGGCGACCATTGCTGTTGAGGATGGCACCGGCCTTGGTCATCACCTCGATGCCGCTGGGGATCGCATCGGCCATGCCGATCTGCTCCAGCACATCGAGCGCCGCGTTGTGGATCTTCAGCACTTCGGCATCGGTGAGCGGCTTGTAGCGGCCGCCTTCAAGGCCGGGACGCACCGGCTGCTGGTTTTCCGGCAGAGGGGCCGCGCGGGCCGCGCGCCGCGCCTCGCGCCCGCCGCGCCGCACCGCCATATCCGTCGTCGCACTCATGGAAATCTCCTCACGCAATCAGGGGGTAAGCCCCTTAATTTCAGGCGGATATTCGCCCCGGGCGGTCGTTCCGGCAAGCGACCCTTCTTCAGCTTTTCATGAATTCATTTCATGTGTATCATGGAAAAAATTCGGCAAATCATGCTGCATGGCAAAAAGAAATCTTCCATCGCTGAAATCTCTTCAGGCTTTCGAGGCCGCGGCCCGGCATTTATCGTTCCGCGTGGCGGCCGAGGAGCTCAGCCTCACCCAATCCGCCATCAGCCACCAGGTGGCGGGGCTGGAAGAACGGCTGGGCACACCCCTCTTCCGCCGCGCCGCGCGCCGGGTGGAACTCACCGAGGCCGGGGCACAGCTTTACCCCTACTTACGAGACGGGTTCGACCGGCTGGCCCATGGCGTGGGACTGGTCGACCGGGTGCGGGTGTCGGGCGATCTCGTGGTGCAGGTCTATGTGACCGTGGCGGTCCGCTGGCTGCTGCCGCGCCTCCATCAGTTCCAGACGGCGCACCCCGATATCCTGGTGCGCCTATCCACCAGCCAGCTCGATTGGGAGTTCGACCCGATGACGAGCGACCTCGGCCTCATCTGTACCCGCAACCCGCATGGCCCCGGCATCCATTACACGCCGCTCTTCGACGCCAAGCTGGTCGCCGTGACGGCGCCGGCACTCCTGCGCGCAGGGATGGGCCTTCGGCAACCCGCCGATCTCGTCAACCATGCGATGCTGCAGGTCTATACCGCGGCCGAGGATTGGAGCGACTGGCTGGAGGCGGCCGGCGTGCCGGCGCTGAAAGGCCGCGCAGCACCGAAGTTCGATTCCTATCTGTTGGCCATCGAAGCGGCAATCGAGGGACAGGGTGTCGCCGTCGTTCCCGAATTCATGGTATCCGCCGATCTCAAAAGCGGGCGCCTCGTGAAGCCTTTCCCCGAGATCGACGTGCGCCACTGCGCCAGCTGGTACTTGGCTTGCCTCGAAGAGCGGGTCAAGGAACCGAGCACGCAACATTTCCGCGACTGGCTTGTTGCCGAAATCGCGAAGGACCCGGCGTTTCAAGAGTAGCGGACGAAACGCCCCCTCTCCCTAACCCTCCCCCACGTTGGGGGGAGGGAATTGAAGCCAGTCTAACTCGAGCACCTCAACGCACTCGGTGAGCTCCCCCCCCCTGCGTGGGGGAGGGTCGGGGAGAGGGGGCCTCTCAGCTGCCTCGATCCCTCTAATCAAACAACTCGCTCAGCCAGGATTTCTGCTTGTAGTGCTTGTGCCGGTGGTAATCGTCGTGGTCGCGGCGGTGATGATTGCGGTCGTCGCGATAGGATTGCGCCGGCGGCACCTGTTGCGGTGCCGCTTGCGGCGCTTCGCGCACGCTGCGCTCGATGATCTTGTCCAGTTCGCCGCGATCGAGCCACACGCCCCGGCATTTGCTGCAATAATCGATCTCGATCCCCTGCCGGTCGCTCATCACGAGGTCCTGATTGCAGACTGGGCACTTCATCAGCTCGCCTCCTTGCAGCTCAGCCATTGAATGACTTCCAGATGGTCCCGCATGGTCCTTCCTGCAAGGGGTCACTCCACCCACGCGCGTCAATCGAGAATTTTCCGCACCAACCGTGTGGTGATGGCGCGCCCTTCAACAAGCGCAGCACGGTCGAGCCTTTCGGCGATTTCGGCGGCGGCGGCGAAGCTGCGCTCGATATGCTTCAGCAGGTAATCGATCACGTCCGGGGCGACATTGATCTGCCGGTCGGCGAAATGCTTGGCGAGGACGGCTGCGAGCAGCGCATCGTCGGGCGGCGCCACTTCGACGCTGGGGATCGCCTTGAGGCGCGAGGCGAGATCGGGGAGGCTCACCTTCCAGCGCGCCGGCGCCTCCCGCGCCAGGATCAGCAGGAAGCCCCCTTCGCTCTTCACCCGGTTGAGGAGATGGAAGAATGCCGTCTCGTCGAGCGCCGGCTCATCGAGGATGAGGATCGGTTTTTCCGGCAGTTCCGGCAGCGATCCGGGCCGGTCGAAGAAGAGCGCCTTGTCGCCTGTCTTCGCCTGGAAGACATGGCCCAGATGCGTCTTGCCGCAACCGGCCGGGCCATGGATTGAAAGCACCGGTCCCGGCCAGTCGGGCCAGGCTTCGATGAGGCGCAGGGCCGCTTCGTTGCTGCCCGAGGTCACGAAATCCGCCGCCCCCATGGCATTGCGCGGAGGCAGATCGAAGGGAAGCTGCGTGCCGGCCATTACGGCTCCGCCGGGTCCGCCGGCTGGGATTCCTGTTGGTATCCGGGTTCCGGAACATCGTGATGGCCGTGATAGAGCGGGCTCATCAGATATTTGCCGATGAAGAAGCGTACCAGCACGCCGATCGACGCCGCGACCGGCACGGCGAGCAGGAGGCCGACGAAGCCGAAGAGCGCGCCGCCGGAAAGCAGCGCGAAGATGATCCAGACCGGATGCAGGCCGACCCGGTCACCGACGAGTTTCGGTGTCAGGAAATTCCCTTCCAGGATCTGCCCGACGAAGAAGATGCCGGCGACGATGGCCGTGCCATGCCAGCCGTCGAACGTGGCAAGGGCGATGGCGAGCGCCGTGATGAAGCCGCTCATGGCGCCCACATAGGGAATGAAGGTGAGGATGCCCGCCATCATGCCGACGACGAGGCCAAAGGGCAGGTCCACCAGCATCAGGCCCGTGGCGTAATAGCAGCCGAGGATCAGGCACACTGTCGCCTGACCACGCACGAAACCCGCCAGCGTCATGTTGATCGCCGCCATCTGCGCGCGGATCGTCGTCGCATGATCGCGCGGCAGCAGGTGATCGATGCGGGCGATGATGAGATCCCAATCGCGCAAGAGATAGAAGGTGACGACCGGCGTGATGAAGATGAGCGAGAGCAGGTTGGCCAGCGCCGCGCCGCCGGAAACGACGCTCTGCAGCGTCTGCGTCACGAAGCTGAAGACGGATCCGAGGCGGCTCCGCAGGATGGGGCCGAGATCCGCCGGGTCCGGCAGGTCGAAACGCTGACGCAGATTCTCGTAGAGCGGCAGCAGCCTTTCATGCGCGCGGGCGAGAAGATCAGGCAGCGAATTGATGAAGGACGTAAGCTGATCGAGCAGCATCGGCACGATGAGAAGGATCGCCAGCACGACGACCAGCGCAAAAACCAAGGTCACCAGGGCGGTGGCGAGTGTGCGCGAGCAGCCCCATTTCTCGAGGCGGTCGCAGACGGGATCGAGGAAATAGGCAACGCCCATGCCGGCGACGAAGGGCAACAGCACGGTGCGCAGCAGATAGACCAGAACCAGGAAAACGATGAGGGCCGCAAGATAGCTCGGCCAGCGCCGCAGCTTGGGCGGCGTCGGTTCCTCGAACTCGATATCGATCTCGCGAATCTCGGTCATGCTTTCCACATTACGGCGTCGTTGTGGTTCCACCCGTACCGGCATCACCCGTACCGGCACCACCCAGCGTCAGTGTGGCGACACCTTCGCCGCTCGGCACCAGATTGAGATCGGCCTGGGAGAGCGCGCGGATGAACTGGCTTTCGTCGCCGACATAGGAGATTTCCAGCTTGGCGCCATCCTTGCCGAGTTCCTTCAGATTGACGCCCTTGATGAGGCTCACCTGCCCCAGGCGCCGCTTGATGGCGATCCATTGCTCGATGCCAGTCAAGGGCACGTCGACCGAAAGCTGCGTGCGCTGGTTGGGGTCGACGAGATTGGCGTTCTTCCACGCCCCTTCCAGCATGCTCTGGACCGCGGCGACGCCCTGCGCCATCAGCCCGTCAGGATCGGCGGCGGGGCCGCTGAGCTTGTCCTGGAATTTCTCCGGCCCTTCCGCGCCATAGCGCGTGACATTGAGCGACAGCGTGCGCTGGCCATCAGCGCCGGGTGCGCTCATCATCGCCTCCGCCACCACCACGTCGCCGGCCTGGTAACGCTCGCCCATGAATTCGAGCTTCGGCTCATTGCCGCCCAAGGCTTCGGTCGCGGACAGGATGTTCTGGTCGTCTAGATCGCCGCGGGGCACCACGATGGGCACCAGCGCGTTGCCGGCAGGACGGCTCGTCCAGCTGGCGAGCCACTGGTTGGTCGGCCCCCACAGGCCGGTCGTGCCGGTTTCGTCGGTATAGATCGGGATGATGAGCACCTGCTTCGAGCGCGTCTCGGCGAAGGCGATGCCCTGCCCGCTCAAGAATTCCTGCACGGGGGCGGCGGCGAAGCGGATCGTGTAGCGGCCGACATAATGGGTTGCCGCCATCTTCTCTTC
>CAZUAL010000265.1:0-5678 GCA_964618305.1 uncultured Dongia sp. | reverse complement strand
ACATCATCGACTTGCCGCGGGCGGCCGCATAGGCGCGCTGGCGGTCGGCGAAGGCGGGTACTGCGAAGCGGTCCTGCCAGCCCAGATAGTCCCAGTAATCGACATGGAAGGAGAGCGGCAGCAGCTCGCGCCGTTCCGCGAGCTCATGCAGAAAATCGTTGGCGGCAAGGCAGGTGCCGCAACCTTCCGAGGTGAAGAGCTCGACGACGATCGGGTTGGCCGGTGTTTCCAGCGCCAGGGGGGTGAGGATTGGGGTGAGGATCGGGGCCGGTGTCGGCGGTGGCGCGGGGTTGAAGGAGCTGGGGCCATTGCCGTCCGGCATCGGCTGGGATGGGGCGCCACCCCCGGGATTGGCAAAGGGCTGCACCAGGCCGCCACCGACGCCACTGCCACCGCCAAACTCAGTGGTCGATTGCGCCAGCGCGCCGCCCACGGGCCAGGCGACAGCCAGGGCCAGACTGAGGAGGGCAGCCGAAAGGGCCCGATGGGAAAAGCGTCGGATCATGGAAGCAATCTAAGGCGGCGGACGCCCTCTCGCCACTCACTTTCCCGTGCCGCAGGAAGGCCCAGGCCGGAGCGGGCGCCTAGAAGTCGCTGACCCGGCCATTCCGCTCCCAATCGCCATAGCGCGTGGGTTCCGGACCGCTGGGCCCGCCCACTTCCTTCGGTGGCGTGGGTGGGACGGCCGCGGCCTTGCCGTCATTCGGCTTTTTTGGATCGGCCTCTTCGGCTGGCTTTTCGTGCATGTCTTTCATCATCCCGGTAGGTTAGGGGCGGGCCATGCGGCGTCAAGGTCTTGATTCGGGTCTCTTGCGTCACAATCTTGCGGGCAAGATTCCTGATTGGGAGAAGGTTGGGACCATGGGTTACATGCGGACCGCGCTGCTTCTGGCTGCGATGACCGGGCTTTTCCTGGCGGTCGGTTATGTGATCGGCGGGCAGAGCGGCATGATCTTCGCCTTCATCGTCGCCCTGGCGATGAACCTTTTCACCTACTGGAACGCCGACAAGATCGTGCTGCGCATGTACCGCGCGCAGCCGGCGGACGGCCACCCGCTGGAGGAGATCGTGGCGGGGCTCGCGAACCGCGCCGGCCTGCCGATGCCAAAGGTCTACATCATCGACAACGACCAGCCCAATGCGTTCGCCACCGGCCGCAACCCGGAGAACGCGGCGGTCGCCGCCACGACCGGCCTCCTGCGCATGCTGAACCGCGACGAGATCGCCGGCGTCATGGCGCATGAGCTTGCCCATGTGAAGAACCGCGATTCGCTGACCATGACGCTGACGGCGGTCCTTGCCGGCGCCATCGGCATGCTCGCCAATTCGCTGATGTTCCTCGGCCTCTCGGGCCACCGCGACGACCGCAGCAATCCGCTGGGCGCCATCGGCTCGATCCTCGTCATGCTGCTCGCCCCCTTGGCGGCGATGCTGGTGCAGATGGCCATTTCACGCGGGCGCGAATATGAAGCGGACCGGATCGGCGCGGAGATCTGCGGCCGGCCGCGCGCCTTGGCGAGTGCGCTCAACAAGATCAGCCAGGGTGCCGAAGTGATCGACAATATGGAGGCCGAGGCCAATCCGGCGACGGCGCATCTCTTCATCGTCAACCCGCTGCACGGGCGTGCCGGCGACAGCCTCTTCTCGACCCACCCCCATGTCGCCAACCGCATCGAGCGGCTGCTGGCGATGGAGACGGCGGGGAACGTCACCGATATCGGCACGGCGACGCGCCGCTCGACGATCCCCACTGTCGAACGGCAGAAGGGTCCCTGGGGCTGAGTTTCCCTCAAGGGGCGGCGAACGTTCCGTTTTCCGCCACCACTCGTCCGTGCGCGATGACCGTGCGGTCGTGGCGGCGCTCCGCGATCGCCATGCCGACATTCTCCGCCGCGACGAGCAGCAGGTTGCCGGGCTTGCCGATCCCGATCCCGTAATCCTGGAGGCCGACCGCCCGCGCCCCACCTTGCGTCACGCAATCGAAAGCCATGACAAGCTCGGCATCCTTGGCAAGATCGACGCGCAAGGCGAGGAAGAGCGCGCGTTCCAGCATGTCGCCAGTGCCCAAGGGCGACCAGGCATCGCGGATGCCGTCCGACCCCATGCAAACATTGACGCCCGCGGCACGCAGGGCGGTGACCGGCGGGGCCGGGCAATCGGCGGGCGCCGTCGTCATGATGCTGATGCCGGTCTCGGCCAGGCGCCGCGCGATCTTCTCCAGCCGCGCGGTTCCGGCTTCCCCTAAGCAATAGCCATGGCTGATGACCGTGCGCCCCTCCCGCCCGAATCGCGCCGTGAAATCGGCGATGCGCTCGATCTGCCACAGGCCCAGCTCGCCCTTGTCGTGGAGGTGGATGTCGACGCCGCGGTCATGGCTTTTGGCGAGGCCGAAGATGGTTTCGAGGTGCCGGATCGGGTCGCCATCGATGCCGCAAGGATCAAGCCCGCCCACATTCTCAACGCCCATCTTGAGCGCCTCTTCCATGATCGCCGCGGTGCCCGGGCGGATCAGCATCCCGGTTTGCGGGAAGGCGACGAGATCCATGCTGATGAGCCCGCGATATTTTTCGCGCAGCGCCAGCATCGCTTCGACGTGGCTCAAGCCAAATTCCGGATCGACGTCGACATGGCAGCGGAAATGGAGCGAGCCCCTTGCGATGCATTGCTCGATGAGCTTGCCCGCGCGCGCGGCGATGGGGACCGTGACCTCGCGCAGGATGCGCCGCTCATTCTCGATGTAATCCTTGAGCGCCGGCCCGGCGCTGTTCGACGGCCAGCCGGTGCCCCACAGCGTCTTATCAAAATGGGCATGGGCCTCGACCAGGGCCGGCAGCGCCAGGCGCCCGGCGCCTTCGATCACCCTCGTATCCGGTCTCGGGCGGAGGCCGGGGCCGATCGCCGCGAAATGGCCCCCCGCGATGCTGATATCCGCTGCTTCCCCGTTCGGCAGCCTAACGCCGCGGATCAGCAAATCCCCCGTCATCGCCGCCTCCCCTTCCCTGTTATCGCTTTGTTTCTACCCAATGATGTCCGGCACGGGAAGCGGCCGACGACGATTGCCTCGCATGACAGATCGGTTATGCTGCCATTCATGCACACACCTTGCACACACTCATGAAAGCCCGCGCCGGGATCTTCCTCGCCGGCCGCGCCGTGCGCCTCTTCAAGCGCGCCGACCGGCCGAGCCGCTTTTGGCAGGCCGCCTTCCGCCGCCCCGGCAACCCGCGACCGCTCGTCAAAAGCACGGGACGGGACGAATTGGGGGCGGCGAAGGAATGGGCGCTGCGTTATCTGGCGAGCCTCGAGGGCGGGGAGAGGGAGGCGGCGCTGCTGCGGCCGGCGGGCTTCGCGAAGATCCGGCAGGAGAAGCGGCATGTCGAGCGGGAGCTTGCCTTGCGGGTGCTCGGCGCCTACCAGCGGGACCCCTATCTCTCGCAGCGGCGGCTCGCTGAGGCGCTCGATATTTCGCTAGCCGTTGCAAACACTTACACCGCACGGGCCGAGCGCGAGGGAACCCTCATGAAGCTCGACCGGCCGAGCGGCAAGGGGAGCGGTTTCGAGTACCGGCTGACCCCCGCCGGCATGGCGCTGCTCGCTGATCTGAAGCGCGCCTACGCCCATGAGCAGCTGCGCCTTTACCGGCACCTTCGGGCGACGTTCGAGGGCTTCCTCACACAATATGGTGGCGCCGAAATCGTCCTTTTTGGGGGTTCCGATGTGGCCCAAATCGCCCGCGCGGTGCTCGATCAGGCCGGCATTACCCCGGCCGCGATCATCGCCGAAGAGGGGCCGGAGGCGCTCGCCCGCCATGCGGTGAAGCGGCACCGGCGGCACGGCGTGCTGTGGCTCGCCAGCCTCGCCGACCCCGCCGCACTCATGGAGGCGGCGGCGCTCCACCTCCCCGGCATGGTCGTGCTGATGCCTCCGCTCCCCGCCCCGGATGTTTGAATTAAAAACATTGAGGGGCGCCGCCACCCGCCCCTAACGTCGAGAGTCTGGAATCACAACAAGCAATCCGGGGAGTGGGGCATGTCGATGGATTTGAAAACGATGCAATCGCTGGTCGCGCGCGGGCGCATGAGCCGGCGCGACTTCATGGGGCTGGCACTCGCCGCCGGCGTCACGGTGACGGCCGCCGAGACGCTCTTTGCCAAGGCGGCGCGCGCCGAGCCGAAGAAGGGCGGCAAGTTCCGCGCCGGCATCGGCCACGGCCAGACCTCGGACAGCCTCGACCCCGCGACCTGGGCCAATGCCTTCTCGGCCGATGTCGGGTTCGTCATCGGCTCGTGCCTGACCGGCATCGACCAGAAGAACAATGCGGTCCCCGATTTGGCCGAAAGCTTCGAAGCGGCGGACGGCGCCAAGACCTGGGTCTACAAGTTGAGGAAAGGCATCGAATTCCATAACGGCAAAAGCCTCACCGCCGCCGACGTGGTCGCGACCTATAACTACCATCGCGGCGAAAACTCGAAATCGGCGGCGAAATCGGCGGTCGAGATCATCAGCGACGTGAAGGCCGATGGCGACGACACGGTCGTCTTCACGCTCAAGTCGGGCAGCGCCGACTTCCCCTACATCACGACCGATTACCATCTGCCGATCTTCCCGGGCGATGGCAATGGCGGCATCGACTGGAAATCGGGTGTCGGCACCGGCCCCTTCATGATGGCGGGCTATGAGCCGGGCGTGAAGTTCAGCGGCAAGCGGCATCCCAATTTCCACAAGGACGGCCCCTATTTCGACGAGATCGAGCTTCTGGCGATCCTCGACGTGGCGGCGCGGCAGAACGCGCTGATGACGGGCGATGTCGATTATATCGACCGCTGCGATCTGAAGACGCTGAAGCTCCTGGAGCGCAACCCGGGCATCAAGATCACCGACGTCACCGGCTTTGCCCATTACGTGGCGCCGATGGATGTGCGCGCCAAGCCTTTCGACAATGTCGATGTGCGCCTTGCCATCAAATATGCGATCGACCGCGAGGAGATCGTGAAGAAGGTGCTGCTCGGCCACGGCACGGCGGGGAACGACAATCCGCTTGCCCCCTCGATCAAGTTCGCGACCCAGCCGGAGCCGGTCTATGCCTATGACCCGGAGAAGGCGAAGTTCCATCTGAAGAAGGCCGGCCTCAGCAATTTGCAGGTCGATCTTTCCGCCGCCGACGCGGCCTTCGCGGGCGCCGTCGACGCCGCCGTGCTGATCAAGGAATCGGCCGCCAAATGCGGCATCGACGTCAACGTCATCAAGGAAGCCAATGACGGCTATTGGGACAGCGTGTGGATGAAGAAGCCCTGGTGCTTCTCCTATTGGGGCGGGCGCCCCACGGCCGATTGGATGTTCACCACGGCCTATGCGGCGGAAGCGGCCTGGAACGATACGTTCTGGAAGAACGGCCGCTTCAACGAGCTGCTGGTCAAGGCCCGCGCCGAGACCGACGACGCGAAGCGCGCGCCGATGTATGCCGAAATGCAGCAGATCCTGCACGACGATGGCGGCATCATCGTCCTCATGTTCAACAACTTCACCTCGGCCCATTCCGACAAGCTGGCGCATGGCGAGCTCAACACGAATTACGACCATGACGGCGGCTATATCTTCGAACGCTGGTGGTTCGCGTAAGGGGAATTCTCACGCGCCGAAAGAATGCGTCATGCCCGGGCTTGTCCCGGGCATCCACA
>CAZUAL010000264.1:0-5697 GCA_964618305.1 uncultured Dongia sp. | reverse complement strand
CCTCCGCGAGTCCCGGGTCACAGGACGCTCCCCCAGGGTTGCGGCGGTTAAGCCAGCCCCCGCCGGACCCGATGCGGTGACCGGGTTCCCCTTTCACGTGGGCAGGAAGCCCGCGTGCGTCACAGCCGGCAACGTCACGGCTGCCATAGCTGCCCGAGCGGGTCCGGATGGGGAGAAGTGAAGAGAGAAAAGAAGAAGTTGGCGGGGGCCGTCACTGGGGCCCCCTCCCGGCCTCCCCCTTGAAGGTGGGAGGGTTGGGTGGGGGGCCGCCGGTGAAGGGTGCCATCAACAATATGGCGCCGCAGCTAATCCTCGTCGTCGAAAACCTTCGGGAGATGCGCGCCGAGTGCGCGTACGTCATCTTCCATGGCCTGCGTGAACGTGGCGCGCTGCCCGGTCCACGCGACGGGCATGCCCACCACGACATCAACGACGACGGGGACGAGGATGATCTCGCCGCGCGGCAGTGCCTTGCCGGCCCCTTGCAGATGGATGGGCACGACCGGCACGTGCGGATAGCGCTCTTTGAGGCGCGCGACACCGCCCTTGAACTTTCCCATCACTTCGGCGCTGCCGCGCGACCCTTCCGGGAAGACGATCAGGATCTCGCCGCGATCGAGCGCCGCCGCACTTTCTCCCAGCGGGTCTTCACCGCGGCCGGCCTGGTTGCGGCCCACTTGGCTGCGCTCCAGGGGCAGGATGTTGAGGATGTTGAGGCTGAACCAGGCAAGCGCGCGGTTTTTGAGGAAGTAGTCGGCGGCCGCCACGGGGCGCACCTGATCCAGCAGCGACAAGGGAAAGAGCGACAGCAGCACCAATGTGTCGAGATGGCTGTTGTGATTGGCGACGAGGATGGCCGGACCATGTGTTGGCAGATTCTCGCGGCCCTTCAGCGTCACGCCCAGCATCAGGAAGGCGACGGGGCGCAGGACCAGCAGAGCGAAGAGGCGGCGCAGCCAGCGCGTCATCGTCAGTAATGGAGGTAATAGACGATATGAAAGAAGAGCGGCGCCGTGAAGGTCAGGCTGTCGACCCGGTCGAGGATGCCGCCATGGCCGGGCAGCAGGCTGCCGCTATCCTTCAGCTTCAAGTCGCGCTTCACGGCCGAGATCGTCACGTCGCCGGCAAAGCCCGCGAGCGCCAGCACGCAGCCGATAATGCCCGCCTCGTACCAGGCCAGCGGTGTGAGATAGGGCGCTGCCAGGATGGCGACCAGGGTCGTGATGACCACACCGCCGGCCAGCCCCTCGACCGTCTTGTTGGGACTGACCTTGGGGATGACCTTGTGCCGCCCCAAGAGCTTGCCGCTGCAATACTGCCCGACATCGTTGATCTCGGTGAGGAGCAGCAGATAAAGCAGCAGCCCATCGCCACCCGCGACCGGATTGCCCGCGGCAGGCAGGGCCAGCAGGAAGGCCGCATGGCTCAGCGAGAAGACGGCGATCATCAGGCCCCAATGGACCGTGCCCGCCGCCTTGATGAAGCCCTGCGTCTCGCCGGCGAGCACCATGCGCAAGGGCAGCGCCAGGAAGATGTAGACGGGGATGAAGATGATGAACATCCCGTACCAGCCAATCGACACCCAGTAATATTGCAGCGGGATCGAGAGGTAGGCCCAGAGCAGCACGCGGTGATCCGCCCGGCGCGTCGGAATGAGCGTCACGAATTCCTTGAAGGCCAGAAAGCTGATGAGGCCGAAGAGGGCGATCGGGACCCAGGACGGCAGCGCGATCGACAGTCCCAGCAAGGCGATGATCACCCACCAGGTACGGGTGCGAAGCCACAATTCGCGCTTGCGGTTCCGCTGCGGAAAGGCAAAGGCCGTCGCGACCATGAGCAGCGCGAAGATGGCGATCAGCGCGTAGGCGACGTTGGGAGCCAGGTCGAAGATCATTTCGGCGTCTCGGCAAGGGCGCGGCGGGCGCGGTTGATGAGCGTCACGAGTCCAAGGAGGGCGATCGCGGCCATCACCCAATTGATCCAACCGGCAACGGGCAGGCCGATGCCGATCAGGAAGCCGACGATGCCGAAGATCGCCGCGCGGTCGCTCTTGCCCATCGGCCCGTCATACCGGCGGCTTGCGCCAATGACCTGGCCGAGGATTCCCGTCATCTCGCCGATGATGGCGATGACCACCGCCATCACCACCCAGAAGCCGTTGGCGGCGGGCAGCAGGGCGAAGGGGAGATAGAGCGCCGTGTCGGACACCACATCGCCCACCTCGTTGAGGATGGCGCCGAGGCGCGACTTCATCCCATGCTCGCGCGCGAGGATGCCGTCGATCGCATTGGCCGCCATGCGCAGGAAGAGAAAGACCGGCAGGATGAGCCAAAGGCGCAGACATTCGGGCCACAGGGTCAGCACAAGACCCACCAGGATGGAGGCCAGCATTGCGCCAAGGGTCACGGCATTGGCCGTCACACCGCGCGCGGCAAGGCTGCTGGCGATGGGTCGGAGAAGTGCCACGAAACGTGGCTTGAGATCGTATACGGAAGCCATGCGCCACTATAGCTGGCGTGCGATCTCCGCCAAGGCCTTAAAGGGCGATGGCGCTGTGCGCGCCGTCACGAGACCTGGGGAAACCCGCTTCAACCCCTCCCGGCCCCAGCGTTCCTTGACCGCCGCCTCGACCCAGGCCGCCGCCTGCGCCTGCCGCTTGGCGACACCCCGCCCTGCTTCCGCGAGCCATGCCGCATGGGCGGCGACCGCATCGGTGAGTGCTGAAATGCCCTCGGCCGCGTTGGCCGAGACGATCAGCACCGGCACGCTCCAGGCGCCCGCCTCGGCGCGCCCCTCATTGAGGCCGAGCGCCCCCTTGACGTCGGCCCTGGCACGGATCGCCGGCCGGCCGAGGTCGCCCTTGGTGACGGCGACGATATCGGGAATCTCAACGATGCCCGCCTTCATGAACTGGAGGGAATCGCCCGAGCCCGGTTGCACGCAGAAGACGATCGTATCGGCGGCGAGTGCGATATCGGTTTCCGACTGGCCGACGCCCACGGTTTCGATGAGCACCACGTCATAGAGCGCCCGCATCAGGACCATGGAGGCGAAGGTAATCTCGGCCAAACCACCCAGCTGATCGCGCGCCGCCATCGAGCGCACGAAGATGCCCTGATCGTCGGGATCGGTCCGCAGCCGCGTGCGGTCGCCGAGCAGCGCACCGCCGCTCCTCTTCGAGGAAGGGTCGATGGCGATGACGGCAACGCTCTTGCCCGCCTGCCGGTAGGCCGCGATGAGCGCGCCGACCAGCGTCGATTTGCCGACGCCCGGCGGGCCGGTCAGGCCGATCACCTGCGCGATTGGCGCAACGTAAGCCGCATCGAGCAACGCCACGATCTCAGCATCGTCGGGTGTCGCCTCCAGCCGCGCAAGGATGCGGGCAATGGCGGCCTTGCCGCCGGTGAGCAATGTCGAGAGACTTGTCACGCCATACCCCCCTCCCCGACCCTCCCCCTCCAGGGGGGAGGGAGGGTGGCGGCGTTGACTTCAACAGACAAAGCGAATTCGAAAGCAAGCCCTCCCCCCTTGAGGGGGAGGGTTGGGAGGGGGGTAGCTACTACCCGCCTCACCCCTCGCCCTTGCGGCCGGATTGATCGCCCGTGAGCGCTGCCTGCGCCGCCGCGAGTTTGGCGATCGGCACGCGGTAGGGCGAGCAGGAGACGTAATTGAGACCGACGCTGGCGCAGAAGCGGATCGAGGCCGGATCGCCGCCATGTTCGCCGCAGATGCCGAGCTTGATGTCAGGGCGCGTCTTGCGGCCACGCTCAGCGGCGATCTTCACCAGTTCGCCCACACCCTCGACGTCGAGCGAGATGAACGGATCGCGGTCGATGATGCCCTGGCGCTCGTACGACTGGATGAAGCGCGCGGCGTCGTCGCGGCTGAGGCCGTAGGTCGTCTGCGTCAGGTCGTTGGTGCCGAAGCTGAAGAAGGCCGCGTCCTTCGCGATCTCGCCGGCAAGGAGTGCCGCGCGCGGCAATTCGATCATGGTGCCGACCGAATAGGGGATGGCACTGCCGGTCTTCTCCGACACTTCCTTGGCGACGCGATCGATGATCTCGCGCATCAAGGTCAGCTCCTTGGGGATGCCGACCAGCGGGATCATGATTTCCGGTTCGGCCGTTTCGCCGAGCTTGGCCTTCACTTCCGCCGCTGCCTCGAAGATGGCGCGCGCCTGCATCTCGTAGATTTCGGGATAGGTGATACCGAGGCGGCAGCCGCGATGGCCGAGCATCGGGTTGGATTCCTGCAGCTGAGCCGCACGGTGCGCCACCAGATCGACCGAGATGCCGGCGGCGGCGGCCACTTCCGCCATTTCAGCGCGGCTGTGCGGCAAGAACTCATGCAGCGGCGGGTCGAGCAGGCGGATCGTGACGGGCAAGCCCTTCATGATGTGGAAGAGCTCGACGAAATCCTTGCGCTGCATCGGCAGGATCTTGGCCAGGGCCTTCTTCCGGCCGGCAACATCCTCCGCCATGATCATTTCGCGCATCGCCACGATGCGCTCGGCGTCGAAGAACATGTGCTCGGTGCGGCAGAGGCCGATGCCTTCGGCACCGAACTGGCGCGCGGTGCGCGCATCGAGCGGCGTCTCGGCATTGGTGCGGATCTTGAGCTTGCGGAACTCATCGGCCCAGCCCATGAGCTTTGAGAAATCGCCAGAGAGTTCCGGCTCGATGGTCGGCACGGCGCCGATCATCACTTCACCGGTGCCGCCGTCGATGGTGATGAGATCGCCTTCCGCGATCTTCTGCCCCTTCACCACGATCACCTTCTGGGCGGAATCGACGCGGAGATCGCCGGCACCGGACACGCAGGGCCGGCCCATGCCGCGCGCGACGACCGCCGCGTGGCTGGTCATGCCGCCGCGCGTCGTCAGGATGCCGACCGCCGCATGCATGCCGTGAATGTCTTCAGGGCTGGTTTCGACGCGGACCAGGATCACCTTCTCGCCCTTCGAGGCACGGTCTTCCGCCTCGTCGGCAGTGAAGACGACCTTGCCGCAGGCCGCACCCGGACTTGCCGGCAGGCCGCGCGCCACCACATCCTTCTTCGCCTTGGGATCAAGGGTGGGATGCAGCAACTGGTCGAGCGACGCGGGCTCGATGCGCGCGACGGCCGTCTTCTTGTCGATGAGGCCCTCATTGCACATATCGACCGCAATGCGCAGCGCCGCCTGCGCGGTGCGCTTGCCGTTGCGGGTCTGCAGCATATAGAGCTTGCCCTGCTGCACCGTGAACTCGATGTCCTGCATGTCGGTATAGTGCTTCTCAAGCTGCTCTTTCACCTTGAGCAGCTGGCCGAAGACTTCCGGCATGGTCTCTTCCATGGCGGGCAAAGTCGAATTGTTCGCCTTCTTGCCGGCGATGGTTAGGTGCTGCGGCGTGCGGATACCGGCCACCACATCCTCGCCCTGGGCGTTGATGAGATATTCGCCGTAGAATTCCTTGTCGCCGGTCGACGGATTGCGGGTGAAGGCGACGCCGGTCGCGCAATCCTCGCCCATATTGCCGAAGACCATCGCCTGCACGTTGACCGCCGTGCCCCAATCTTCCGGAATGTTGTTGATCTTGCGATAGGTGACGGCGCGCGGGATGTTCCAGCTGCCGAACACGGCGCCGATGGCGCCCCAAAGCTGTTCCTTCGGGTCCTGCGGGAAGGGCTTGCCAAGCTCCTCTTCGACCTTCGCCTTGT
>CAZUAL010000263.1:3684-5717 GCA_964618305.1 uncultured Dongia sp. | reverse complement strand
GGCTAAGATAGGCCATTTGCTCGACTGTCTTCAGAAGCTGCCGGATATTGGGTGTGTAGTATCCGGCCATGTCAGCGACTGATAGAGACAGATTCTGTATGGCTTCTCTCTTTTGCGCCAATTCCGCCAAACCTTTTCTGGCTGTGACGAGTTGCACATCAATTGCCGCGGTAACGGCTGGATCCATTCCGGTGAGCAGATCGTTGAGCTTTGCAATCTGCGCATCCGTCGCTTGACGTTGGCTCTGGAGCTCCGACACGTATTTGGTGCCCTTGCTGCCGATGAAGATCGCTGATGCGCCACGCTCGCGCTGCAATTCGTGCGCTAGCCCGCTGACTTCAGGTGCGATTCCTGCCAGCGACTGCAATTGCCGCATCTCAGACCACAGCCTGTATTTATCGAAGATCGCTATTGCGGATACTGCAAGCAGACCCAGCGTCGGGATGAGCAGGGCAATCAGTATTCGCTTGCCAATGCGAAGGTTGTTGAAGGTATTTAGCATGGCTTGCTCCCTCCTTTTCCCTGCAGCCGCTAGCGGCCAACCGCATTCAACAGATGTGATTTGTAGTCGAGATCGTGCCTCACAATGATGTCGATAATTCTAGCTTCGAACGCAGCGACAAGTTCTCTCAGTTCCGGATTGCAACCATCTAGCCCAACGATGATGTCGTGAAGATCCTGCAGCATCGCTTCGATTTCGCGATGACGCGCGACATGAAATTGGGCACGGGGGAAGTCCGTCGCTTGCAGCACTTCCTCCTCGTACCGGAAGTGCTTCGTACAATCGGCAACCAGGGCGTCCAGTGACTTCAGCACTTCCGCCCACGGCGCGTGCGTTTCGACCATCTCCTGAAGGCGAACGCTATCAGTCAGCAGCCTCCGGTGCTGCGCATCAATGTCGGCATTCCCGGTCTCAAATACGTCAGACCAGAGAATCGGCGGTGTCGTGTGCTCTTTCGTTGGCACCAGCGACCTCACTTCGGCCACGATTGCTGCTGGCAAGGATGACCCGGAGGCCTCCCCGCAGTGCCCATTTACTCAACCATAAGGTGATCATAGCATACCAGTATTGCCGCCACAGTCACTTGCTCTCGCTCAATCGAAAGCGCGAACTAGGGACGATGAAAATTCAACAACATGAACAAGGTTATCGACTGTTAGGCGCAAAATCCGATTATCAGGGCGCAATATGAACGGACGCTGCCGTTTAGGAATGCATTGCTCCCAATCCTTCTGCTGTCGGCAGAATGAGATTGTCCTCGTGCCGCGTGCTCCACGCCCGCTATTGATAGTGCATGGGCTCAAAATCAAGTCAGCGTCGATCTTGTATCAATGCCAATCGACGAGAGAAAGAGAGCCCGCTTCACTGGGAACTCTTTTTAACCGGCCATCCGGGGCGGACGTGGCAGCGCAACAGCGCTACTGCGAGGCCGCTGAAGCGGGTCAATCCTCAGTCCGAACTTCGTCCTCACGGTCGTGCTCATAGTGCCGCTTGAGCGGAAAGGGCGGCAGCCACGATTCGCGGCGAACGGTCCAGAGTTCATAGGTTGGCCGCAGCAGGTTGGGCGCATCGAGCGACCCCAGATTCACTTCGATCTCGTCTGCGCTGCGGGAGAAAACGGAAGAACCGCAGCGGGGGCAGAAGAACCGACCAGCATACTCGCCGGTTTCGCCTTCGATCCTCAACGCATCCTCGGGGAAAATCGCGGAGGCGTGAAAAAGCGCCCCATGATGCTTGCGGCAATCGAGGCAATGACAGATGCCGACGCGGTAGGGGCGTCCCGATGCCACAAATCGAACGTTGCCGCACAGGCAGCCGCCAGCGAAGCGGTCCATTTTAAGCCTCCACAGAACTCAATTGCTTCAGACGTGTAGACCGGACCGCTTAGCCCACGCAACAAGCCAATGCTCCCGGGAGCGCCGGACTTTCGCGTGCGCGGGGAATGTACCCTGGGACCTTATCCAGCCCGCGATGATCGGTGCCGTTTGCGGAGTTCGGCAAATTGTGTGTCGGCAAGCACACCGATCAGGAT
>CAZUAL010000263.1:0-3674 GCA_964618305.1 uncultured Dongia sp. | reverse complement strand
ACCTAACCCATAACCGCGAAGTTCAACGAGCTTGGGATACCCAGAAGATTCACGAGGTTCTGCAGTATCTGCAACAGGATCACACCCAACACGACACCGACGATCGAGCCTTCGCCCCCGCGCAGAGAGAATCCGCCCAGAACAGCCGCGGCGATCGCATAGAGTTCGTAAAAATTGCCGTGCGATGAGGGCGAGATTGAGCGGGTATACATGGCAAAGAAAATTGCGGCGATTGCGGTCAACAGGCCGCAGATCACATAAGCGGCAACGATCACCTTCCTGGTGTTGAGGCCGGAATAGCGCGCGGCTTCCTCATTCTTGCCAACCGCGAATAGATGCCGGCCGAAGACGGATCGATGCAGCACAACCCACATGATCGCGGCAACGACGAGCATTGCGATGAAGGAATGGGGCACGCCGTAGAAGCGACCTGTCGTCAGCCATTCCAGAACTGGAAAGCTGTCTCCGAAAGCAAAGCCAGCGGTCGCGTCAGCGGTGTAGAAGCGTGCGACGCCGCGATAGATCAGCAGGCCGCAGAGGGTGACGATGAAAGGCTGCAGGTTGAGACGCGTGATCAGAAGCCCGTGCATCAGCCCCATGATCATGCCCAAAGCCAGCATCAGCGCCAAGACAAGCGGCCACGCCATGCCAAAATTGACGATCAGGTCGACAAACAGCACACCGAGGAGGGCGATGATCGATCCGACCGACAATTCAATGCCACCGGTGATGATGACGAAGGCCTGACCGATGGCAAACAGCCCAAAGAGACCCACAAGATTGGCCGTATTGCCGAGATTGATCGGCGACAGAAACCGAGGATTGATGGCGGCGACCACGGCTCCTACGACAAGGATCAGTACGAGCAGGCCGATATCCTTCTTGATCATGCGTTTTTATCCCCTGGATTTCCGACACTTCATTCCGCCGCACCGGCGCCCACGGCCAATCGCAGAACGTTGCTTTCGCTGAACGCTCCCCGATCGAGAAAGCCGCTGATCCCGCCCTCGTGCATCACGGCGATGCGATCGCTGACACCGATCACCTCCTCCATATCGCTGGAGATCATCAGGATTGCGACACCAGCATCGGCCAGGGCGCGCAACATCCGATAAATGTCGGTCTTGGCCCCAACATCGATGCCGCGGGTCGGCTCGTCGCAGATCAGGAGGCGCGGCTGCATTGCCAACCACTTGCCCAACACCACTTTCTGCTGATTGCCGCCGGACAGAGCTGCCGCGGCAACCGCAATGCTGGGCGCCCGGATATGCAGCCTTTCCTTTTGATGCTCGGCGTCTTGGCGCATGCGCTCGGTTCGGACGAGGCCAAAGCGCGCGTGATCATGCAATGTCGGCAAGCCGATATTCTCGGCGATTGACAGGTCGAGTAGCAGCCCGGACTTCTTCCGATCCTCCGGGACCAGGAAGATACCGGACTCGATCGCCTGTTTGGGAGTCGCGATGTCGATTTCTGCTCCGTTCAGCAAAATGGCACCGCCGAGAATGGGATCGATCCCGAATATCGCGCGGGCGAGTTCGGTTCTGCCGGCCCCAATCAGCCCGGCCATGCCGAGAATTTCGCCCCGGCGGATCGAGAGCGACACGGCCCGCTCAGGGTTGGCCAATGTTCGAACATCGCGCATTTCCAGCACGACGTCTCCGGCCGGCCCTGCAGGCGGCTGGTAGAGGGAGGTGAGGTCGCGTCCGATCATCAGCCGGATCATCTCGCCATGAGTGATCCGTCCTTTTGGCAAATGTCCAACCAGCTTGCCGTCGCGCAGCACCACGACGCGGTCGGCACAGGCCATAAGCTCAGTCAACCGGTGCGTAATGAAAATGATCGCGACACCCTTGCTCTTGAGCTCGGCGACGACCGCCAGCAGGCGCTCGGTTTCCGCGAGGGTCAGACTCGAGGTTGGCTCGTCCATGATGATCAGGCGCGCATTGAGGGAGAGAGCCTTGGCAATCTCCAGCAACTGCCGCTGCCCGATCGAGAGTTCGGCGACCGGCGTTGTCGGCGTAAAATCGACATTCAGCTGTTCCAGATAGGGCCTTGCGCCTTCATAGAGGGCCTTTCGATCAATCAGCTGCAGCGGCCCGCGTGACCGCGGCTCCCGTCCAATGAAGACATTCGAGGCCGCATCCAGGTTTTCGAACAGATTGAGTTCCTGATGTACAAACGCAATACCGGCACTTGTGGCGTCTTGTACCGACAGCGCCGGCCGTTCACGACCATCGACCCGAATCGCCCCGCTGCTCGGCACCACCAGGCCGCCCAGGATCTTCATAAGGGTCGATTTGCCGGCACCGTTTTCCCCCACCAGGCCAATTACCTCGCCAGGAAACACGTCCAGCGTCACATCCTCAAGGGCGCGGACGCCCGGATATGATTTCGAGATCTGCGTCAGTTGCAGAAATGCGTCGGCCATCGCGCCTTCGTCTCCCCGGCCATTGCAGTCAGTCAGTTTGAAGAAGCTTATCGGTGACTGCAAGACAATGCTGGCGCGGAAGGAGGCTCCCACGCCAGCATCAGTGTCACCAGGGAAAGTTAAGCAAACTACTTGCCGAGAGTGGCCTTCAGATTGGCCTCAAACTCATCGACATTGCCTTTGTCGATGACCTTGGTCGGCACGATGATCAGCTTGTCGGCAGGTATCTGGGACTTGTCGCCCTCGAGATAAGCCGCCATCAGCTTCATGCCTTGATAGCCCCATTCAAACGGCTGTTGCACGACAGTGCCGGCGAAGCTCCCATCCCGCACGGCGCCCAGGGTGATCGGATCCTCATCGAAGGCAATCACGGTGATCTGGCCAAGTTTACCAGCTGCCTGCAGCGCTTCGTAAATTTTCGGTGGGTTGTAGGAGTAGAACCCGACCATGCAGTTGATCTCTGGGTTCGCCGCTAGAACGTCGTCAACATTGCTGCGGGCACGAGCGAAATCGACATCGTCACCGCGGACATCGACCAATTCGATGCCCTTGCCTTCAACCGCCTGCTTGAAGCCGGCGATACGCTCCTTGGCGTTGTCGGCGCCGAGGAAGCCGACGAAACCCATGCACTTCGCGCCACCGGGCAGCGCCTTGACGGCGATCTCGCCCGCCTGCACGCCAGCCGCGGTATTGGACGAGCCGAGATAGGCAATGCGATTGCTATCGGGTGCGTCGCTGTCGGTGGTGAAAAGTGGGACCTGCGACGCAATCCGGTTGAAAGCATCGACCGACGTCTTCGGATCGACCGAGGAAATCATGATGGCGTCAGTGCCGGCGGCAACCAGATCGTCCATCAGCGCATTTTGCAGAGCGGCGGTGCCCTGTGCCGGATACTTGAACTGCAATTCATAGTTCGGCAGTTCCGCCTGCGCCTTCTTCACACCCGCTTCCGCGAGCTTCCAGAAATCCGACGCGGCATTCACGACGAAAGCGAGCTGTTTCTTGTCTTCCGCCATGGCTTGGGTTGCCGCCAGAGCAATGGCGGCGGAAACAACGAAAGAGAAAACCGTCTTCACAGCAATCCTCCCAGATCAAATGTTAATTGTATTGGCCCGTTCCTGGGCCGGGGCGAGCGTTCTTGTTTGCGCTGCTGGGAAGAAGTTTCCATCGCCTCTTCATTCTCGTCAATGTCAATTTATCATATTTAATAAATGTTAATTTACAATATATTGCATGTGCTAATATG
>CAZUAL010000262.1:0-5721 GCA_964618305.1 uncultured Dongia sp. | reverse complement strand
GCCGAAGCCGCCATCTCCAACCCGCTCCTGGATGAAGTCAGCATGAAGGGCGCCCGCGGCGTCCTCATCAACATCACCGGCGGCATGGACATGACCCTGTTCGAAGTCGACGAAGCCGCGAACCGCATCCGCGACGAGGTCGATCCCGACGCCAACATCATCTTCGGTTCGACCTTCGACCAGGCGCTCGACGGCAAGATCCGCATCTCGGTCGTGGCGACCGGCATCGAATCGGTGGCGCAGGTACAGCCGCGTGGCGCCGGCATGGCGGGCGGTCTCTCGATCGTCGCCCGCAACCCGAACCCGCAGCCGGTCGGTTATGCCGCCGAGCCGCGGGCCGATTCCGTGGCCTCGAGCCCGCTCGTCGCTCAGCCGGTCTCCGTCCAGGCGGTGACCGCTTCGGCCCAGCGCGGTGTGACGATGAGCCAGCCGCAGGTTGGGCACACCGCGATGATGACCCCGACCATGGGTGCCACTGCCCTGCAGGCGCAACCGATGCGGCCGATCGTCAGAGACGAGATAGCGGAGCTCGAAGGCATCGCGCAGAAACAGCCGGAACGTCAGCCGGAGCGGCCGATGGCCGGCACCTTCGTCGCACCGCCGGCGATGGAAGCCCGCCAGCATCCGACGGTCGCCCAGCCGGTCGTCCAGCCGACCATCAGCGTGAAGCCGGCGGTCGAGACGCGTGCTGAATCGGTGACGCCGCAGGCCCTGCAGGCCTCGCCGCAGCCGGAAGTGCGCAAAAAGGCGCCGACCCTGTTCGAGAAGATGACCAGCCGCTTCGGCAGCCAGGGCAAGGCCGCGATGCCGGGCCGCGAAGCGGCCCCGGCCGGCGTGCAGCGTCCCGAGCCGCGCATGGCGCGGAACGAGCCGCAGGCGCCGGTGCAGCCGTCGCTTAATCTCGATCCGACCGACCGCCTGACCCAGACCCGCCAGGAAGAGGAAATGCTCGACATTCCGGCCTTCCTGCGCCGTCAGGCGAACTGAGACCGGTCGTCCGCGACCGTGGGACCGCCTGGCGGTCCCAATTGAGGTGCTATTAAACTGACCCAGCCCGGACAGGGACCCCTGTCCGGGCCTTTTTTTCTCGGATAACAGGGACTTGCCTGGGGATGAGCGAGGCCACCCTTTGGCTTGAGAAGCGCGCTCCGCCCGCCTATAGTCGAGCCGCTTCGGCCCGGGGAAATGGTTCTATGGCGATTCGAAACGGTTTGAATTCAAAAGCTTGGCGGTCCGGCCTGACCCGGGTCATGGGCGCCGTCATGGCGGCGGGGCTGCTTGCCGCCTGTTCCAGCCCGGAACCGGAAATCCCTGAAACGCCGGTCGAGGTGCTCTACAACAATGCGAAGGACGCCCTGCAGCAGGGCGAGACGCGCAAGGCCGCGAAGCTTTTCGACGAGGTTGAGCGCCAGCACCCCTATTCGAAATGGGCGACGCAGGCGCAGCTGATGTCCGCCTACTCCTATTATCTGGTCGATGCCTACGACGACGCCATTCCGGCGCTCGAGCGTTTTATCGAGCTCCATCCCGGTAACCGCAGCGCGGCCTATGCCTATTACTTACGCGCGCTCTGCTACTACGAGCAGATCGAGGACGTGACCCGCGACCAGGGCAATACCGAACAGGCGCAGCGCTCCCTTTCCGACGTGGTGGCCCGCTTTCCCAACACGCCCTATTCGCGCGATGCGACGGTGAAGCTCGATCTCGTGCGTGATCACCTTGCCGGCAAGGAAATGGATGTCGGCCGCTATTACCAGAAGCGCGGGCAGTATCTTGCCGCGATCAACCGCTTCAAGATGGTGGTCGAACGCTTCCAAACGACAAGCCACGTGCCGGAAGCGCTGGAGCGTCTGGCTGAATCCTATGTGGCGCTCGGTGTTTTCGCCGAGGCGCAGAAGGCGACCGCCGTGCTCGGCTACAACTATCCGGGCAGCCAATGGTATCAGGATGCCTACGCGCTGCTGATGAGCAAGGGCCTGACGCCCGAAGGCATCGAGACCGAAGCGCCGATCGCGCTGGTCGATCCGGCGACGGTGAAGGGTCTTGGCGCGGCTCCGGCGCCCGAACCGGCCGCGGCACCGCCGCCCTCGGACATCGCGCCGGCACCCGATGCGGTTCCCGTGGCACCGGTCTCGGGCCTGTCCTTGCCCAGCGCCGAGACGCCGGCCGCGGCACCGGCGGCCGCTCCGACCGCGACATCTTCGGGTGACGGTCCGGCGCTGTCGACCAGTTCGCCCGATCAGATCCTGGCGCCGGTCGAGGGCGAGGAGAACGCCGCACCGGTGCTGTTCCCGCCGTCGGGCGAAACCGGCGCCCCGGCCCCGCAATAGCGGCGGCAGGTCGGCCATGCTGGTTGGCCTGACGATCAACAATGTCGTCCTCATTGAAAAGCTCGAGCTTGCCTTCGCGCCCGGCCTCACCGTCCTGACCGGTGAAACGGGTGCGGGCAAGTCGATCCTGCTCGATGCCCTGGGGCTGGCGCTTGGCGCCCGCGCCGAAAGCGGCCTTGTGCGCACGGGGGCAGCGCAGGCAACGGTCAGTGCCGAATTCCATCTCCCCGCCGATCATGCCGCCCTGGCGCTGCTCGAAGAGCAAGGCATCGAGCGCGACGAGAACCTGATTCTGCGGCGGCAATTGTCCGGCGACGGCCGGTCGCGCGCCTTCGTCAACGATCAGCCAGTCAGCGTTGGCTTCCTGAAGACGCTGGGCGAGCATCTCATTGAGATCGAAGGCCAGTTCGAAACACATGGCCTGCTCGATCCAGCGACGCATCGCGACCTTCTCGACGGGTTCGGCGGCCATTGGCGCGAACGCGAGAAGGTGGCCGACGCCCATCACGCCTGGAGAAACGCCGAGGCGGCGCTTCTCGATGCGCAACAGACGCTCGACAAGGCGCGCGCCGACGAAGATTTCCTGCGCCACGCGGTTGCCGAACTGGAACTTGCCGATCCGCAGCCGGAAGAGGAAACGAAGCTCGCCATGGAGCGGCAGGTGCTGCTCTCCGGCGCGCAGGTGATCGAGGCGATCAGCGCCGCGCATCAGGATCTGGCGGGCGACCGTGGCGCCGACCGAGCCCTCATTGCCGCCGAACGCCGACTGCAGCGCCTCGGCGACAAGCTGGGCGACGCCTTGAAGTCGGAACTTGATGCGATCAACGGTTCGCTCGAACGCGCAGGCGTGGAACTGCGGGATGCCATTGCCGGTATCCAGAGCCTTGAATCCTCGCTCGATGCTGATCCGGCGCGGCTGGACCGGGTGGAGGAGCGGCTGCATCTGCTGCGCGACCTTGCCCGCAAGCACCGGGTGCGGGCCGACGCGCTGCCCGAACTTCTCGCCGATCTGGCGGCCAGGCTGCAGCTGATCGACGGCAAGAGCGGTGACATAGCCGGCCTTTCCGCCGCGGCCCAGGCGGCGCGGAAGGCCTATCTCGACGCGGCGGGCGTGCTTACCCGCGCGCGGCAGAAGGCGGCCAAGGAACTGGATGCCGCCGTCATGAAGGAACTGGCGCCCCTCAAGCTTGAGAAGGCGCGTTTCGTGACGCGCCTCGAGGCGCTGCCCGATACCCAGCTGGGCGAGACGGGGGCGGAGCGCATCGCTTTTGAAGTCGCCACCAACCCAGGGGCCGAACCTGGCCCGATCCAGCGCATCGCTTCGGGTGGCGAGCTGGCCCGCTTCATGCTGGCGCTGAAAGTCGCCCTCTCGCGTGCCCAGCCGGTGCCCACCTTGGTGTTCGACGAAGTCGATGCCGGCATCGGCGGTGCAACCGCCGCCGCCGTGGGCGAGCGGCTGAAGCGCCTTTCCAGCCAGCTGCAGGTTCTCGTCATCACGCATTCGCCCCAGGTGGCGGCGCTCGGCGCCCAGCACTGGCGGGTCGAAAAGAAGGTGACGAAGGGGGCTACCTCCACCAGCCTCGTCACACTTTCGCCTGAGCAGCGGCGCGAAGAGATCGCGCGCATGCTGTCTGGCGCCACGATCAGCGACGAGGCGCGGGCCGCCGCCGACAAGCTCTTGAAAGGTGCGGCGTGAAGAAACCGAAGAAAGCCGCCAAGCCGGCCCCGGTCGATGAACTGACGGCCATCGAGGCGGCGGCTGAACTGGCGCATCTGGCCAAGGAGATCGCGCATCACCGCCGTCTCTACTATCAGAAGGACGCGCCGGAGATCACCGATGCCGACTTCGACGCGCTGGTCCGGCGCAATGAAGAGATCGAGAAGCGGTTTCCCGACCTGAAGCTTGCTGAATCGCCCACCGACAAGGTCGGTGCCGAGCCCGCCCAGGGCTTCGCCAAGGTGGCGCACATTGTGCCGATGCTCTCGCTCGACAATGCCTTTGCGCCAGAAGATGTCACGGATTTCGTCGACCGTATTCGGCGCTTCCTTGGCCTCTCGGAAGATGTCGCCGTGCCGCTGGCAGCCGAACCGAAAATCGATGGCCTCTCCGCCAACCTGCTCTATGAGGATGGCGTGTTCGTTCGTGGTGCCACGCGTGGCGACGGTGCGGTCGGCGAGGACATCACCGCCAATCTGCGTCATGTGGCCGGCCTGCCGATGCGCCTCAAGGACGGAAATCATCCGGCGCGGATCGAGATCCGCGGTGAAGTCTATATGTCGAAGGACGGCTTCCTGAAGCTCAACGCCGAGCGCGAAAAGGCCGGCGAGCCGGTCTTTGCCAATCCGCGCAATGCCGCTGCGGGCTCTCTACGGCAGCTTGATGCCGCCATCACCAAGTCGCGCCCACTGTATTTCTTCGCCTATGCATTCGGCGCGGTCGAAGGCCTGGCGAAGCGCCCGGCTTCGCAGCACGCGCTCAATGACCAGCTTGAAACCTGGGGCTTCACGGTCAATCCGAAGCGCAAGGTGACTCACGATCTGGCCGAGACCCTGAAGTTCTACGACAGCATCCAGGAACAGCGGGCGACCCTCGATTATGATATCGACGGTGTCGTCTACAAGGTCGACAGAATCGACTGGCAGGAGCGGCTGGGCTTCATCGGCCGCGCCCCGCGCTGGGCTATCGCCCACAAATTTCCGGCCGAACAGGCGCATACGATCCTCAAGGAGATCACGATCCAGGTCGGGCGCACGGGTGTCCTGACCCCGGTCGCTGAACTGGAACCCGTCAATGTCGGCGGTGTGATGGTTTCGCGCGCGACGCTCCACAATGAGGATGAGATCAAGCGCAAGGATATCCGCGTCGGCGACCGCGTCATCGTGCAGCGCGCCGGCGATGTCATTCCGCAGATCGTTGCCGTGCTCGATGCCGACCGCAAGGGGCGCAGCGGCCCCTATCACTTCCCGCACAAATGCCCGGTCTGCGATAGTCACGCCGTGAGCGAGGAAGGGGAGGCGGCGCGGCGCTGCACCGGCGGCCTCATCTGCCCGGCGCAGGCGGTCGAGCGGCTGCGGCATTTCGTGTCGCGCATGGCCTTCGATATCGAAGGGCTTGGTGGCAAGCATATCGAAGCCTTCTTCGCCGACGGCCTCATCAAATCGCCGGCCGATCTTTTCCGTCTGGAGCGCAAGCGCCAGCAATTGCTGGAACGGGAAGGGTGGGGCTAATTGTCGGTCGACAATCTGCTGCGTGCGATCGAGGCGCGCCGGCAGATATCGCTGGAGCGGTTCATCTTCGCTCTTGGCATCCCTCAGATCGGGGAGGAGACGGCGAAGCTCCTTGCCCGGCATTATGTGACGGCCGATGCTTGGCGAAAGGCGATAGAGGGTG
>CAZUAL010000261.1:0-5754 GCA_964618305.1 uncultured Dongia sp. | reverse complement strand
CACATGCCCTTCCCATTCGGGCTCCAGCGGCGTCACGTTGACGATGATGCCGCAGCGCGCATAGGTCGACTTGCCAAGGCAGATCACCAGCACGTCGCGCGGCACGCGGAAATATTCGACCGTGCGCGCCAGCGCGAATGAATTGGGCGGAATGATGCAGACGTCGGTATCGCGATCGACGAAGCTCTTCGGGTTGAATTCCTTCGGATCGACCACAGCTGAATCGACATTGGTGAAGATCTTGAACTCGCGCGACACACGCGCGTCATACCCATAGGACGAGACGCCATAGGAGATGACGCCGTCGCGCTTCTGGCTTTCGACGAAGGGCTCGATCATGCCGTGCTTTTGCGACATCTCGCGGATCCAGGTATCGGGCATGATCGACATCGGCGGATAGGTCCCTTTCTAGGTATCCAATTCGGGTTTTCGCACGGGGTCGCGCGGGTGCGGATTCGCTGGCGTCAGGCCGGCGCCCCCAATCGCGCCGTTTGTATCGGAAGGGCCGGAAAGCCTCAAGTTTTAGCGTCGCCGGCGGGTATTTTGGCCGGTGCCGGATGGGTCTCCGTGCCCGGGTCGGATTCGGTCTTCTGCTCGGCCCTGGAGCGCGACTGCGCCTTGCGCCGCTTCAGATTGGCCCGGAGTGCCGCCGCCAGCCGTTCCGCCTTGTCATCGCCCGCACTCATGAGAGTCCTTCGAAGCTCCATCAAGTCACTGAATTCATGACATTTAATTAGGGCGAAAATAGGTCGGCCTCAAGGCCTTATGCCTATTTCCGGGCACCTTCCCCAGCGCCTTGCCACGGCGCTTGCCATCCCAGACGCCTTCTGGCATGTTCCGCGCCGCTTCGAGGGGGTTCGCCTTGGACCCGCAGCCTCGAACGCCTCGTAAAAAAGGCGCCGCCGTAGCTCAGGGGTAGAGCACGTCCTTGGTAAGGACGGGGTCGGATGTTCGATTCATCTCGGCGGCACCATTTTTCCCATCATTTCAATGAGATATATTGAATTTACCTTGAGATTGCTGCCCTAGGTTTATCCTAAGCTTCAATTGCCTTCAGAGTTGTTCGCACCTCTGGTTGGTTACAGCTGCAACCACCGTTCTAAGTCATCCAGCGCATTCTTACAGTCCGCATAAGCAGCCCTAAGTTCCACGATATAAATCGCTACATCATTTTGAGTTAAAGGGTCCGAAGGTGGAAACGGTGCATCCTTGCAGGAGAAGAACTCTGGCGGGGGAGGATTGTCAGACCAGCCACTTCGGTTCTGCGGGAATTTCCATTCTCCCGACACAAGCTTCTCGGCTGTAGACTCCGTGATGTTGCGTCCAGAGTTTTCATTGATGATAGCAATCGCCCAAGATCTCAAATCTGGCTGCGCATTACTGTCTCGTAGTGCGTCTATTCCAATTTGAACCCAGAGCCGCTTTTCAGAGTTCAAAGCCTGCTGAGACTGATAAATCCAAGTTCCGCTGGCGACGGCAAGTGGGATGGCGATTGCACCAAGGACGCCACCTATCGCAACCAATTTGTCCCAACAATCTTTCACAGGCACCTCCCTGCAGAAAGTTCTCGACGAAATGCGTCAAGTTAGCCGCTATAATTGCGATAGATTAATATCTTTGATCTCTATTTATAGGATGAAAACATAAAATGACGATGATTGAGATCCTGACTGTGACAACAACTGTTCTTGCCGCAGCATCAGCCATCCTTGGGATGCGGATTGCTATGATCGAAATCCGAGACAATACCGATGAGTTCATCAATGATCTTCATCGCCAAAGCAGATGGCAAAAATGGTCGGCTGTAGTGAACTTGATTGCTGCCTCGGCTCTTGTGGCAGCCCAGTGCCTCGTCCTGTTGAAAGGAAACTAGTAGTCTCCACTGCTTTCAACTCAGGGTTTCCCGCCATTGTTTTAGAAACAACCAGGCAGCAAGATAGTGGGCGCTGAACCCGATCTTGAGCACAAGTTCTATCGCAGCCGATACGCAAACGGCTCCAGTAAATAGGCGTAGTGCAGCAGGTCGGGGCGGCGGATGGCGGCGAGCGCGGTGCTGGTGACTTTGAAGCCTGCGCCTTCTGCGAGGGCGACGAAGGCCGGGGCTTCGAAGGCGGACCAGAGCAGGATGGCGCCGCCGGGGGCGAGCTTCGCGGCGAAGGCGTGCAAGCCCGCTGGTGAATAGAGCCCTTGGTTGCGCGGGGTCACCAGCGCCTCCGGCCCGTTATCGACATCGAGCACGATGACATCGAAGGGGCCGACATCCTCGCGCCGGATGAAGGCGCCGATATCGCCGGGCACGAGTGCGCATGTATCGGGGCGCGCGGGAAGCACGTGCGGCGCCACATGAGCGTCGAACCAGTCGATGACCTTGGGCGAAAGTTCCGCGACCGTGACCCGGCCCCGCCCGTGGAGATCGGCCAGGGCGGCCGCGAGCGTGTAGCCGAGCCCCAGGCCACCGATGAGGATGTGCGGGTCCTCGGACTTTGCCACGGCAACGGCCATGCGCCCCAGCACGGTTTCCGATTGGTGGCCGAGACCGTTCATCAGTTCGAGCCCGTTGGCGCGGATCATGAAGACCGGTCCCTGGCCGAGTTCGTCCTGGCGATAGAGGGTGAGTTCCCCCTCCTCCACCATCGCGCTGTCCACAAGCTCCCAGGCCATTGCAGTTAGATCCCGACCGATCAGGCGGATTTGCGGCGAACGTTCTTCGCCTTGGGACCGAGATAGAGATCGAGGATCGCATCCATCTGCCGCTTGGCCTCAGCAAGGCTCAGCCCATCCTGATTGAGGCCGAAGCGGAGCCACAAACCGTCGATCATCGCCGTGATGCCGATGATGGCGGCCTCGACCTCGGCCTTGGGCAGGAGGTGGCGCAGGGCCGATTTGAGGTTGCTGCGCATGCGCGCGTGAATGGCGCGCTGGATGCGGGCGAAATTGGCGTTGCGCGGCACCTCGGCACAGAGCGAGAGCCAGGCGTTGCAGATCTCCGCCTTGAAGAATTTCGGGGAGAAGTTGCCGGCCACGATCGCCTCGACGCGCTCGCGCGGGCTCTGCGCCTTTTCCATCAGCGCCACCACTTCGTCACGCAGCAGCGTATTGGCATGGCGCATCACCGCTTCGAGGAGCGCATCCTTGCCCTTGAAATAGTGCAGCACGATGCCCTTCGACATGCCGGCGCGTTCCGCCACCTTGGCCAGGGTCGTGCCGGCGATGCCTTCTTCCTGCAGTATTTCGTAGGCCGCCGCCGCCAGTTCCTGACGGCGCAGCTGTTCGATGCTCAAGCGGGCCAAGCTGATTCTCCAAAATCGCGCTGCCGCCATTGTCCCCGCCCTTGCCGATGCTGTCCACCTGGTCTATAAATTGACCCACGGGTCAATTTATAGACCGAATGGTCAAGTCCCGTGGAGCTGTTGCTGTCCGAGGCCTTCAAACCGGGAGATCTTTCATGCGTGCTTCGACCTTGCGTGCGGCCCTGCTGTCGGGCGCCGCGGCCCTGCTTTTCCCCGCCCTGGCGCTGGCCGCCGATCCAGCCTCCTGCGCCAAGGTGCGCCTCGCCGAGCCGGGCTGGAACGATCTCACTTTCACGACCGGCATCACCACGCTCATTCTCAACAGCCTCGGCTATCAGGCGGAGAGCAGCCTGCTTGGCCTCGATATCATCTATCAGAGCCTGAAGAACAAGGATCTCGACCTCTTCATGGGGTACTGGGATCCGGCGATGGTGAGCTATTACGAGAACTACAAGGCCGACGGCTCGGTCGAGACCGTGCACCGGAATCTCGAAGGCGCCAAATACACGTTCGCCGTTCCGCAATATGTCTATGACGCGGGCGTCCGTGACATCGCCGACCTTGCCCAGCATGCCGACAAGTTCGAAAAGAAGATGTATGGCATCGAACCGGGCTCGAACCAGCTGATGTTCGACATCGTGAAGGACCCGAAATTCAAGCTCGACGGCTGGGAAGTGGTGGAATCGAGCGAACAGGGCATGCTGACCCAGGTCGACAAGGCGGTGCGGCATCAGGATTGGATCGTCTTCCAGGGCTGGGCGCCGCATCCGATGAACAACGATTTTCCGATCGCCTATCTGACCGGGGGCGATGCCTATTACGGCCCCGATCTCGGCGCCGCCACGGTGCACACGCAGGTGCGCCAGGGCTACATGCAGGAATGCCCGAACGTGGCGAAGCTCCTTACCAACGTGACCTTCGACATTCCGCTTGAGAACGAGGGCATGGGCTATCTGATCCATGACGGGATGAGCGCCGCCGACGCGGCGGCGAAGGCGCTCAAGGCTCATCCCGACTATCTCGACAAATGGCTGGCAGGCGTCACCACCCTCGACGGCGCGGACGGACTGTCGGCGGTCAGGAAGGCGCTCGGTCTCTAACTTCATCGACGCGCGACCGGTCATGCCCATTGCCGCCCTCGATGGCCTGTCGCTCTGGTACCGCTGGATCGGGGAACGCGACAGCGCGGCGGAACCCGCGATCCTGATCCAGGGCCTTGGCATGCAGGCGACCGACTGGCCGGAAGCGCTGCTTGGTCGCCTTGCCGCCATAAGGCCGCTGGTCGTCTTCGACAACCGCGATGCCGGGCTATCATCGCTCTTCGGGCCGGCGAGTATCGAGAGCCTCCGCGAGAGCGACTTCCCCGACGGCGCGCCCTTGCGCGTGGCCCCCACCTATGACCTCGGCGACATGGCGCGGGATGTCCTCGGCCTCATGGATGCGCTCAGCATCCGCCGCGCGCATCTCGTCGGCTTCTCGATGGGCGGCATGATCGCGCAATGGCTGGCGGCCACGGCGCCGGCGCGGGTGGCGAGCCTCGCCGGCCTCATGACCAGCGCCGGCCAGGAATGGCTGGAGAGCAGCCCGGGTGCGACGGCGATGCTGCGTCGTTCGATCCTCGCCGAACGGAATATCGCGAGACATGAGGCCTATTTGCTCGCGGCTGATGCGGTCTATGCCGGGCCGAGCGCTCTGCCTGAGCGGTTGGAGCGGCTTGCCCAGCACCGGGCCGCCCGCGCCCGTGGCCACCATCCGGCGGGGATCTGGCGCCAGGCGCGGGCCATGCGGGCGGCTGGGGCGCGGCAGGAGATGCTCGCGGGGATCGAGGCGCCGGTCCTGATGCTGCACGGGGATTCCGACCCGGTGATCGCCCCGCGCCAGGGGGCGGCGATGAGGGATATCTGCCCCGGCGCCGACTTCCGCCTCCTCCCCGAGACCGGCCATGTGCTGACGGAATTGAATGGCGGCCCCATCGCCGCCGAGATCGCCGCCTTCTGGGAGAAGGCGGTCCGGCCTTAGCGCCCAGATCGAACGCCCGGCCCAGCTCACCTCCTAGCGCCGCCCCGCCAAAGAGGCTATGAAAGCGGCCGGTTTCGCTTGAGGTTCAGGACCCGATGGACAAAGAACTCATTCCCCTGCTTTCGCGCATCGCCGACAGTCTGGAGCGCCTCGCGCCGCCGGCGGCACGAACGCTCGACCTCGCGGCGGCGGACGCTTTCGTCTGGCAGGCGGAGACGAGCTATCTGGAGCCGGTGCCGAGTGTCGCTCGGATGCACATCAACCTGCTGCAGGGGATCGAGCGCAACAAGGACATCCTCCAAGACAATACGCGCCGCTTCGCGCAAGGACTGCCCGCCAACAACGCGCTGCTTTGGGGTGCGCGCGGCACCGGCAAAAGCTCGCTGGTGAAGGCCGTCCATGCCGCGGTCAATCTCGATTCGAAGACGCCTTTGAAGCTCATCGA
>CAZUAL010000260.1:0-5757 GCA_964618305.1 uncultured Dongia sp. | reverse complement strand
AACATGATGATGCACAACTCCTGCGCCCAGCCGAAGTTGAGGCCGAGCAGCCAGTCCTGCATGCCGGGAATCGCATACCCGGACAAGTAGCGGTGCATGACGGAGGCGAAAATGATCAGGGTCGCCGCGCCCATGAGGAAGGTGATCAACCATTCCTCAAGATGATCGAGTATCTTCATCCCGCTGTCTCTCCCTGCAGCAAGGGTGGTCGAGGCACGCCACCGCCCGGCGGCGCGCCGCCGCGGCTGACTTTACAGCTTGGCTGGATCGAAGCCGGTTTCCTTGTAAATCGACTGAATCAAATCCTTGCCGATGCGCGATTCCATGTCGCCATGGGTCTTGACCAGCACCTTCTTGATCGCCAGACGTTCCTGTGCGGTCGGCGTATAGACCTGCGTCTTGCCTGACGCCTTGACCGCCTCGAGCGATTTGTCGTTCTCGACCTTGGCGATCTGGTTGGCATAGCGCGTCGCCTGCCCCATGGCATCCTCGAGCTTGGCGCGAATATCTGCCGGCAGGCCATCCCAGAACTTCTTGTTCACGATCACGGCATAGCCGAGATAACCGTGCTCCGTCAGGGACAAGTGCTTTTGCACCTCATGCATCTTCTGTGTGTATAGGTTGGAAATCGGGTTTTCGGTACCGTCCACCACGCCCGTCTGCAAGGCTTGGTAAACCTCGGAGAACGCCATCACCTGCGGCAGGCAGCCCAGCGCGCGCATCTGCGACTCCAGCACTTTCGAGGACTGGATCCGCATTTTTTGGCCCTTGAAGTCCTCGGGAGTGCGCAAAGGCTTGTTGGCCGAAAACGACTTGAAGCCGTTGTCCCAATAGGCAAGGCCTCTGATGCCTTTGGCCTCAAGCTTGTCAAGCAATTGCCGGCCGACCGGACCCAACGTCACCTTGTGCAATTCGTCATAGTTGTCGAAGATGTACGGCAGATCGAAGACCTCGAACTCCTTGACCCCGAGCGGGCCGAACTTCGCCAGAGACGGTGCCAGCATCTGCACGGCGCCCAGTTGCAGGGCCTCCATCTCTTCCTTGTCCTTGTACAGCGTGCTGTTGGCATAAACCTCGACCTTGACCTTCCCGCCCGTCAGTTCCTCGGCTTTCTTCTTGAAGAAATCGGCTGCATGCCCTTTCGGCGTATCGTTGGCGACAACATGGCTGAACTTGATGACGATGGGCTGTTGCGAAAACGCCGGCAACGAGAATGCCGCAACTGCGGCAGCGATCACGCCGATCATCATGTCACGAATCTTCATGGCTAGTCCTCCTATGTACGCCGCAGCGGGCATTGTCAAATTGTCGGCATCGGACCAATGCGCCGCCATTGTGGATATCCACAGGACTGTCGCCATCAAGGCCGCTCGGAAGGTTTAACATCGGCGTGATGAATACGGACCAGACCGCCCCGGAATCCAGAGCCAGCGGCTGGCTATGGTGGTTGCCGCGCTTGTCTTTTGCCCTTTTCGTCGGAGGAGTGGCGGCGCTGCTGTGGCTGTCAAACCGGATGGATAGCGAGGAACAACGCGCCACATTGATCAGCGACATGCTTTGGCTGGAACAAAGCCTGCGCTTTGCCTTGACCCATAACGAAGAACTCCTGGGGCAGATGGGGTCGCGCCGGATTCTTGATCAAACCGCCCTGGAAACTCATGCCCGCATCCTCATCGAAAACCAGACCGGGCTGCGCGCCGTGGGCTGGCTTGATGGCATCGGCAACAATCGTTTGAATTTTCCGGTGGCAGCGACGTTGGTAGCGGATCCGGAAATCGTCAAGCTGGCCTTGTCGCTCGCGAAGCCGGTGTATGGCAAACCTTATCCGACCGCCAACGGCGATTGGTCCTTCCAGGTCTACGTGCCGGTGTTGGACCAAACACGGTCGGCCGGAGTAGTGGTGGGACGATACGAAATACACCGGATGTTGCAGGAATCGGTTCCATGGTGGCTGGCCGAGCGATACCGCATTATCGTCGCCGACTCCGAAGGCAAATCGCTGGCGAGTCGTTCAAAGGTGGAAACCCCAACGACGACGGGGGGCTACCAGCTTGCATTCGAGCCGCCGGGTCATGGCCTCTCGCTACAGGCCACACCCTACAGATCACCGGCACCTTTAGCCGGACGGCTACTTTCGGCGGCCCTGGTTTTCCTGGCGATCGTCGTGTTATGGAGCCTCTGGGCCTTGCGGCGCCATGTGCAAGGAAGAATGGCCGCCGAGATGGCGCTGCGCAACGAACACGCCTTTCGCAAGGCCATGGAAGATTCAGTGCAAGCCGGCTTGCGCGCGCGAGACCTGGAGGGCCGAATCACCTATGTCAATCCGGCGTTCTGCGCCATGGTGGGCTGGAACGCGGAGGAACTGATTGGCCGGATGCCGCCAATGCCCTATTGGGTCGCCGAGGAAATGGAGGCTACGCGCGCCCTGCATGACCGCATTCTTGCCGGCGAAGGGCCAAGCCGCGGTTTCGAGGTGCCATTCAGGCGCCGTAATGGCGATGTTTTTCCCGTCTTGGTCCACGAAGCGCCCCTCATCGACGCGAGTGGGCGGCAAACGGGATGGATGAGTTCCGTCATCGACATCACCGACCAGAAGCGTTCCGAAGAACTGTCCCGCCAGCAGCAGGAACGATTGCAGTCGACCGCAAGACTGATCACCATGGGAGAAATGGCATCCAGCCTGGCGCATGAACTCAATCAGCCGCTAGCGGCGATAGCCAGCTATAACGCCGGGTGTCTGCAACTTCTGAATGATGGCAATACCGATGCCGCTGAACTGAAGGATGCATTGGCCAAGAGCACGGCGCAAGCACAGCGGGCGGGCCATGTCATTCGGCGCATCTATGAATTCGTCAGGCGGGCTGAACCAAAATCCGAGCCGTGCAGCATCGCGGACCTGATCGATCGCACGATCGCGCTGGTCGACCCGGACGCGCGAAGGCACCGCATCCGGATTGAGCGTCACGTCCAATCCAGCCTGCCCGAGGTACACGGGGATGGCTTGTTGCTCGAGCAGGCCATCCTGAACCTGATTCGGAACGCCATCGAAGCGATGCGGGATCTTCCCGGCGAGCGGCGACTACTGACTTTGCGTGCTGATGCCGAATATGATCAGATCCATCTGGCCATCGCCGATCGCGGCGACGGCATTCCGGAGGCGGTTACCTTCCGGCTGTTCGAGCCTTTCTTCAGTACCAAGAGCGAAGGACTGGGCATGGGTCTGAACATCTGCCGATCGGTCATCGAGGGGCACAAGGGAAGACTGTGGGTGGAACCCAATCCGCTGGGCGGTAGTATCTTCCACGTATTACTGCCGATCAAAGCCCCATGAGTAAAGGGATGGTTCACCTGATCGATGACGACGACGCCTTTCGGGATGCGCTGGCGTGGCTGTTGCGCTCCTACCGGATCGAGTCGCACGCCTGGAATTCCGCGGAGCGCTTTCTTGCCGATTACCACGGCGGCATGCGGGGCTGCCTGATTCTCGATATCCGCATGGCCGACATGACCGGTCCCGAACTGTTTGATAACCTGCGGGCCCGGGGCTGCACCATGCCGGCCATCATTCTCACGGGACACGCCGATGTGCCACTGGCGGTGCAAACACTCAAGAAAGGGGCTTTCGACTTCATGGAAAAGCCCTTCATTGAAAGCGAACTTGCTGGACGAGTCATCGCAGCACTTAGCCTCGACGAGCAACATCGACGCCTTGCCGTTTCAACCGCGTCGATTGAGTCTCGTTTGCAACTCCTGACCGCTCGCGAACGAGAAGTCATGAAACGTATATTGAATGGGCAGTACAACAAGGTGATCGCGGCCGACTTGCAGATCGCCATGCGAACCGTTGAGGTCCATCGGGCGCGCATCTTTGAAAAGATGAATGTCAGGTCGGCGGTCGAACTCGCTCAACTCCTGGCGGGAGCACCGCTTGAGTAGCTGACTCGTTCTTGGTCGCAAGTTCCAAGAATCCACCTTTGCGTCTCAACGTGAAGTTTCCGAAGACAACCGCAGGATGTCTGTCCGGCGCCGCTGTCATGAACTGCCGTAATGCCTCCGTCAGACGCTGTTCGCTCGGAATGCCAATCCGGTGCTGGGCCAAGAGAAAGCTCAAGATGTTGCGCGCTCGCGGTTCGGGCAGTTGTTTCAACACATCCAGCGACAACGGGAAGATAGAAGGATGATTGCCAAGGTCCAGTTTGGCAAGGTCGTCAAGCAGGCTCGCGGTCTCGGCAAATCGGGCAGCGGCGCGGGCAAGGCGCTTTCCCGCGGCCGGGAACCGCTGACCAATTGCTGGAAGGACATCGTGACGCAGGAAGTTCCGCGAGAACCTGACGTCACGGTTGCTTTCGTCCTCGATCCACCTCAGGCCGCGGGATTGCGCGTAAGCGGCGATCTCGGAACGCGCGAGATCGAGCATCGGCCGCAGAAGCCTGCCGTTGCGCTCCGGCATCGCGCCGGCCCCCCGAACCCCCGCGCCGCGAAGGATATTGAACAACATGGTTTCGGCACGATCGTCGCGATGATGTGCAAGTCCAATCCAATCTACCGGCGCATCTCGATAGCAGGCGTGTCGAGCACGCCGCGCCGCGGCTTCGAGACCATCGTCGCTTCCCCGCTCTACCTCAACTCGATACAGGAAAAACGGCACCGCCAACGCCCGGCAAATCTCCCGGCAGAACTCTGCCCAGCGATCGGCATTCCTGCTCAAGCCATGGTGCACATGCACCGCGGAGATCCGGCGGCCCAGAGAGTTGAGTGCGTGCAGGAGAACCATCGAATCCAGTCCGCCAGACAACGCCACCGCTACTTGATCGCCCTCCCCGACATGCCGCGCCAGACAATCGTCGACGGCAACGACAACGGCGTCAGTGGAGAGCGATTTCCTTGTAGCGCCCATAGCTCATCACCCGCTCCATGCGGCGCTCGACAAGTTCGGCTGACGAGAGCGTGGCCAACTGTTTCAACTGATCCTGCAAGGCCTTCTTGAGCGCAACCGCCATAGCGCGATGATCGCGGTGCGCACCACCGACCGGTTCGGTGACCACCCGATCCACCAGCCCCAAGGACTTCAGGCGCGACGCTGTGATGCCCATGGTCTCGGCGGCATCCGCAGCTTTCTCCGCACTCTTCCAAAGAATGGACGCGCACCCCTCCGGAGAAATCACCGAGTACGTGGAATACTGAAGCATCAACAGTGCATCGCCGACAGCCACGGCCAGCGCACCTCCGGAACCCCCTTCGCCGATCACGGTGGCAATGAGCGGTACCCTGACTTGGGTCATTTCATAGAGATTCCGGCCAATCGCCTCCGATTGGCCGCGCTCCTCGGCATCGATGCCAGGATACGCACCCGGCGTATCGACGAAAGTAAATAACGGCAAATCGAATCGCTCGGCTAGCCTCATCAGGCGAAGCGCCTTGCGATAGCCCTCGGGTCGAGGCATACCGAAGTTCCGAAAAATCTTTTCCTTGGTGTCCCGGCCTTTTTGATGCCCGATCACCACGCATGATTGGCCGTTGAAGCGAGCGAGTCCGCCCACGATGGCGTGATCATCGGCAAACGCACGGTCCCCATGAAGTTCCTCGAAATCGGTAAACATATGCTCGATGTAATCAAGCGTATAGGGACGCTGAGGATGCCTTGCCACCTGCGCAATTTGCCAAGGCGTGAGCTTGGCATAAATATCCCGGGTGAGGGATAGGCTCTTCGCCTCGAGTCGGCTGATTTCCTCGGAAATATCGACAGCGGAATCATCC
>CAZUAL010000259.1:0-5807 GCA_964618305.1 uncultured Dongia sp. | reverse complement strand
GACACCGGCAGTGCGGTCGGGGTCGGTCCCTATAGCTCGCGCGCCTGATCCAGGACAGCGCGCAACTTGGCGGCGAGGTCGCGCCGGCGGTAAGGCTTGGCGATGAAATGCTTGGCCCCATCGCTTTGCATTGCCACCGCCTTTTCCGAATAGCCCGATGTGAAAAGGACGGGCAGGGCGGGGCGGCGGCGGTGGATCTCCTGGGCCAGCTGCGTGCCGTCCATGCCACCCGGCATCACGATATCGGTGAAGACGAGATCGAAGGCGCCGTCCGCGGCCAGCCGCTCCAGGGCTTCCCTGGCGCTTTCGGCGATGACCACCTGATAGCCGAGGCTCTTCAGCAATTCGCCGACATAGCTCTTCACCATCGGATCGTCCTCGACCAGCAGAATCCGTTCCTTGCCGCCGAGGATCGAGCCGTCCGCCTCATACTCATCTTTCGTGCTGGCACCGCTCGTGTCACGCGGCAGGTAGAGGCGCACGCTGGTGCCCCGGCCCGGCTCCGACTTGATCTGCACATGGCCGCGCGATTGCTTGACAAAGCCATAGACGATGGACAGTCCGAGCCCGCTGCCGCGGCCGATTTCCTTGGTCGTGAAATAGGGTTCGAAGACGCGCTCCAGCGTCGCACGGTCCATGCCGATCCCGGTGTCGGCGATGGTGAGCTGCACATATTGACCGGCCTCGAGCTCGGTGCTCCCGGCCTCGACGCCGATCGTCGTATTGGCGGTCGAGATGGTCAAATTGCCACCTTGCGGCATGGCATCGCGCGCGTTAATGCACAGGTTGAGGATCGCGTTTTCAAGTTCGCTGGGGTCGATCCGGGCCGTCCACAAATCGGGTGCCGCCACGACGCTGATGTCGATCTGCTCGCCCAGCGTCCGCCGCAGCAGACCGTCCATGCCGCTGATCAAATGGTTGACGTCGACGGTCTTGGGGCTGAGCGGCTGGCGCCTGGCGAAGGCGAGGAGGCGCTTGGTGAGGTCGGCTCCGCGGTTTGCCGCGCGCCCGGTCATCTCGGCAAGCGCCTTGAGCGTCGGCTGATCGCCCAACCGCTCGGCCATGGTCTCCGCATTGCCGATGACGACGGTGAGGAGATTGTTGAAATCGTGCGCCACGCCGCCGGTCAGGTGGCCGATCGCTTCCATCTTCTGCGCATGGCGCAGTTGCTGGTGCAGTTCCTCGATCTCGATGCGCTGCTGCTCCAGCGATTGCGCCGCCCGGTTAGTGAGGGCCATCAGCCGGCCCAAGTCACCCGTCGGATAGGGTGGCGAGATGCGCGCGGCGAGTTCGCCCTTGCCGAGCTTGGTCATCATCTGCGCGATGCGCGCGATCTGCCGGCGGATGCTGAACTCGGCCAGGGCCCAGACACCGGCAAAGAGCAGCAGCGAGACGGTGACCAGCGTGACGATGTCCTGAAACAGGCGCTTGTTTGCCGAGGCGATCAGTTCGCTCTTCGGCAAGCCGACCAGAACGTGAAGCCCAGCCTCGGCGATTGCTGCCGTGTCGGCGAAGGCCCAGACCGTCTCGCCGGAGGCGAGGATCGCCGTCTTGTCGCCGGTTCCGCTTGCCGCTTGCCTGATCTGTCCGGCGAAATCGGCATCTTCGATTTGCGTCCCCGGCTGGAACTTGGCCTTATCCTTCGGCAACCAAGCCAGTACCGTGCCGTCATTCTTCGCCAGTAGGATTTCGACATGCTGCAATTGTCCGTCGAAGCCTTCGGCGAACTTCTGCAGGTTGAACGAGGCGAGCAGGATGTATTGCAGCACACCGTTTTCGCCACGGACGGGCTTGGCAATCTGCAAGACCGCAAGGCCCGTTAGGCGGCCGAAAGTCGCCTCGACGGCCACGCCGCTTTCCATCGCCAGCGCGCGCTTGAAGTAGGTGCGGTCGGTGAGGTTCAGCTTGCGCCCCGATTGCAGGGAGTCGCAAAAGAGCGAGCCGTTGGGTTCGACGGTGAGGATGCCGGTATATTGCGGGTTTTGCTCCCGCACGTCGGACAGGAAGAGCGAACAGGTCTCAATATCGGGGTTCTCGAGATCGCGCGCCCGCGCCAGACCATAGAGCAGCTGCGCCGTGCCCTTGATCTTCGCGTCGAGATCGCGCGCGATCAGCTCGGCAACTTCCGTCAGCCGCTCGCGCGCGGCGTTGATGCCGTTGGCGCGGTCCTGGAAAAATCGGATGCCGACCAGCAGTCCAGGCACCAAGGTGGCGAGGATGGCGATGATCAGCAGGCGCGAACGGATGCTCATGATTTTTGTCTCTTCTCTGGCGGCACTGACCCCCATCGCGAAGGACGTCCGATCCTGTCGCGCTTTAGTTGATCAGGCAATGCTGAGATTGTAGTCCTGAATATTCAGCCGCGTAGTTTCATCGAATTTTATTAACGTCTTAATAATCGCCGGCGATTAGTTTCGCGCTCGGATGGCAATCGGCCTTAGGATGAGCATGATCCTGGTTCGGTCAGGCCGGTCACGGGACTTGGGGCGAGATGGTGCGGGTATTGCTGATCGACGATGACGAGCTGGTGCGCAATTCGCTCACCATCGGCTTGTCGCTCGAAGGTTACGAGGTGGCGGCCGCAGCCCATGGTCGCGACGGCTGGGACATGTTCTCAGCGCAACGCCCCGATATCGTCGTCACCGATATCATCATGCCGGAGCAGGAAGGGATCGAAACCATCCTCGCCATCCGCAAGGTCGATGCAGGCATCCCCATCATCGCGATGAGCGGTGGCTCCAGCATGGGCAATCTCAATTTTCTCGAAGTTGCCAAATCCTTCGGCGCAAGCAAGGTCCTGCAGAAGCCATTCAGCCCGAAGGAACTGATCGCGGCGATCAAAGCCTGCCTATCTTGATGCCTGCCTGTCTTGATGCCTGCCTGTCTTGATGCCTGCCTGTCTTGATGCCTGCACGGCTTGTTATATGTGCCGGGGCAGGGTGGATGCCGCCCAAATCCGTCACGGCTTGCCGCCGTTATTCGCTTAGTCTCAATCCTCCGGCCCGCCGAGACCAAGGCGCGGGATCTCGATCGCCGGGCAATGATCCATCACCACGTCGAGCCCGGCCAGCCGTGCTTCCTGGGCGGCCTCCTCGTTGACGACACCGAGTTGCATCCACACGGTCTTGGCCTTGACCGCGATCGCTTCGCGTGTCGGCGCCAGGGCGTCGGCGGAATTGCGGAAGATGTCGACCATGTCGATCTTGCCTTGGCTCCCCTCGGGGATATCGGTTACGCGCGCATAGACGCGCTCACCGTTGAGTGTCTGCCCCTCGAGACCCGGATTGACCGGGATCACGCGATAGCCCTGACGCTGCAGATAGCGCATCACCCCATTGCTCGGTCGGTCGGGCTTCGGGCTCGCCCCGACAAGGGCGATGATCTTTGTGCGGGTGAGGATACGCTTCAGCGTTTCGTCATCGACATGGTTCATGTTCGTTCAAAGCCCCTCAGCCGTCATAGCTTGCGGCGCTTGCGGCCTGTTGCGCGAAAAACGAGGCCTGGGTCGGCAATTGCGGCAGCTTCAATTCGTTGGCGACGCAGCGCACGCGGCCCGTGCGTTCACCATGCACGATGCGTCCTTCATGGGTCGAGGGAAGCGGGTTGGGGGAGAGCGGCACGGCATCCTCGGCCGAATAGACGCAGATGAAAAGCGTGCGCGGCTGGGCCGAGCGGTTGGCGGCGGAGCCATGCAGCAGGCGCGTGTGCATGAAGCAGACACTGCCGGCCGGGCCGACGCACTGCGCGGACTTCCCCCGCATTTCCGGCTCCAGTGCCACGTCGACCGCGCCGGTGAAACGGCCCTCGTGCCACAGCGGATAGAGCGGGCCCTTGTGCGAACCCGGCAGCACTTCCAGCGGGCCGTTCTCCGCCGTCACTTCATCGACGAAAATGAGCGCGGTGACGAGATCGTCATTGCTGTGCGGCGTGAAGGGAAAATCCTGGTGCCATTTCACCAGGGTCGCGGCACCGGGCAGCTTCGAATTGATCTTGGAATGGTGGAATTTCACGTTGGCGCCGATGAGATCGGCAACCAGGGCCGGCACGCGGCTCTCCGCCATCACGTGCTCATAACTCGCCGAAATCTCGGTCGGCGAGTTGACGCGCCTGAGAGCGGGCTTCGCGGCGCTGTGGCCGGGTTCCAGATCGAAGCGCGGCCGCCCATCCATGATGCGGCCCCAGGGCTTGTCATGGTCTTTGCTCTCGGCGATCCAGCCATCGAATTCGGAGGTAAGGGCGGCGAGTTCTTCCGGCGTCAGGACGTTCTCGACCAGCAGGAAGCCGTCGCGCCAGAAAGCGTCGCGCTGCGCCTGGGAAAGGCCATGTATCGTGGCGGGACCCGTTGTCGCAGCAGAAGACACAGTGGATGATGGTGTGCGTTGCATGCTTTTCCCGTCCCTTCGGAAGCCGCTCTGAAACATCAGAATATCCAGGGAAATCAGGGCGGTCGAGGGCGTTTCGCGCCTTTCCTGAAATCTTATTACTTAAAATTCGATTAAATTCGTAACTGAATGTTCTTGCGCTTCCGGGCCTGAAGCACAATCTTCAAGCTAACCTTCAACAGAGCAAGGAGCCTGTGCCATGCCTATCGGCCAGGTCGGTGCCGTCGCAGCCGGTGTTGAAGCTGCCCGGTTCGCCGGTATCCAGCAGAGTTCTCAGTCGGCGAGCACCAATGCGGTGCAGCGCCAGAACAGCCGCACGGCTGAAGAGGCCGACCTCAAGAAGACCGAAGTGGTCGAAGAGGCCGGCCAGGGCGGTGACGTCAGCGGCACCAGCGCACGTCGTCTCGATATCACTGTCTGACGCTCAGCAGAGCGGTCATCCAGTTTGAAAAAGCCGCCGGTATCACCGGCGGCTTTTTTCTTTTGTCAGATGGCGCTTCAGGTCCTCATCCGTTCGATCGGCCGATCTCGTCAATCTCGAACGGGGTCGTCTGGTAGATCTCGTTGATCCAGTTCGAAATGAACAGATGCCCGTGCGGCCGCCAGCGATTGAGCGGTGCCTTTGTCGCATCATCGCCCGGAAAGTAATTGTGCGGCAGCTTGATGGGGACATTGGCGGCGACGTCGCGCGCATATTCGTCGCCGAGCGAGGTCGCGTCATATTCCATATGGTCGAGCACGAAGAGGCGGCGCGTGCCGCGGCTCTGCGCGATGCACAGGCCCATCTCGTCGGAATAGGCCAGCACCTCGACATCCGGGCAGGCTGCCACATCGGCCATTCTGATTTCGGCCCAGCGCGAGATCGGGATCATGAACTCGTCCGAAAAGCCGATGAGGTAGGGTGAAGACGGCCTCATGATCTTTTGGGCGTAGACGCCAAAGGCCTTCTCCGAAAGCTGGTGCTTGGGCACGCCATGGAAATGGTACAGCGCCGCCATGGCGCCCCAGCAGACATTGATCGTCGAATGCGCGTTGGTCGTGGTCCAGTCGAAGATCTGCTCCATCTCCGGCCAATAGGTCACGTCCTCATAGGGGATCGTCTCGACCGGCGTGCCGGTGATGATGAAGCCGTCGAACTTGCGGTGCCGCGCATCCTCCCAGGTCTGGTAGAAGGTTCGCAGATGATCTTCCGCCGTGTTCTTGGCGACATGGTTGCCGACGCGGATGAGCGACAGCTCGATCTGCAAAGGTGTTGCACCCAGCAGGCGCGCGATCTGCAGCTCCGTCTTGATCTTGTTGGGCATGAGGTTGAGCAGCCCGATCTGCAGCGGGCGGATATCCTGCCGGATCGCCGCTGTCTCGGTCATCACGCGAACGCCCTCGTCCTGCAGGGCCTGGAAGGCGGGAAGCTTGTCGGGAATCTTG
>CAZUAL010000258.1:0-5832 GCA_964618305.1 uncultured Dongia sp. | reverse complement strand
GGGCAATCCTGTTCGCGGCAGAAGCGTCCGCCGGTCAGCAGGTCGCCGACGATGAAAGGGATATGGTAGGTCGGCGTATGCGGCGGCAGGGCCGCGAACCCGCGCCGTCCGTCGATGATGATCAGCGGCACATCATGCTTGCGCGTCTCGTCCGGCGGATAGGTGATGCCCGCTTCATTCATCGGCAGGGGCGGCGGATGGTCGCCGAGAATGACGATGATGCCGTCAGGGTCGAGCTTTCTCAGCGAGCTGACATATTCGTCCACCGCATGCGACGTGTAATAGATGCTGTTGACGAAGCCGCTCAGCATGTCGGTATGCGGGGCGATGCCGATCTTCTCCGGCCGCTTCGCCTTTTTGAGCGAGAATGGAAAGTGCCCCGCGGTCGTGAAGAGGTAGTTGAAGACGGGCTTGCCACCGTCCGTCCCGGCAGCGGTGATCAGGTCGCCGAGCCGCGCCAGATTCTGCTGCAAGTGCGACCTGGCCGAGAGGGCCTCGCCGTCAAGATCGCTCATGTTCATGCCGTCACGGAAGACGCGGTTCTCGATGCCGATCCGCGCATAGGCCTGGTCGCTGCCGAACAGCGACGGAATGACGGGCACCCAGGATTCGCTATGCCAGCCAAGAGCCGCGAGCTTGCGCGGCAGGCAATCGACATGGTCCGGCGTCAATTGGGCGTAGGCCACTTGCCCTGAATCGAGTGTCGCCGGCAGGCCGCACAGAAGCTCGAATTCGGCATCGGGCGAACGCTCGCCGAAGACTGGTGACGTCGCGTGCGGCGAACCCTGTTTGCGCCATTCCTGGAACAGGGGCGCCATCGGATCCGCATCGAGTTTCAGCCCGGCGATCTCCGCCGGATCATAGAAGCTTTCCAGCAGGACGAAGTAGACGTTGCGCCTGTCGGGCTCATTCAGCGCACGGTCAAGGAAGCCGAAATCCGGCGCGCTGCGTCTGGCAAGATCCGCGATCTGCGCTTCGCGGTCGGCATAATGGAAGGCGGAACGCAGAAAGGCGTCCCATTGCCCGAACCAGGCCGCTTCCGGGAACCAGGAATGACCGGAGACGGTCGGCGCCACAAGCCGCGCCGTGAAAGTGGGAGCATAGAGCTTGCCGCAGAAGAGCAGCAGGAAGGCAAAGACTGGCGCCAGCAGAATGCATTCCAGCAGGGCCGGCCGCCTGAAGTTGACGATTGTCAGCAACAGGACGGCGGCGGCCAGCGCCAGCATGGCTTGCCAGTACCAGGCGCCGTGCAGGCCGTAATAGAGAAAGAGATCGTCGAGCGAAAAGAGATCCGAGAATTCGGCCGGGCCGCCGAGGAAGCGCTGGCGCGCGATCGCGGCAAGCCAGGCACTGCCGAGGATGATGGTGGCAAGAATGGCGCCGAGCAATCTTCGCCGCTGCAGGACCAGGAAGGACCGGCACAGATAGGCCGTCAGGATGAAGTCCATGATCCCGGCCACGAAGCTCGGGCGACCGATGACGGAATGTGTCCACCAGAGCGTCGCCGCGCCAACGGCGCCGCCAACCAGGAGCGATATCAAATTGGCCTGCCGGCCGCCTCTCGGGCGCCGACGCTTGTCGGCCGATCCGCCAATCATCGAAATATCGTCACTTCCGCTTGTCTCGACGGGAAGGTGGCATCGCTCCTCGCCGTGGTCAATGGCTGCGCAACGCGTTGCGAGAGTGTCGGGTTAGCGCGTGACGAGATGTTCGTTGAGGCGCGGCATCAGCTCGACCAGGTTGCAGGGGCGGTGCCGGTTGTCGAGCTGCATCTTCAGGATCTCCTCCCAGCCGTCGCGGCAGGCGCCGAGCGAGCCGGGGAGGGCGAAGAGGTAGGTGCCGCCGGCAACACCGCCCACGGCACGCGACTGGATCGTCGAAGTCTTGATCTTCTGGTACGAGATCCAGCGGAAGAGCTCGCCGAACCCATCGATCTTCTTCTCGAACACGCTCTCGAACGCTTCGGGCGTCACGTCGCGGCCGGTGACGCCGGTGCCGCCGGTCGAGATGACGACATCGATGTTCGGATCGCCGATCCAGGTCTTGAGCTGCGCCGTGATGGCGGCGACCTCGTCCTTGACGATGGCCCGGGCGGCAAGCTTGTGCCCGTCGCGGGCCAGCAATTCCGCCAGCGTATCGCCCGATCTGTCATCGGCAAGCGAACGCGTGTCGGAGACCGTCAGGACGGCGATGTTGACGGGAAGGAAGGGCCTTGTCTCGTCGATGCGGGACATCGGATGGCTTAGTTGGCCGCCGCCGCGATAGCACCACCGCGCTGGTAGGTCGGCCAGGCACCGTTGGCGACCGCTTCAAGCGAGCGCTGCGGCTGGCCGAGACGCGCCTGATAGACCCAATAGGCACCCATCACGCGCTCGACGAAGTTGCGGGTCTCGCGCGAGGGCAGGCTCTCGATGAAGAGGAGCGGATCCTCGGAACCGCGGATGCTCTTCTTCCACTTGGCGAGATTGCCGGGCCCGGCATTGTAGGCAGCGGCCATCATGAAGAGGTCGCCCTTCACGGACGAATCTTCAAGCAGCCGCTGGATGTACTTCTGGCCGAAGGCGAGCGAGGTCAGCGGATCCTTGAGCTTCACGCCGGTCGGCGCGCCGATGGCCTTCGCGGTATCAGGCATCAGCTGCATGAGACCCACGGCACCGGCGCCGGAAACGGCGTTCGGGTTGAAGCCCGATTCCTGGCGCATGACGGCGAAAAGCAGCGCCTCGTCGACGGCAAAACCGCTGGCCGGCTTCCACGAAGGCAGCGGGTAGAGGGCGGCATCCATGCGCGGGCCGCCCTTCAAGGCGCGCCACGCGCCGATCTTCAGGGCGAGCGACGGCAGGCGGTAGGCCTGGCTGATCGCCACCAGCGCATCGCTGATGTCGGTCTTCGACTCGTTCTGCAGGATCAGCAGTTCTTTTTCAGCAAGGTCGGTCTCACCGACCTGCAACAGCGCCAGCGCCCGCTTGCCGGTGCGCGAGGACATCAGCAGCGCGCCGTGATTGTTCATCAAGGTCGGCACGCGCCAGTCAAAGCTCGGCTCGAGACCCAGCGCGCGCGTGGCGAGCTGGCCATAGAAGGTGCGCGGGAACTCGGCCGCGGCTTTGAGCCAATGGCTGACCTTGTCCGGATGCTTGGCACGCACGTGGGCGCGGCTCGCCCAATAGGCGGCAGCCGAACGGTCCCATTGCGAAGATGAGGTGCGGATGGCCGCCTTCTCGAAGAAGGTGGCGGCCTTCTCATATTGCCGGCTGCGCCAGGCATTGAGGCCGGCCTGCCAGTTCGGATCGTCGTTGGCCGAATTCTCGTCCGGCGAGCCGACGCGGGTGATGTCGAACTTCGGCTTCGTCAACGCCGCTTTCTTGACGCCCTTGCGGCCAGCCAGGATGTAGATCGTCTCCGCCTCGGGCAGCGCCGAATAGCTCTTCAGCCAGTCGCTGAGTTCCTTGGGCTTCGTCTTGTAGCCGGGCGAGAGGTAGCGGTCGGCGAGCACATGGCCGAGCAGCAACGGATCATTGAGGTCGCCGATCAGCCGATCAGCCGCCTCGAAATCGCCCGCTGCCTGCAGGCGGAAGATCTGGCGGTAGCGATCGGCGTTGATGGCATCCAACGGCTGCGGGAGTGTGGCACCCAGCATGTCCGGCCCGGTCTGCAGCGAAGCGGTCGTCCCGCTGCCGTCGCCCAGGGTCGCGGCGCTCAGTTCGTCGGCCTTGGCCATCGTCCCACCCAGCGCGATCGCCGAGGTAAAAAGGACTACCGCCGCGGTCGACGCCAGAAAACGGCGCCAGCCGTGATGTTGCTTCTCAATCTGCAATCTTTCGCCCCCCTTAAGAGCGAACCGCGCCTTGGGTCCATTTCCCGGGGCCCTCCCAGGAGCCCGTTCAGTGCGCGGAATTAACGATCTGTTTTCTTCTCTGGTTCCCAGCGTTACCGATTCGAAGCGGGCGCGTCCAGAAAAAACGCCCCGGCCGATCTACAGATATGGTGTCGAGATGGATCTTAACTACTATATATTGATTCACTCGATAAAATTTTATGTGAACCGGCCTTGGGGGCCTGCTTTGTCACAAATGCGCCCCAAACGTTAACGCCGGGATCAAGCTTGGCATCCGGCGTTTCGCCGGGCCTGTTAACCAAGTTCGGCGAGGCGTGCTTTCAGCTTCAGGAGGTCGGCCCAGGTTTCGCGCTTCTGGGCCGGCTGGCGCAGGAGGAAGGCCGGGTGAAAGATCGGGAGCGCCGGAATGGGGGCGGCGAGGCCGGGTGACTTGTAGTCGAACCAGCGGCCACGCAGCCGCGTGATGCCGTCATTGGTGCCCAGGAGGGCATGGGCGGAGGCGGCCCCGACCAGTACTAGGACCTTCGGCGCCACCAATTCGATGTGCCGCTCGACGAAGGGCTGCTGGGCGACCAATTCGGCTTCGGTCGGCTTGCGGTTTCCCGGCGGGCGCCAGAAGCAGACATTGGTTATGTAGAAGCTGGTCCGGTCGAGCCCGATCGCGCCCAGCATCCGGTCAAGGAGCTGGCCGGAAACGCCGACAAAGGGCTTTCCCAGCCGATCCTCGTCGGCACCCGGCGCTTCCCCCACCAGCATCACCCGCGCTTCCGGGTTGCCGTCGGCAAAGACCAGGTTCGTCGCCCGCGCGCGCAGGCTTTCGATCCCATCGAAGCGCCCCAGGATATCCCGGAGCTCGCCCAGCGATTGGGCGGTCCGGGCGATGGCGCGCGCGGATTCGGCCAAGGCCCGGTCATTGGCGCCCAGAATCGCCGTCCCTGGCGTTACCGGAGGCTTGGCGGGCAGGGATGGGGCGGCTTTCGGCGCAATTGCCGCCGGCTGAGCCGATGGCACGGTCTGCTGGCCAAGGCCGAAACGGCTTAATGGCGCCTCGTCGATGGCGGCATCGGCCCCGCAATCGAGGTAAAATGACAGCAACGCCAAAGCCTGGGCCTGGGTCATGGTGGCGTCGGAAACGGACGCGGAAGTGTCGGAAAAGGGGCCGGTCGAGGTCATGCGCCAAGGCTAGCATCGTGCCTAAGTGCCGGTCTACGGCGCCGCGCTGCCCAGTGATCGGGGCGGCGGCGGTTGTCATCGGCACACATTATATATGGTGGGGCTCAGTTGCGCGGGGCCAGCCGCCGTTGTAAGCAACCACGCCGCTTGGGTCCCGGTGGGATGGACCCGGCATGCCGCATATCGAGGGGAGGGGCCCATGGATCGGGAAGTAATGGAATATGACGTGGTGATCGTCGGCGGGGGCCCCGCCGGCTTGAGCGCCGCCATCAAGATCAAGCAGCTCGCCGCCGAGGCGGGCAAGGAAATCTCGGTCGTCGTCATCGAGAAGGGCTCGGAAATCGGCGCCCATATCCTCTCGGGTGCCATCATGGACCCAAAGGCCCTGACCGAGCTCATCCCAGATTGGAAGGAGCAGGGCGCGCCGCTCACCTGCCCGGTGACCGAGGACCGCTTCCTCTTCCTCACCAACGAGCAGAACTCGATCCGCTTTCCGAACGCGCTGCTGCCTGCCTCGCTGCATAACGAAGGCAATTACATCATCAGCCTCGGTAATGTCTGCCGCTGGCTCGCCACCCAGGCGGAAGCTCTCGGCGTCGAGATCTTCCCGGGCTTCGCCGCCGCCGACATCCTCTTCGACGATACCAAGCAGAAGGTTCTCGGCATCATCACCGGCGACATGGGCCGCGCCAAGGATGGCAGCGAGAAGGCCGAATTCACCCCTGGCATGGCATTGACCGGCAAGTACACGCTCTTTGCCGAGGGCTGCCGCGGTTCGCTCGGCAAGCGCCTCATCCAGCATTTCAAGCTCGATGACGGCCGCGACG
>CAZUAL010000257.1:3829-5884 GCA_964618305.1 uncultured Dongia sp. | reverse complement strand
GAATGGACTCATCGTCGAATACCTGCGCGAAATTCCCGAAGCCGACGTTTGCCTGCGTATCGGCGATGTCGACATGGAGATCGTCCAGACCCTGGACCGACGCATCAAGATGGTCAAGCTTTTTCGTCCGCAATCAACACAATAGGGCGGGTTTCGCCAGCCGCCTTCGCCTTTACAAACCCATGCCGCGCGGGCATTATCGCCTCGAGATGTTTGGCGCGACACTTCCCCGAGCGGGCGCTTCCACACCATGACGGTTGCCATGCCACCCCTGTTGAGCGGCCTGGGGAGAGCGCTCGTTCAGCAAGACCAGCTTAAGGAAGCGGAGGCCGAACGTATCGCCGCCGAGGCGAAGCCGGAAAATGGCGGCTTCGTCGGCCAACTAATCGCTTCGGGCCGAATCACTGCCCGTGACGTCGCGGTTTTTGCCGCCCGTACCTTCGGCTACCCGCTGCTCGACCTGAACGCATTCTCCAGCGACCACCTGGTCAAGGATGCCATTGATCGCCGCGTGATGCAGAACCACCAAACGCTTGCGCTTGTTCGCCGCGGCAACCGGCTCTCGGTGGCCATGGCCGATCCGACCAATCTGCGGGCGTTGGACGAGATCCGCTTCCAGACGGGCCTGATCATCGACCCGGTCGTGGTGGAATCGGACAAGCTGGTGGCCCGACTGGCCAAGTTCACCGAAAAGGCCGATGAAGCGCTTCAGAGCCTCATGGAGGATGACCTCCAGTTCGAGTTCGAGGAGGAAACACCTGACGAGGCCGGACTCGAAACAAGCACCAGCGAGGTCGATGACGCGCCGGTGGTCAAGTTTATTCAAAAGATCCTGCACGATGCGATTGCCGAAGGAGCATCGGACATCCATTTCGAGCCCTACGAGAAGTATTACAGGATCCGCTTCCGCGTCGATGGCATCTTGCGGGAAATCGCACAGCCACCGCTGGTGATCAAGGAAAAAATCGCCTCGCGCATCAAGGTCATTTCGCGGCTCAACATTGCCGAAAAACGCGTGCCGCAGGATGGCCGGATGAAACTCGCCCTGTCGAAAAACCGAGCCATCGATTTCCGGGTCAGCAGCCTGCCCACGCTGCACGGCGAGAAAATCGTGTTGCGCATCCTCGACCCGAGTTCGGCCACCATGGGTATCGACGCCCTTGGCTATGAACCGGACCAGCGCCAGGCCCTGCTCGATGCCATTAAACGTCCTTACGGCATGATCCTAGTCACCGGCCCGACAGGAAGCGGCAAGACCGTGTCGCTCTATACCTGCCTGAACATTCTCAATCAGCCTGGCACCAACATTTCAACCGCCGAGGACCCGGCCGAAATCAACCTTGCCGGCATCAACCAGGTGAACGTCGATGATAAAGTCGGCCTGACATTCGCTGCCGCGCTCAAGTCATTTCTGCGCCAGGACCCGGACATCATCATGGTCGGCGAGATTCGCGACCTGGAAACCGCCGAAATTGCCATCAAGGCGGCCCAGACCGGCCACCTGGTGCTATCGACCCTGCACACCAACGACGCGCCGCAAACCCTGACGCGCCTGATGAACATGGGCGTACCGACCTTCAACATCGCATCGAGCATCATGCTGATCACTGCACAGCGCCTGGCCAGGCGACTTTGCACCTGCAAGGTACCGATCGACGTTCCGCGCGAGACATTGCTCAACGCCGGCTTCAGCGAGGACGATCTCGACGGTTGGCAGCTTTATGGTCCAGGAGGATGCGAGCGCTGCAAAGGCTCGGGTTACAAGGGGCGCCTGGGCATTTACCAGGTCATGCCGGTAACCGAATCAATCCAGCGGGTCATCATGTCGAACGGCACTTCTCTCGACATCGCCGCGCAAGCCCAGGCCGAAGGCGTGCGCGACCTGCGTCAATCGGGCCTCCTTAAGGTCAAGCAGGGCGTCACCTCGCTCGACGAGGTACTGGCGACAACCAACGAATAGCCGTCCAGAACGAAAGCGAAAGGTCAAAAACCATGGCTTCAGCCACAAAATCGGATCAACGCGACCTGGGCGTGAAGGAGTTCACGTTCGTCTGG
>CAZUAL010000257.1:0-3819 GCA_964618305.1 uncultured Dongia sp. | reverse complement strand
AGGCAAGGACAAGATTGGCAAGATCGTCCGCGGCGAAATGCGCTGCGCCAGCGAGGCGGTGGTCAACACCACATTGCGGCGTCAAGGCATTCTTCCCGTCAAGGTAAAGAAGCAGACTTTCAAAAAGGGCGGCAAGGTCACCGAGAAGGACATCTCGCTATTTACCCGTCAACTGGCAACCATGCTGAAGTCGGGCGTGCCTTTGCTCCAGGCTTTCGATATCGTCGCCAAGGGCTCTTCGAACAGTGCCGTCGCCCGCCTGCTGATGGATGTCAAGGCCGAGGTCGAAACCGGTTCCGCACTCAACCAGGCCTTTCGCAAGCATCCGGTTCATTTCGATGCGCTCTATTGCAACCTGATCCAGGCCGGCGAGCAGGCCGGCATTCTCGATTCCCTGCTCGACCGGCTGGCGACCTACAAGGAAAAGATCCTCTCCATCAAGTCGAAGATCAAGTCCGCGTTGTTCTATCCAATCGCCGTGATCGTAGTTGCTTTCATTGTCATGGCGGTGATCATGATTTTCGTGATCCCGCAGTTCAAAAGTGTATTCACGAGTTTCGGCGCCGACCTGCCGGCGCCAACCCTGGTTGTAATCGCCATATCGGATTTCTTCGTCGCAAACTGGTATCTGATATTCGGGGCCATCGGCGGCGGACTTTATCTCTTCTTCTACCTGTGGAAGCGATCCGTGCCCATGCAAATGGCCATTGATCGAATGTTCCTCCGCCTGCCGATTTTTGGCGAAGTAATTCGCAAGGCAACCATCGCCCGCTGGACCCGCACGCTTTCGACCATGTTCGCCGCCGGCGTGCCGCTGGTGGAAGCCCTGACTTCCGTCGGCGGCGCCGCCGGCAACTATGTTTACCGGGTGGCCACCCAGCAGATCCAGACCGAGGTCAGCACCGGCTCCAGCCTGACGGTGGCCATGCAGAACGCCGAGGTGTTTCCCAGCATGGTGATCCAGATGGTCTCGATCGGCGAGGAATCCGGCCAGCTCGATGCCATGCTCGGCAAAGTGGCGGATTTCTACGAAGCCGAAGTGGACGACGCGGTCGAGGCGCTGTCCAGCTTGATGGAGCCGATGATCATGGTCATCCTCGGCGTTCTCATCGGCGGCATCGTCGTTGCCATGTATTTGCCGATCTTCAAGCTCGGCGCCGTGGTCTGACCGATATGGAAGCGCTTCTGCAACCGGGCCCCTTCATCGCCGTTGCCGTATTGGCGGGGCTTCTCTTCGGCAGCTTCCTGAATGTCGTCATCCACCGCCTGCCGCGCATGATGGAGCGCGATTGGGCAGCCCAGTGCGCGGAGTTGCGGGGGGAAGCCTCCCCGGCGATAGCGCCGCTGTCCTTGATCAGCCCGCGTTCCCGCTGCCCGAAATGCAGCCACCAGATCGGCGCCCTGGAGAACATACCGATACTGAGCTACCTGCTGCTCCGCGGTCGCTGCAAGGGCTGCGGCGAACCAATCAGCCTCCGCTATCCCGTGGTCGAAACCGCCACGGGCCTGCTGTTCGGCCTGGCCGCGTGGAAGCTGGGGCCAAGTCCCGCCGCGATCGGCGCCATGGTCTTCGTCGCCGCGATGATTGCCCTGACCTTCATCGACTTCGACACCCAGTTGTTGCCGGACGACATCACGCTGCCCCTGCTTTGGCTGGGCTTGCTGTTCAACCTGTGGAGCACGTACACCGACTTGTCCAGCGCCGTGATCGGCGCAATGGCCGGCTACCTCAGCCTTTGGTCGGTCTATTGGCTGTTCAAACTGGCCACGGGCAAGGAAGGCATGGGTTATGGCGACTTCAAGCTGCTCGCCGCCATCGGCGCATGGCTGGGCTGGCAGGTGCTGCCGCTGACGATCCTGCTTTCATCTTTCGTCGGCGCCCTGGCCGGCATCGCGCTCATCATCGTGGCTCGGCGGGGTCGCAATGTCCCGATCCCGTTTGGTCCCTACTTGGCAGCGGCCGGCGTGATCGCCCTGTTCTGGGGCAAACCCTTGACCTCGGCCTATCTCGGCCTGCTCTAGGGCCGCGTCAAGCCCTTGAAATTCCGCCGGCAAGCCCACATTTCCCGGCTGCGATAGCGCGGGAATTCCTTTGGCGGCAGGCGCTTACGCTATAATTTGCTTCTTTTCGGGAGAGACCGATGCCCATCTATGCCTATCGTTGCAGCGCCTGCGGCCTGGAGCAGGATGTCATGCAAAAGATGTCCGATGTTCCGTTGACCACCTGTCCTGAATGCAAGACGGAAACCTTCAGCAAGCAATTGACCGCAGCGGGCTTCCATCTGAAAGGCAGCGGCTGGTATCAGACCGACTTCAAGGGCGGCGCCAAGCCGGAAGCCAAACCCGAGGCCAAGAACGAGAACCCACCTCCGTGCCAAGGAGGAACCGGATCGTGCGCGTGCGCGTAACGACCCGACCTGTGCCGGTCGCTTCGCCGGCAATCTTGTCTTGGCTACTTTAGCGCTTGAAAAAATACTTCATCACCGGCCTGCTGATCTGGATTCCGCTGGCCATCACCGTCTGGGTGCTGACGCTGATCGTTCGCACCATGGATCAGTCATTGCTGTTGCTTCCCGAGGCCATACGTCCGGAGAACGTGCTCGGCTTCTATATTCCCGGCATTGGCGCGCTGCTCACCATCCTCGTGGTGCTGCTGACTGGTCTGGTTGCAGCCAACATCGTCGGCCAGCGCATGGTGCGCTTCTGGGAAGCGCTGCTGGCACGTATCCCGGTGGTCAAGTCGATCTATTACAGCGTCAAGCAGATCAGCGATACCCTGTTCTCGGGCAGCGGCGAAGCCTTTCGCAAGGTGCTGCTGGTACGCTATCCCCATCCCGAGGCGTGGGCGGTGGCTTTTCTCACCGGCACACCCGCCGAGAACGTCAGCGTCATGACTGGCGAGGAACTGGTCAGCGTCTTCATCCCGACGGCACCCAGCCCGGTGAACGGCTTTTTCTTCTTCGTCAAGAAGAACGAAACCATCGAACTGGACATGAGCGTCGATGACGCCTTGAAATACATCGTTTCGATGGGCGTGGTCGCGCCACCGGCCCAGGGCAATCTTCTCGGACGGGCGCAGAACGAATAACCTCAATCCCCGGCCAGCGGCGTTCCGCCGCGGCTGACTTTCACATCGGACTCACCATGCGTACCCACTACTGCGGCCAACTCAACGCCGGCCACGTCGATCAGATCGTCACCCTGTGCGGGTGGGCGCACCGTCGGCGCGACCATGGCGGCGTGATCTTCATCGATCTGCGCGACCGCGAAGGCCTCGCCCAGGTCGTCTGCGATCCGGACCGGCCGGCGATGTTCGAGCGCGCCGAGACGGTGCGCAACGAATTCGTGCTCAAGGTCACCGGCAAGGTGCGCCGCCGCCCGGCCGGCACCGAGAACCCCAACCTGCCGTCCGGCGAAGTGGAAATCCTCTGCCACGAACTGGAGATACTCAACCCGGCCGTCACGCCGCCCTTCCAGCTCGACGACGACAACCTCTCCGAAAACGTCCGGCTGGTCAATCGCGTTATCGACCTGCGCCGCCCGCAGATGCAGAAGAACATGATGCTGCGCTACAAGACGGCGCGCGCCTTCCGCCGCTTCCTCGACGACAACGGCTTCATCGACATCGAAACGCCGATGCTGACCAAGTCCACGCCCGAGGGCGCGCGCGATTACCTGGTGCCCTCGCGCGTGCATCCGGGCCAGTTCTTCGCCCTGCCGCAGTCGCCGCAACTGTTCAAGCAGCTGCTCATGGTCGCCGGCTTCGACCGCTACTACCAGATCGTCAAGTGCTTCCGCGACGAAGACCTGCGCGCCGAC
>CAZUAL010000256.1:3016-5918 GCA_964618305.1 uncultured Dongia sp. | reverse complement strand
GATCCACACCGCCCGTCCGGGCGTGGTGATCGGCAAGAAGGGCGCCGACATCGAGAAGCTGCGCGGCGATCTTTCCAAGATGACGGGCTCGGAAGTGAGCCTCAACATCGTCGAAATCCGCAAGCCGGAAATCGATGCGAAGCTCATCGCCGACAATATCGCCCAGCAGCTGGAGCGCCGCGTCGCGTTCCGCCGCGCCATGAAGCGCGCCGTTCAGTCGGCGATGCGTCTGGGCGCCCTCGGCATCCGGATCAACTGCTCGGGCCGTCTGGGTGGCGCTGAAATCGCCCGCCTCGAATGGTACCGCGAAGGCCGCGTGCCGTTGCACACGCTCCGCGCCGAGATCGATTTCGGCGAGGGCACGGCGAAGACTACCTACGGCACCTGCGGCGTCAAAGTCTGGGTGTTCAAGGGCGAGATCATGGCCCACGACCCGATGGCGACTGACAAGCGGGCGCTGGAGCACCAGGCCACCGGCGGGCATGAGCCCCGCGGCGCCGAGCGCCGGGCCTGATGGCCGGGCCAGAGCGAGCGTAAAGGAATAGGAAGATGCTTTCTCCAAAGCGAACGAAATTCCGTAAGGCCCATAAGGGCCGTATCAAGGGTGTCGCCAAGGGCGGTTACTCGCTCGACTTCGGTGCCTATGGCATGAAGGCGATGGAGCCCGGCCGTATCACGGCGCGCCAGATCGAAGCGGCCCGCCGCGCCATCACGCGCCACATGAAGCGCGTCGGCAAGGTGTGGATCCGCGTTTTTCCGGACGTGCCGGTCAGCCGGAAGCCCGCCGAAGTCCGAATGGGTTCCGGTAAGGGCAGCCCCGAATACTGGGTGTGCCGCGTGAAACCGGGCCGCATCATGTTCGAGATCGACGGTGTGCAGAAGTCGCTGGCGGAAGAGGCGTTCACGCTCGCCGCTGCGAAATTGCCGATCAAGACGCGCCTCGTCAGCCGTCTCGGCGAAGAATAAGGAACGAGGTACTTGATCATGAAGGCGAAAGACGTCGCCCTGAAGACCGAGGACCAGCTCAAGGCTGACCTCGTCAACCTGAAGAAAGAGGCCTTCAACCTGCGTTTCCAGCAGGCGTCGGGCCAGCTTGAGAACACCGCGCGCGTGCGCGTCGTTCGCCGTGACATCGCCCGCATTGAAACTTCGCTGCGCCAGCGTGCGCTGGCGAAGGCTTGATCGAGCGGGTAGAGGGAGAAGAGAGAATGCCCAGGCGCGTTCTGCAAGGCACCGTGGTCAGCGACAAGACCGACAAGACCGTCACCGTACTGGTCGAGCGTCGCGTCATGCACCCGGTCTACAAGAAGTTCATCCGCCGTTCGAAGCGTTATGCTGCGCACGATGCGGAAAACAAGTGCAAGGTCGGCGACGTGGTCTACATCCGCGAATGCCGCCCCTTGTCGAAAACGAAGCATTGGGAAGTGGTCGACGCTGCCACTGCCCAAGCCTGAATCTGAACCAGCTTATTTGTAACAGGAAGGATCTCTCATCATGATCCAGATGCAGACGAACCTGGATGTTGCCGACAATTCCGGCGCACGCAGGGTGCAGTGCATCAAGGTGCTGGGCGGCTCGCATCGCCGCACGGCAGAGGTCGGCGACGTCATCGTCGTGTCGATCAAGGAAGCCATTCCGCGCGGCAAGGTGAAGAAGGGCGATGTCCATCGCGCCGTCATTGTGCGCACCGCCAAGGAAATCCGCCGCGCCGATGGCAGCGCCATCCGCTTCGACCGCAATGCCGCGGTTCTGATCAACAAGCAGGGTGAGCCCATCGGCACCCGCATCTTCGGCCCGGTGACCCGCGAGCTCCGTGGCAAGAAGTTCATGAAGATCATCTCGCTCGCTCCTGAAGTGTTGTGAGCGCGAGGGAGAAGGTGTTGAAAATGGCTACGAAGCTGAAAGTCAAGAAAGGCGACAAGGTGGTTGTGATCACCGGTCGCGACAAGGGCAAGACCGGCGAGATCATCGAGGTCAACCCCACCGAAAACCGCGTGAAGGTTCGCGGCGTCAACATGGTCAAGCGTCACCAGAAGCAGACCATGCAGACCCCGGGCGGCATCATCGAGAAGGAGGCGGCTATTCACGTCTCCAATGTCGCCCACGTCGACCCGAAGACGCAGAAGCCGACCCGTATCGGCTACCGGATGGAAGGCGAGGAGAAGATCCGCTTCGCCCGCCGCTCCGGCGAGAAAATTGGTTAAGGGAGCGAGACAATGGCACGCACCCGTTTGCAAGATCACTACGACAACGTCGTCCGTCCGGCCCTCATGAAAGAGTTCGCCTATAAGAACGTCATGGAAGTGCCGAAGATCGAAAAGATCGTCATCAACATGGGCGTTGGTGAAGCGACTGCCGACAGCAAGAAGATCAATGTGGCTGTCGAGGAACTCGCCGCCATCTCCGGCCAGAAGCCGGTGGTGACCAAGGCCAGGAAGTCGATCGCGACCTACAAGTTGCGCGAAGGCATGTCGATCGGCACCAAGGTGACGCTTCGTCGCCAGCACATGTACGAATTCCTCGATCGCCTGATCACCATCGCCCTGCCGCGCGTCCGCGACTTCCGCGGCGTCAACGGCAAGAGCTTCGACGGCCGCGGCAATTATGCCCTCGGTCTCAAGGAGCAGCTGGTGTTCCCGGAAATCGATTACGACAAGGTCGATGCGGTCCGCGGTATGGACATCATTATCGTCACAAGCGCCAAGACCGATGCTGAGGCCAAGGCGTTGCTGAAGGGCTTCCAGATGCCCTTCATCAATTAAGCCGGGCCGGAGGAAAAGACATGGCTAAAACAAGCTCCGTCGAGAAGAACAAGAAGCGCGAGAAGATGGCGAAGCAGTACGCTGCCCGCCGCGCCCGCCTGAAGGCGATCGCCGACAACGAGGCGTTGCCGATGGAAGAG
>CAZUAL010000256.1:0-3006 GCA_964618305.1 uncultured Dongia sp. | reverse complement strand
TCGCCGCGCGCCTGAAGCTCGCCGAACTGCCGCGCAACTCGTCCAAGGTTCGCATCCGCAACCGCTGCGAACTGACTGGCCGTCCGCGCGCCACCTATCGCAAATTCAAGCTTTCGCGCATTGCGTTGCGCGAGCTCGCTTCGACCGGCCAGATTCCTGGCATGGTCAAGTCGAGCTGGTAAGGAGCAAGAGATCATGGCAATGAACGATCCCTTGGGAGATCTCCTGACGCGCATCCGCAACGGCCAGAAGGCGCGGATGTCAGCGGTCACCAGCCCCGCCTCACGTCTTCGCGCCAACGTGCTCGAAGTCCTTAAGCGCGAGGGTTACATCCGCAACTACTCCGTCGACGCCACGAAGCCGGGCGGCGAGATCACGGTCGAGCTCAAGTATCACGAGGGTCAGCCCGTGATTCAGGAAATCGCCCGCATCTCCACGCCGGGCCGCCGCGTCTATTCGAAGATCGCCGATCTGCCGCGCTACTATAACGGCCTCGGCATCTCCATCCTGTCGACGCCCCGCGGCGTCCTCTCGGACAGCGAAGCGCGCACCCAGAACGTGGGCGGCGAAGTGCTGTGCCGCGTGTTCTAAGCGAGGAGGATGCAAATCATGTCTCGCGTTGGTAAGAACCCCGTCGCCCTTCCGCAGGGCGTTACTGTCGACCTCTCCGGCGGCCAGGCCACGGTGAAGGGCAAGCTCGGCACGTTGAAGCTCCCGATCTCCTCGCATGTCGAGGTGAAGGTCGAGGGCGACAAGGTGTGGGTGAAGCCGCTCACCGAATCGAAGCAGGCCCGCATGAGCTGGGGCGCCACCCGCGCCAATCTCAAGAACATGGTCGAAGGCGTCTCGAAGGGCTTCACCAGGAACCTTGAGATCAACGGCACTGGTTATCGCGCCGCGGTCCAGGGTAAGAATCTGCAGCTCAACCTCGGCTTCAGCCACGACGTGTCCTATCCCATTCCGGAGGGGATCACGGTGAAGTGCGAAAAGCCGACCTCCATCTCCATCACCGGGTTCGACAAGCAGAAGGTCGGCCAGGTGGCGTCGGAAATCCGCGGCTACCGCAAGCCGGAGCCCTACAAGGGCAAGGGCATCAAGTATGCCGACGAGACCATCCTGCGTAAGGAAGGCAAGAAGAAGTAAGGGCTGGACATGTCGAAAGCGAAAGAACTTTTCGAGCGCCGCAGGGCGCGCGTCCGGACCTCGCTCCGGAAGAATTCGATCGGTCGCCCGCGTTTGTCGGTGTTCCGTTCGAGCCTGCACATCTACGTTCAGATCATCGACGATGTGAACGGCAACACGCTTGCCGCCGCCTCGACGATGGACAAGGAACTGAAGGGCAAGCTCAAGACCGGCGCCAACATTGATGCCGCCAAGGCAGTGGGCAAGCTCATCGCCGAGCGTGCCGTCTCCAAGGGCATCAAGGAAGTCGTGTTTGATCGCGGCGGTTACATCTACCATGGTCGGGTCAAGGCCCTGGCCGACGCTGCCCGCGAAGGCGGGCTGGCGTTCTAAGGAAGGGACCCGAGAATCATGGCCAAACCAGCAAAGAGCGAGCGCCGCGACCGCGAGCGTCGTGAGCGGGAAACCGAAGTCGAGCTCATCGAAAAGCTCGTCGGTATCAACCGCGTTGCAAAGGTGGTGAAGGGCGGTAAGCGCTTCGGCTTCGCCGCGATCGTCGTCGTCGGCGACGGCAAGGGCCGCGTCGGCCACGGATCGGGCAAGGCGCGCGAAGTGCCGGAAGCCATCCGCAAGGCGACCGAACATGCCAAGCGCGGCATGATCCGCGTGGCGTTGCGCGAAGGCCGCACGCTGCATCATGACGTCACCGGCCATTACGGCGCCGGCCGCGTCGTGCTGCGCGCTGCCGATGCCGGTACCGGCATCATCGCCGGCGGTCCGGTCCGTGCGATCTTCGAAGCGCTCGGCGTCAACGACGTCGTCGCCAAGTCGGTCGGCACCTCGAACCCGCACAACATGATCCGCGCCGCGTTTGACGCGCTCAATCACTGCTCCTCGCCCCGTTCCGTGGCTTCCCGCCGCGGCAAGAAGGTGAGCGACGTGATTGGTCGCAAGGACGCCGCCGCCGAAGCCCGCGAATAACGGGGGGAATGGAATATGGCTGGCAAAGTCAAGATCACCCAGGTCGGCAGCACCATCGGTCGCAAGTTCGACCAGCAGGACACGCTGAAGGCCCTGGGGCTCAACAAGATCAACCGCTCGAAGGTGGTGGAAGACACGCCGTCGATCCGCGGCATGATCCGCAAGGTACAGCACCTGCTGCTGGTCGAACCGGTGAAGTAAGGAACAAGAACTATGAAGCTTCATCAGCTCTCCGATAATCCGGGTGCGCGCAAGAAGCGCATCCGCGTCGGCCGCGGTATCGGTTCGACCAAGGGCAAGACCGCCGGTGTCGGTGGCAAGGGCCAGCACGGTCGTTCGGGTGTCGCCATCAACGGTTTCGAGGGCGGCCAGATGCCGCTCTATCGCCGCCTGCCGAAGCGCGGGTTCAACAACATCTTCCGTCTCGACTTCTCGGAAGTGAACCTCGGCGCCCTCCAGGATGCGATCGAAGCCAAGCGCCTCGATGCCACCAAGCCGATCAATGGCAAGGCCCTCAAGGCCGCCGGCCTCATCGGCCGCGTCCGTGACGGCGTCCGCCTCCTCGGCAAGGGCGAGCTCAAGGCCAAGATCGAGATCACCGTCGCCGGTGCCACCAAGTCCGCGGTCGCCGCGGTCGAGAAGGCGGGCGGCAAAGTGACGATCAAGGCGCCGAAGCCGCCCAAGGAAGCTTCGGCCGAAGCCTAAAGGAACAAGAACGGGCCCCCAAGATTCGATCCGCTGGGATGACAATCGGGGGCCCGTTTCCTATATCAGTCTAGATTTCCCCGTTCCGATGCGCCGATAGGTAAAGTATGGCCTCCGCTGCTGAACAACTTGCCGCCAATATCAATCTGGGCGCCTTCGCCAAGGCCGAAGAGCTCAAGGCACGCATCTGGTTCACGC
>CAZUAL010000255.1:0-5919 GCA_964618305.1 uncultured Dongia sp. | reverse complement strand
GCATTTCGCATAGCGGGCGGCGCGGGGGGAAACGCGCCGGGCCGCCATTTCCTATATTCGAATTCTTAGTGATGGGGCCAGATGAGCGAGGACGTTCAGCTTTCCAAAGTTTCCATGGACTTTGGCAAATTTCGTGCGGTCAACGAAGTCGACGTGACGATCAAGGCCGGAGAGTTCTTTTCCTTCCTTGGGCCGTCTGGCTGCGGCAAGACCACGATCCTGCGCTTGATTTCCGGCTTCATGGATCCGACCGAAGGGTCGGTGAAGATCGGTGGCCAGGACATGCGCGGCATCCGGCCGAACATGCGCCCCACGGCTCTGATCTTCCAGAACCTGGCGCTCTTTCCGCTGATGCCGGTCTGGGAGAACATCGCCTTCGGGCTTGAGGTTCGCGGTGTCGACAAGGCAAAGCGCCGCGCCACGGCCGAGGAACTGCTCCGCCTCGTCGACCTCCCTGATTCAGCCGACAAGAAGATCAGCCAGCTTTCCGGCGGCCAGAAGCAGCGCGTCGCCATCGCCCGCGCGCTTGCCGTCGAGCCCAAGGTGATGCTTCTCGACGAACCGCTCTCGGCGCTCGATCTGAAGCTGCGCCAGCACATGCGCGCCGAGCTGCGCGCCATCCAGAAGCGCACGGGCGTCACCTTCATCTACATCACCCATGACCAGGGCGAAGCGCTGGCCATGTCCGACCGCGTCGGCGTCATGTCGCAAGGCGTGCTGCAGCAGGTGGCGGCACCCGGCGAGATCTACAACAAGCCGGTCAACGGCTTCGTCGCGTCCTTCGTCGGTGAGAACAATATCTTCCCCGGCAAGGTCACGGCGGTCGATGGTGGCCGCGCCCGATTCGAGACCCCGTCCGGCGCCTTCAACGCGATCCTCGGGCCCGGCGTGGGGCAGGGGACGGTTGCCAAGCTCTATGTCCGGCCCGAGCATTGCTCGCTGCAGGCGTCGGCCCCGGCCGGCCAGAACAGCGTGCCGGTGATCGTCGGCGAAGTGGCGTTCGAAGGCAATTTCGTCAACATCCATGTGCACGAGGCCAATGGCGGGCGCCACATGGTTCAGGTCCACAACGATCCCAACCAGAAGCTGCCTTCGCCCGACGCCCAGATGCACATGGCTTTTTCGTCCGAGCATTCCGTCATCCTGACGGATGCCGCGACGTCCAGCCGAGCCTAGGCCGGAGCCGACACATGCAAGAATTGCTGCGGCGATACGGTTCCACTCTCACCGGGACGATGGTCATCCTGACGGCCTTCTGGCTGCTCGCGATGGTCATCATCCCGAACCTGGTCATGCTTGAGACCTCGTTCCGGCCCTATCTGCCGGTCGAGGAAATGGGCGGCCCGCGTGACGTCTATACGTTCATGAACTACGTCACGTTCTTCGACAGCCCGATCCACATCAAGATCTTCTTCCAGACGGTTCTCTACAGCTCCGCGATCACCATCCTTTGCCTGGTGCTCAGCTATCCGGTGGCTTATTACCTTGCCAAGGTGACCAAGCCGGGCAACGCGGCGACGCTGTTCCTGCTGCTGCTGATCCCCCTGTGGGTCAGCGAGATCCTGCGTTCCTTCGCCTGGTTCATCATCCTTTCCTACAAGGGGCCGCTCAACGCGGTCTGGCATGATCTTCTTGGTTTTGGCGCCATTCGCTGGATCAGCGGCTTCCGCGGCGTCATCATCGGCATGGTCTATGCCTATGTGCTCTTCATGCTGTTCCCGATCTACAATGCGATCTCCTCGCTCGACACCAATCAGATCGAGGCGGCGCAGGATCTTGGATCGCCGCTGTGGCGCACGCATTGGCGCGTCATCATTCCGCACGCCAAGCCCGGCATCGCCTCCGGCTCCGTGATGGTGTTCATGCTATCGGCCGGCTCCGTCATCGTGCCCAGCACGCTGGCCTCGCCCGGTTCGCGATGGTTTACCGAGATCATCCAGCAATGGATGTTCGAAGGCCTCGACTGGAATGTCGGCTCAGCCTACGCGTTCCTGCTCCTTGTCCTCTGCACGCTGTTCGTCAGCCTGGTCATGCGCCTGCTGAACGTGCGGCTTGTGGATATCGCGAAGTAGGAGAGGGCAATGCGCAACAATACTTTCGGCCACACCCTCATCCGGATCTATCTGGTCCTGTTCATGGCCTATCTGCTCCTGCCCCTCATCATCATGGGTGGCGCGGCGCTCAACGACACCAAGTTCCCCTCGGTCTATCCCTGGGTGGGACTGACCGACCGCTGGTTCGTCGATCTCTGGAACGATGAACGCATGTGGACGGCCGGGCGCAACACGGTGCTCGTGGCACTCTCGGTCGTGGGCCTGTCGGTGCCGATCGGCACGGCGGCGGCGATCATGCTCAACAGCCTGCAGGCCAAGGCGCGTTCGTTCCTCTACGGCTTCATGGTGGCGCCGATCCTGACGCCAGGCGCCGTCATCGGCATCTCGACGTTGCTCTTCTGGAACAACATCAACGTGCCGGCGGGCCTGCACCTCTCAGTGCTGGGCCAGGTGTCGTTCATCGCCGCCTATGTCATGCTGCTGGTCCTGGCGCGGCTGCAAAGCTTCGACCCGGGCCTGGAAGAAGCAGCACTCGATCTTGGCGCCAGCCACGGTCAGGTGATGCGCCGCATCCTGATGCCGCACCTTTATCCGGCCATCGGTGCGGGTGCGCTCATTGCCTTCTTCCAATCGGTGGAGAACTTCAACGTCACACTCTTCACCCGCGGCAATTCCGACACGCTCACCGTCTATGTCGGATCCAAGGTCCGCTCGGGCATCACCCCGACGATCAACGCGCTGGCCTTGGCGCTGATCTCGATCACCATCCTCGGCGCCATCGCGTACGAGATTTCGCGCCGCCGCGCCGTGCGCCGCGAACTCGCCGACGCCGCCGCGCTCGAGAAGGCGGAGGCGGCCGAGGCAGCAGCCATCGGCCACTAAGCCCACTCTCGTCCCATGAAGGGCCAGCCGGTCTGACCGGCTGGCCCTTTTTGTTGGCCGCTTTTGTTGACCGCTGGGCAAACTGGCCTGTTGCCAAGGCCATGCCGCTGTGGTGTCGTGGTGCCAATGGGGCCAGATTGGGCTGGCTCTGGTGGGAGGCTTTTCCCTTGGGCCACGACAGCCGCGCCATTCTCTTCCATCTGGAGCATGACCGGACCACGACGCTGCAGGCGCAGCTTCGGCGCATGTTGGTCTCCGCGATCCTCGACGGCCAGATTCCGGCGGGGAGTCCGCTTCCCTCCTGCCGGGCGCTGGCCCAGTCGCTGAAGATCGCCCGCAACACAGTGGTGCTGGCCTACCAGGATTTGACCGAGGAAGGCTTCCTCATCGCCAAGGAGCGGAGCGGCTTCTTCGTCAATCCGGAGATGGTGGCCGGGCGGCCGAAGGAGATCACCGCCCGCGCTGACGAGGCACCGGACGAAGGCGAGCCGGATTGGATTGCCCGCTTCAAGTGCCGTCCCACCCAGCAGCGCAATATCGTGAAGCCGGCCAATTGGCAGGATTACCCCTATCCCTTCATCTATGGCCAGATCGACCAGAGCCTCTTTCCCCTGGCGGCCTGGCGCGAATGCTCCCGGCAGGCGCTCAGCATCAATGCGGTCAAGGAATGGGCCAACGACCGCTTTGCCGAGGACGATCCGCTGCTCATCGAGCAGATCCGCACCCGCCTGCTGCCGCGGCGCGGGGTGCGCGTGGCGGCGGACGAGATCCTGGTCACTGTCGGCGCGCAGCAAGCGCTCTATCTGCTCTCGGCGCTCCTCTTCGATCACAAGACCTCGTTCGGCATCGAGGATCCGGGCTATACCGATGCGCGCAACATCGCGGGCCTGCGCGGCTGCCGGCTCGTTTCGCTGCCGGTCGATGATCAAGGGCTCGTCGTCGGCCCCCAGCTCGACGGCTGCGACTATGTCTATGTGACGCCGAGCCACCAGTTCCCGACCACCGTCACCATGTCGCTGGAGCGGCGCCACGCGCTGCTCGAGCGCGCCGAGGCCAAGGACTTTCTCCTCATTGAGGATGATTACGAAAGCGAGCTCACCCATGCCGGCTCGCCGCAGCCGGCCCTGAAATCGCTCGACCGGCATGGCCGCGTCATTTTCATCTCCAGCCTCTCGAAGACGCTGGCGCCGGGCCTGCGCATGGGCTTCCTGGTGGCGCCGAAGCCCCTTGTGTCCGAGCTCCGCGCGCTCCGGCGCCTGATGATCCGCCACCCCGCCGCCAACAACCAGCGCACGGTGGCGCTGTTCCTCGCCGACGGCCATCACGACACGCTGCTCAGGCGCCTGTGCAATGTCTATCGCGAGCGCCTGGCGGCGGCCGTCACGGCCCTGGCGCGGCACCTGCCTGAATTCACCGTCAACCTCACGGCGGGCGGCACGGCGCTCTGGATCAAGGGGCCGAAAGACTGCGACATGGTAGCCATCGCCGCCACGGCGGAGAAGCGGGGCGTCGTCATCGAGCCGGGCGCCGTCCATTTCCTGAGCCAGCCGGGGCCGGCCAATTTCTGCCGTCTCGGCGTTTCCTCGATCCCGACCGAACGGATCGAGACCGGCATCAAGCTCCTGGCCGAGGCCGTCCGCGACGCGGCGGGCTAGGGCCGCTCTCGCCTGGACCAAGCCAGTGTCCATGCCTGGACCTATGAAGGTGCCAGGACCCTGCCTATCGTGTCACCATCGCTTCAACGGCATTCAACAGACGGAAAACGACCATGAAAATGACCACGGAAGAGGCCTTCGTGAAGGTCATGCAGATGCACGGCATCGAGCATGTCTTCGGGATCATTGGCTCGGCCTTCATGCCGATCTCGGATCTCTTCCCCAAGGCCGGGATCAAGTTCTGGGACGTGGCGCATGAATGCAATGGCGGCTACATCGCCGACGGCTACACCCGTTCGACCGGCAAGATCGCCATGTGCATCGCCCAGAACGGTCCGGGCATCACCAATTTCGTGACCTGCATCAAGACCGCCTACTGGAACCATACGCCGATGCTGCTGGTGACGCCGCAGGCCGCCAACAAGACGATCGGCCAGGGCGGCTTCCAGGAAGTCGAGCAGATGGCACTCTTCAAGGACATGGTCTGCTATCAGGAAGAGGTGCGCGACGCCTCCCGCATGGCCGAAGTCCTCAACCGCGTCATCCTGAAAGCGATCCGCAATTCGGCCCCGGCCCAGATCAACGTGCCGCGCGACCTCTTCACCCAAGTGATCGATATCGAACTGCCGCAGATCTACCCGATCGAGAAGCCGGCCGGTGGTGCCGAGGCGATCGCGAACGCCGCAAAGCTCCTCTCCAGCGCCAAGTTCCCGGTGATCCTGTCGGGCGCCGGCGTTGTCATCGGTGGCGCCATTCCGGAATGCCAAGCCTTGGCCGAGCGGCTCGATGCACCTGTCTGCTCCTCCTATCAGCACAATGACAGCTTCCCCGGTTCGCACCCGCTGGCTGCAGGCCCCTTGGGCTATAACGGCTCGAAGGCTGCCATGGAGCTCATCTCCAAGGCCGACGTCGTGCTGGCGCTGGGCACGCGCCTCAACCCGTTCTCGACGCTCCCCGGCTATGGCATCGATTACTGGCCGAAGAATGCCAGCATCATCCAGGTCGACATCAACCCGGACCGCATCGGCCTCACCAAGAAGGTCAGCGTCGCCATCGCGGGCGATGCGAAGCAGGTGGCGAAGTCGATCCTCGCCCAGCTGACGCCGGACGCCGGCAATGCGGGCCGCGCGGAGCGGAAGGCGCTCATCCACCAGACCAAGTCCGCCTGGCTGCAGACCTTGTCCAGCATGGACCATGAGGATGACGATCCCGGCACCTCGTGGAACCACGATGCGCGCACGCGTCAGCCGGAACGCCTATCCCCGCGCATGGCGTGGCGCGCCATCCAGGCGGGCCTGCCGAAGGATGCGATCATCTCCAGCGATATC
>CAZUAL010000254.1:0-5926 GCA_964618305.1 uncultured Dongia sp. | reverse complement strand
GGATATCCCAACCGTCGACGGCATCGATCTTCTCCTGGAGCTCGGCCTGTTTGGCGAGCAGCGTGTCGAAATCGGCATCCGGGTCGGCCATGGCGTTGGAGACGGCCTCGAACTCCTCAAGGAGCTTCGCGGTGGCACCGACACCGTCCATGACGTTGCCGAGCACGTCCTTGGCGGTATCGAGATGCGGCTCCTGCGCCAGATAGCCGACCGTGACGCCGTCAGCCGCCCAGGCCTCGCCATTAATATCCTTGTCGATGCCGGCCATGATCTTGAGGAGCGTCGACTTGCCGGCGCCGTTCAGGCCGAGCACGCCGATCTTGGCGCCGGGCAGGAACGAGAGCCAGACATTGTCCAGCACCTTCTTGCCCCCGGGATAGACCTTCGAGAGGCCCTTCATCACGTAAATATATTGATACGCCGCCATTTTTCGCTCCGCCACGGATAATCCTTGCCCAGCACCGGGAACGGGCGGGCGGGCTTTCTTAGACTATCGGGGCGAGGGGTGGAAGGGGGCGGGGATGGAACGGGGCGCAAGCCTATTGCAGGTACCAGGACTTGATCAGGGCCGCGCTGTCGGCTGGCGGCAGGGCCAGCGCTTCCCGATAGAGCGCGGTCGCGGCGCGGCAACCCGCTTCCGGATCAAGGCCGGGTTCGCCCAGGCGATTGAGAAGTTCCGCATCGGCCCCCAGGCGCTCAAATACGAGTTCCTGCAACCCGTCGGTCGTTCCTCGGTCCGGGAGCGGCCGCTTGGGGTCAGCACTTTCCAGCACATCAGCCAGAAGGTCATTTTCCTTGGCTCGCAGTTCCGCCGGCACAAGGGCCACGGCTTTTTCGCCGCCCGGCACTTTGCCGCCACTCAGCATCGCGATACAAAGATTCTTGTCGATCTTGGCCACCGCCTCCGCTTCGGCCACGGCAAGTTTGACGATGGCAAGGACCGCCGCGTCGTCGGCATATGGAGCATATTTGGGTCTTATGGTCTGGACCCATTGCAATCCGATCTTGCGCAATTCTGTGACCGGCACGCCCTGTTCCGCCCCTTGCTGCAGCTTTGCCACCATTTGCGCGAACATCTCCGGCTCGAGCTGTTTGACCACGCGATAGACACGGTCCCCGAGCAATTCCGCTTCGAGATCGGCGGCCGATATCGGCGCGAATGAGGCTGCAAATGCCTCGCCAGTGACGATTTCCGTGATCGCGCCGGACGAGAGGAGTTCATTCTTGGTCGGCGTCCAGAGATTGCTGAGAGATGCCTGCGTCGCCTTCGCGACAAAGTCCGCCGGAAAGGTTTGGCGATAGAGATTTTGCCAATCCGCGGCCGGCAACGGGCCTTTTCCCGGCACATCGTAGTTCGCATAGCCAAGCTTGGCGCCCCTGCCCAAATAGCGATGCACACCACCGGAGACCACGATGGTGCAGGCACCAGCACAGGGCTGCGGCACAAAGGTATCCATCTGCCGGCCCGCGATCAGGTCGGCAATCGCCCAGGCTTCCCTCACATAGCCGCCGCGGCCGACATTCACATGCACCACGCGAAGCCCGGGATTGGCCTCCGGCACTTTGCTGAACTCGGCGGCGATGCCCTTGCCGATCGCGCCGGAAAGATCGACCTCGGTCGCGTTGAGCACCCGGATATCGAAAGCCAGTTCCTCTCCCACGGCCGGGAGAGGCGCAAGAATCGTGAGAAGAGCGCCGAAAACAACGAAGAGGCGACGATGATTGGTCAGCATGGGAATCCCGAACTAGAACATAAGAGCAACTTCTGTTATCTTAAGTTGTTCGCTGTGGCAATAGATTAATCATTGGCTGTACATTCCGCGTCCCTTTTGCAGGGCCGCGTCGAAGGCGCGCGCATTCCCGTTTTTCGCGCGTCACGTCTCCGATCGGCCAGAACACAAGAAAGTACATTCTCCCGCATGTCCCTCTATGGTCCGGTGGAAATCCTTCTCGTCGCCATGCTCTCGCCGTTCAGTCATGGGCGCTTCGCCGTGCCGCTTGCCTTGTTCTCATCGACCGTTCTCTTGGTTGCCGCCTTCTGGAGTGAAGGCAGCAGCATATTCGGCGTGCCCGCCGACTATGCGACGATCGGCATGCGGCTCCCCACTGTCGTATTCGATGATCTCGGCTGGCTGGGACTCGCCGTCTGGACGGCAGCGGCCGCAACATTCGTCGCGAGCCTCGGCCTCTGGGAGCTTCTCCTCACCAAGGAACTCCACGCATCGCAAACCACAGTATCAGCGTGGCATCACTGGCGCCGCCTTGCACTGTTCACGGGCGCAAACTTCCTTGTTCCAACCATCTCCCTGCCCATCTTCCTCACCATCTTTCTGGCTGATCTCGAAGTGGTCCTGATCAAAGGCTGGACTTACCTGCTCGATAGCGACAAGCCCGACCTGGTATTGCTCGACAAACTGTCATGGCACCAATTCCTGCTCGTCGCCGCCCTGTCCTTGCCGATCACCTGGCTGTTCCTGCGCTTGGCAATCTGGCCCACGATCGTCCTGAAATCAGGATGGCGGTATTCGTTGCGGCGCGCCTGGCGGGCAAGCCGCGGTTTGGCGCCGCGATTCCTGTGTTTCCTTCTTGGAGCACCTTACCTTGTCCTGAAGATATTCGATCTCGTTGCCTATGCACTCCATGAAATGGAATGGGGGCTCGTTGACCAGCACGATCTCGGCAAGGCGGTACTTCTCGCCACATCTGGCAATGGCGTGATCTGCACGGTCTTGCTCGGTTTCTGGATCAGTGCGGTGATGGCCTTGCACTTACCAGCTGTTCTGGTCGAGCAGAAGCCCACTTTCGAAGACGTTTTCTAGGGGGTGTTCGCGCGGTGCCGGCCCAGCTATTCTGCGCCGCCGGCAATCAGGACACATCATGTCGAAGGCGAAACCTGAACAAAACCCTCTCATCGGCATCGCGCTGATGCTCGCCGCCATGGCGATCCTGCCCTTTCTCGATGTCTGCGCGAAACTCCTGGGGCAAATGGGTGTGCCCATTGTCGAGATCGTCTGGGCGCGTCTTTTCTTCGGCATGTTGCTCACCCTGCCCATTGCCTGGCGCATTGTGGGCTGGCGCGGCCTCGCGCCCGACCCGCCGGTCATGCACACGTTCCGCGGCCTCTTCCTGTGCGGCGCCACGTTTTTCTTCTTCTGGGCGCTCAAATTCCTGCCGATTGCCGATACGCTGGCGATCTTCTTTGTGCAGCCGCTCATCATCACCCTGCTCTCGCCCTTCATCCTGGGTGAGAAGGTCGGCATCCGCCGCTGGATGGCGGTCGTCATCGGCTTCATCGGCACGCTCATCATCATCCGCCCCGGCTTCCAGACCTTCAATCCGGGAATGATCATGGCGCTTGTCTCCGGCTTCAGTCTTGCCCTCTACATGCTGCTCACCCGCAAAATGTCGGGCCGCACGCACGCGATGGTCACGACCTTCCACACCAATGTCGCCGGCGCCGTGCTGATGAGTGTCGCCGTCATCTTCTTCTGGCAGACGCCGACGCTGGCGCAGGCCGGGCTCTTCGTGCTGATGGCGGCGATCGCGACCTTTGGCCATTTCCTCATCGTCACGGCCTATGACCATGCCGAGGCGTCGCTCCTCGCCCCCTTCGCCTATGCCGAGATGATCATGGCCGTAACGGCGGGCTGGTATTTCTTCGGCGATTTCCCCGACCGCTGGACCTTCGTCGGCGTCGGCATCCTCATTGCCTGCGCCATCTACATTTCCTACCGCGAGCGAGTGCGCAAAGTGCCGCCCGGCGTGGCCCCGGAGCATTCTTGAACCGCCAGGTGCCGCGCCTTGCCGCCGGGGCATGAGGACCATGTCCGAAAACCGCGAGCGGCGACCCGGCCGCGCTGGCATGATCGCGTCATGGATCAGCTTCTCAGCAACCATGAACAGCCAGCAGGCGACACGCTTCCCGAGACCCTGACGGATCTCGACCCCGCCGCCTGTTACCGCGCCTTCAAGGCGCGCGACGCGCGTTTTGACGGACACGTCTTCGTCGGCGTCACCTCGACCGGCATCTATTGCCGTCCTATCTGCCCGGCGCCGAGCCCGAAATTCGCCAATTGCCGCTTCTTCCCCAGCGCCGCCGCGGCACAGGAAGCGGGCTTCCGCCCGTGCCTGCGCTGCCGTCCGGAAAGCGCACCGGAAACCGGCGCCTGGTCGGGGACCGCCAGTTCCGTGCGCCGCGCCCTCGCCCTCATCGCCGAAGGTGCCCTCGATGGCGAGGGACCAAGTGTCGACCGGCTGGCAGCGCGCCTTGGCCTCGGCGAGCGGCATCTGCGCCGCCTGTTTCAGGAGCATCTCGGCGCCTCGCCCATCGCCGTTGCCCAGACCCGCCGCGTGCATCTCGCCAAGCAGCTCATTCATGAAACGCGTCTTTCCATGGCCGACGTCGCCATGGCCGCCGGCTTCGGCAGCCTGCGCCGCTTCAACGAGCTTTTCCGCAAGCTCTATGGCCGCGCACCCAGCGAGCTTCGGCCCAAAAAGGCGAGCGAGATCGCATCGGCAACGGAAGGTGTCACAGTCCGCCTGCGCTACCGCCCGCCCTATGACTGGCCGACGATCCAGCGCTTCTTCGCCGCCCGTGCCATTCCGGGGATCGAGGAAGTCACGGGCAATTCATACCGGCGCAGTTTCGCCATCGACGGGCGGATGGGCTGGATCGACATCGCCCATGATGCCGCGCGCGAAAGCCTTGCCGCCTCGATCCATGCAGCCGACCTCTCCGTGCTGCCGCGGGTCATCGCCCGCATCCGGCGCGTCTTCGATCTCGATGCCGATATTGCGCGCATCAGCGCCTTCCTGGCACAGGATGCGGCGCTCGCCCCCCTCGTCGCGGCGCGGCCCGGATTGCGGGCACCCGGCGGCTGGGACGGGTTCGAGCTGGCGATCCGCGCCATTCTCGGCCAGCAGGTGACGATCGGTGCCGCGCGCCAACTCGCGGCAAAACTCGTGGCCCTCTGCGGCGAGAAGGTGCCGGCCGGCGCGCCGCTGACACATGCCTTTCCGACACCCGACGCGATCGCCGAGGCCGACCTTTCCAGCCTCGGCATGCCGGGCGCCCGGCGCGAGACGCTGCGCGCCATGGCCGAAGCCGCGCGCCACGATCCCGACCTCTTCCGCGCCGCCGGCACCATTGAGGCGAGTGTCGCGCGGCTCCGCGCCATCAAGGGCATCGGCGACTGGTCGGCGCATTACATCGCCCTCCGCGTGCTGCGCGAACCCGATGCTTTTCCGGCGAGCGACATCGGCATCCTGCGCGGCGCGACCATGCCCGGCGGCACCCGGCCGACTCCACAGGCGCTGCTGGCGCGCGCCGAAACCTGGCGGCCCTGGCGCGCCTATGCCGCCCAGCATCTCTGGGCCGCCGACGAGGCAGCGCTCACCGCCAGGCCGGAAGCCTGATCATTCCAATGGCCACTCCGCTTGCGCTCAATATCGACCGGCTGGCGACGCCGATTGGCGAGCTGGTGCTGGTGGCGGACACCGACAATCGCCTGCGCGCGATCGACTGGACCGATCACGAGGCGCGGATGATGGAATTGCTGCGTCGCTATTGCGGCAAGCGCGGCTTCATCCTGCAGGCACGGAAAGACCCGGGCGGCCTTGCCAAGGCGCTCAAAGCCTACTTCGCCGGCGATCTTTCCGCCATCAAACCACTTGCCGTCGAAACGGGCGGCACTGTTTTCCAGCAGCACGTCTGGCGGGAACTCCGCCGCATTCCGGCCGGGAAAACAATCAGCTATGCCGAGCTTGCCGGCCGCATCGGGCGCCCCAGCGCCGTGCGCGCGGCCGGCCTCGCCAATGGCGCCAATCCGGTCAGCATCGTCATTCCCTGCCACCGTGTCATCGGCAGCGACGGATCGCTCACCGGCTATGGCGGCGGCCTGCACCGCAAGCGCTGGCTGCTCGCCCA
>CAZUAL010000253.1:0-5951 GCA_964618305.1 uncultured Dongia sp. | reverse complement strand
CGCGGTCCGGGAGCGCCAATTCGTCAAGGCCAGGGCCATAGAATTCGACGAACTTGTTGACCACACCTTTTTTGCGCAGCATTTGCGTGACGGTGAGGACGAGATCCGTCGCCGTCGTGCCTTCCTTGAGCTTACCGGTGAGCTTGAAGCCGATGACTTCGGGAATGAGCATCGATATGGGCTGGCCCAGCATCGCCGCTTCCGCTTCGATGCCGCCCACACCCCAGCCGAGGACCGCGAGGCCGTTCACCATCGTGGTGTGGCTGTCGGTGCCGACCAGCGTGTCGGGATAGGCGATCGTCTTGGCCGGGACCTTCTTGCCTTTGACCGTGGTCGCCGGTTCCTTCATCGTCCAGACGACTTGGGCGAGGTTCTCGGTATTGACCTGGTGGCAGATGCCGGTTCCCGGCGGGACGACGCGGAAATTGTCGAAAGCGGTCGAGCCCCAGCGCAGGAACTCATAGCGCTCGCCGTTGCGCTCATATTCGAGTTCGACGTTCTTCTTGAAGGCGTTCGGGCCGGCAAAGAAATCAACCATCACCGAATGGTCGATGACGAGATCGACCGGCGAGAGCGGATTGATCTTCGTCGGATCGCCGCCCAGGGCCTTCATCGCGTCGCGCATGGCGGCGAGATCGACCACGGCGGGGACGCCGGTGAAATCCTGCATCAGCACGCGGGCCGGGCGATATGCGATCTCGCGGTCCGAGCGCTTGGCTTTGAGCCATTTCTTGACCGCCTCGATATCCTTCACCGTGACGCTGCTGCCGTCTTCATAGCGCAGCAGATTCTCCAGGAGGACCTTCATCGAATTGGGCAGGCGCGACAGGTCGCCCAGGGTTTTCTCCGCCGCTTTGAGGCTGAAATAATCATACGACTTCGACCCGACCTTGAGCGTCTTGCGGGTCTTCAGACTGTTGAGTTGAGGCACGGAACCACTCCCAATTTGCGGCGCAAGTCAGAGCAACCCTGCTTCGCAATGCAGCGCCATGCGCGTGGTGGCTGCGTCACGCAACCGGCTGCCGAGCCGGCTGCCTAGGCTAGCAGGACCTAAAACCTAATATCCGGGCCCCAATCGGGTGGCCGGGGCGCAAGAGTAAGTCGAGTCGAATTCACCGCAATTTACCATGAAGGGCCGCGACCAGCGAGGGGCATCGAGAAGCAAATGCCCGAAAACCAAAGGGAAATCTTCCCTAAGCCTGCGCCGCACGGTGGCAGTGGCGATCGACCAACCTAAAGCTTGGCAAACATTTATTTAATACAGCTATCGGCCTGATCAGAGACGGAAATTAGCCATTCTAGCCCAACAAAAAGTTGGCCTACGTTTCTAGTTGGCCGAGCTGGCTGGCCGTGCGGGAGCCGCGTTGGGCCCGGGAGGCCAATTCCTTATTCTTGCCACATTCCCGTCCTAAACGGGACACAGGGCACGTGAAGAGTGCTGTCGGGGCGGGAGGCCATCCCCCTTTCCGCCCCATTGCGACCCGGCGAGTGGTCGGCCCATTCGTCCGGATGCCCCTCGAAGGGCGCTTCGTATTTGGCGGTGCCCGCGCGCGGCCAACCGAGGAGCCCAGGCCGAGAGCCGCGCCAATCCCTACCCCCGAATGGCGCGGTGTGAAGGGCAGGCCGCCGCGCGCCATCCCCCATCCCCCGGCGCGCGGCGCCACCTTCCGAAGATAGGTGGCGACGCTTATCTCAGCGGACCGCAGCAGGCGGTACCGAACCTAAGTCTCGGCTTCCCGATACCTTCGTTGCGGCACTCGTCGGGCCAAGGCATTATGCGTTGATGTTCTTGCGCCCCAATCCACCGATCCCACAATGGCCTGGACTGGCCGGCCGGCAGATCTGCTGGGCCCATGAGGAAGACATCGTCACCGATCCGGTGCGCCGCATCTTCAACTGGTGGCACGGGCGGGCCGGCGAAGCGTTGCCGCGACGTGAGGATTTCGACATCACGGAATTCGCCGACATCGCCGAAAACCTCTACATCATCGCCGGTGTCGAGGGTGGCTTCGAGCTGCGTTTGGCCGGCGAAGAATATATCCGCCTCTTCGGCCTGAAGCGTGGTTGGGTCTGGCGACACGATGCGACCGATCCGGTCGTGCGGGATTCGGCGGCCTTTCTTGCCTTTGTCGCGCAGTCCCGACGGCCCTTGCGGACCTTGGGCCATCTTGAACTGATCGAGCGGCATTGGGTGGAACTTGAGGCCATCGTCTGCCCACTGGCGCCTGATGCCAAGAACGCGCCGAAATTCCTGGGCTGCACGGCACCCATCACAAGAGACTTGCCCTAGTACCGGTCGGAAAGGGGTTGCTGGAATGACGGACGATTCGTCCGCTGGACGACGCGCCGCCATTGCGGCGGCGACACTTCTTGCCATGCTGGCCTTTGCCGCCAACTCGCTGCTCTGCCGCCGCGCTCTTGGCGCCGGCCATATCGATGCCGCGAGCTTTGCATCATTGCGCATGCTGTCGGGTGCCGGCGCGCTCATCCTTCTTTCGCTCCTGAAGAACCGCGCCTTGCCGGACCGGCGGGCCTTCGCCCGCCTCGCCCCCAATGCGGCGATGCTGTTTGTCTACATGGCCGGCTTTTCCTTTGCCTATCTCAGCCTTGGCGCCGGCACCGGCGCGCTCATCCTCTTCGGCGCGGTCCAGCTTTCCATGTTCGTCGTCGCGTTGCGCAGTGGCGAGCATTTCTCGCGCCTGGCCTGGGCCGGATGGCTGCTCGCCATCAGCGGCCTTCTCTATCTGCTCGCACCCGGCCTCGCGGCGCCGGACCCGGTCGGCGCGGCGCTGATGGCCATCGCCGGCATCGCCTGGGGTGTCTATTCGATCCTCGGCCGGAAAGAGCGTGAGCCGCTGTCGGCAACCGCCGTCAACTTTACGCTCGGCATACCGCTGGTGCTTCTGGTGAGCGTCATTTCGTATCTGCTGGCGCCGGAAAGGCTGCACGCGGATCTCACCGGCATCGCCCTCGCCATTGCCTCGGGCGCTCTCGCATCCGGCTGCGGCTATGTCATCTGGTACGCGGTCCTGCCGCATCAGCCGGCGGCGCGCGCCGCTGCTGTGCAATTGTCGGTCCCGGCGATCGCCGCCCTGGGCGGCATCCTCTTCATCGGCGAAGCGCTGAGCCTTCGTCTGGTGCTGGCATCGCTGTTGATTCTGGGCGGGATCGGCATCGTGCTCACGCAGCGCCACACGGCGGTACCGGCACGGCGCTAGTTTCTATTCCGCGGCACTCCGTGCGACCTTGCCGTCGCAAAGCGGCAGGTGCAGCGTGATCACCGTGCCCTGTCCCACTTCGCTTTCAAGCTGCAGGGAGCCGCCGGAAAGATCGGTCAGATGCTTGACGATGGGCAGGCCGAGCCCGGTGCCCGACTGGCGCCGCTGCAGGGCGCCGTCCACCTGGACGAAGGGCTTCAGCACCTCGGAGATATGCTCCTTGGCGATGCCGATGCCGGTATCCCGCACGATGATTTCCGCCGTGTGCGCATCGAAGCGGCGGGCGACGAGCTCCACCGAACCGTCCTTCGGCGTGAACTTCACCGCGTTCGACACCAGGTTCGTGACGATCTGCTTGGTGGCGCGGAGATCGACATAGAGCGGCGGCAGATCTGGATCAATCTCGGCCCTGAGATTGACGCCGCCTGCCCTGGCGCGCTCGCGCATCAGGGTGAGGGCGGATTCGAAGACATCGCCGATCGAGACCGGTTCGGGATGCAGCTCCATCTTGCCCGACTCGATCTTCGAGAGATCGAGAATGTCGTTGATGAGAGAGAGCAGCAGATTGCCGCTGCTGAAGATGTCGTGGGCATAGGCCTGGTAGCGCGGCATGCCGAGCGGGCCGAAAAGCTCCATCCGCATCACGTCGGAGAAGCCGATGATGGCGTTCAAGGGCGTGCGCAGTTCGTGGCTGACGTTAGCGAGGAATTCCGACTTGGCGCGGTTGGCAAGCTCGGCCTGGTTCTTTGCCTCGCGCAGGCTTTCCTCGGCGCGGATGCGTTGCGTCACGTCGTTCATGATGCCGACGAATTGCAGGATACGGCCCGCATCGTCGGTGATGGGGCTGATCGCCAGTTCATTCCAGAAAGTGCGGCCGTCCTTGCGATAGTTGCGCAGGGTAACGGTGATGGGGCGGTGCTGTGCGAGCGCGCGGCGCAGGCGTTCGAGCACGTCCGGATCGGTGTCGCGGCCCTGCAGGACGCGGCAATTGCGGCCGATGATTTCCTCCGCCTTGTAGCCGGTCATGCGGGTGAAGGCCGCGTTGACGAAGGTCACCGGATGATCGGGCCTTGTCGCGTCGCAGATGACGATGCCGCTGGAAACGGCGGCGACCACGGTCGCCAGAACCTCGTTGCGTTGCGCCAGTTCAGATAGGCGCATCTCGCGGCCCTTGACGGCCGTCACATCGGTCATCAGGCGCAGCGTGCCGCCCTCGGCGGTGCGCGATTCAATCACCAGCAGGGTGCTCTCGCCTGGTCCCGGCACTTCGACCCGCCACGGGAGCTGCCGGTGCCGCGCCATATGCTCGGCGATCGCCGCTTCGGGATCGGCAACCGCCGTTTCCTCGCGGCTTTGCCCGCGCAGCACATTGGCTCGCACCAGATCGGCATAGGTGGCGCCAATGACCAGCAGATCGGCAATCGCCGCATTGAGGCGGCGGTAGGTGGCGTTGCAGGCGACGAGCCGGTCGGCGCTGTCAAAGACCGCAACACCCTCCGGCAGATCGGCGATGGTGCGGCTGATGAGCGGCGCGGCGCGGAGCTCTTCCTCCGGTGTTGCCTTCGTCACCTCCGGCACCGTCTCAACCTCACTCAGCAGGCGGCACATGCCGAGAAGCACCGGCCCGAAAAGCAGCACCGCGAGCGCATTGAGGGCAAGCGGCAGCGACGGCAGCGCGATCAGCGCCGGCAAAGCCAGCAAGGCCGGCAAGGCCGGCAAATAGCCCAAGGCAGCATAGCGCCGTTCGGTCAGGCGACCGGATAAGTGACGCTGAAGCGGCGGCAGGCCGGCGCCAAGGATGAGGGCAAGCCCTGAGACGGCGAGCCCGGGCAGGCCGAGTGCGAGCGGCGCCAGAAGTGCGATCGCCATCGATGCGATGCGGCCCAGAAGGCCATCGAGATTGAGTGCGGCAAGGAGCGGCAGCAGGAAGGGTGCGGCAAGGAAAGCGGCGTCGCGCCACGCACGCCAATCCGCAAAGTCCACCGACGTGGCGCCAGAACCGAGGTCGACGCCAAGACGCGCGATGCCGAGCGCCACCATCAGAGAAACGCCAAGTGCAAGCCCCGCTCCGGCGCGCCCCAGCCGTCCATAGCCGCGCCAGCCCAGCAGGCCTGCGAGCCGGAAGAGCGCAACAAGCGCGAGGGCCAGGGCGAGATTGCCGAGGCCCGTCATGGGTGCGTGCACAAGGAATGTGGGGGTGCCGTCGATCACTGTCGGGAGCTTTCCGGGATCAGCTCAAGGTCACCAGGATTCGCTGCAGCTTATACCCGGCTCTGCAACTCGGAGCAATCTTAACAATATCAAGCATTTGAGGTAATTTTTCGCGGTCGAGGATTTGCCTCACTTTTTGGCCTTGGAAAAGTTTCTCCAATCGGCCTCGACCGACCTCGCAGCCGCGATGGCGAGAGAAATCAGTGTCTCCGAGTCGCGGCGCCAAGTCTTGCTTTCTGCCCAGCGCATCAGCTCGTCGATGATGGCGCCGCCGCGCCAACCGCTGGCCCGCAATTGCGCCCAGGCGATGAGGTCGCCCATGGCGCCGATCGCCTCCTCGCGCCGTTCCTGCTGCCCGGCGAGATGGGAGATCTCCAGCTTGTCCTGGTCCGGCTGCAATTCACGGAACGTGTACGCCTCACCACCGATCTTGAGTTCGGTCAGGAAGGCCGGCGCCGCCGCCTGCAGGTGGTATTCGACGCGCACGACGCGCTCGGCCTCGCTGCCGAAGCGCGGCTGCGG
>CAZUAL010000252.1:0-5958 GCA_964618305.1 uncultured Dongia sp. | reverse complement strand
GCCGCCGATTCCACGGTCAGCGCCACGAGATCGTCGGGCTCCAGATTGTGGACATGGCTCTTGCCGCAGGCGCGGGCGATGATCTGCGTTTCCATCGTCAGCACGGCGAGATAGTTGGCCAGGCGATGCCCGGCCTTGACCGGGTCGAGGCGCGCGGCCAATGCCGGATCCTGCGTGGTGATGCCGGCCGGGTCGCGACCTTCGTGCCAATCGTCATAGGCGCCGGCGGTGGTGCCGAGACGCTTATATTCTTCCTCGAGCGAAGGCGCGTTGTCGCCCAGCGCGATAAGGGCCGCCGTGCCGATCGCCACCGCGTCGGCGCCCAAGGCCAAGCACTTCGCCACGTCGGCACCGTTGCGGATGCCGCCGGAAACGATGAGCTGCACCTTGCGGTGCATGTCGAGATCCTGCAGCGCCTGCACCGCCGGCCGAATGGCGGCGAGAATCGGCAGTCCCACATGCTCGATGAAGACTTCCTGCGTCGCGGCCGTACCGCCCTGCATGCCGTCGAGCACGACGACATCGGCGCCGGACTTCACGGCCAGAGCCGTGTCGTAATAGGGGCGCGTCGCACCGACCTTCACATAGATCGGCTTTTCCCAACTGGTGATCTCGCGCAATTCCGTGATCTTGATGGCGAGATCGTCAGGGCCGGTCCAATCGGGGTGCCGGCAGGCGGAGCGCTGATCGATGCCGATCGGCAAGTCGCGCATCTTGGCGACGCGCTCGGTGATCTTCTGCCCCAGCAGCATGCCGCCGCCGCCGGGCTTCGCTCCCTGCCCGACGACGACCTCGATCGCATCGGCCTTGCGGAGATCATCGGGGTTCATGCCGTAGCGCGAGGGGAGCAGCTGATAGACCAGCGTCTTCGAATGGCCGCGCTCTTCCTGCGTCATGCCGCCGTCGCCGGTGGTGGTCGACGTGCCCATGGCCGAGGCGCCACGCCCCAGCGCTTCCTTGGCGGCACCCGAAAGCGAGCCGAAGCTCATGCCGGCGATGGTGACCGGCGTCTTGATCTCGATCGGCTTCTTCGCGAAGCGGGTGCCGAGCACGACATTGGTGCCGCACTTCTCGCGGTAGCCTTCGAGCGGATAGCGCGAGATCGAGGCGCCGAGGAACAGCAGATCGTCGAAATGCGGCACCTTGCGCTTGGCGCCGCCGCCGCGGATGTCGTAGATGCCCGTCGCTGCCGCACGCTGGATCTGGGCGATCGAATCCCGATCGAACGTGGAGGAGAAGCGGGGCGGCGTATAGAAGGGGCTGTGGTCGCTGGAAGACATTCTCTTATTCCCTCTCAATACGCATCGACATTGTCGACATGGAAGTTGTAGAGGCTCCGCTTCGAGCCGTAGCGCCGGAACTTCTTCGGATCGGCGTCGATGCCGGCCTTCTTCAGGAGCCGGCCGAGCTTCTCGACATGGTGCGGCGTCATCTTCTTTTCGATGCAGTCGGCGCCGAGGCTCTCGACCTTGCCTTGCACATAGAGCCGGGCTTCGTAGATCGAATCGCCGAGATTGGCGCCCGCGTCACCGCAGACGACCAGAGCGCCGCTTTGCGCCATGAAGGCGCTCATCGCACCGACCGAGCCTTTGACGACGATGTCGATGCCCTTCATGGAAATGCCGCAGCGCGTGCCGGCATCGCCTTCGATCACCAGAAGGCCGCCATGGCCGGTGGCGCCGGCCGCCGAGCTGGCCGTGCCTTTGACGCGCACTTCGCCCGACATCATGTTTTCGGCAACACCGACACCGCACTGGCCGTGAATGACGATTGTCGCCTTCTGGTTCATGCCGGCGCAGTAATAGCCGATATGGCCATTGACATGCACTTCGATCGGCTGGGTGAGGCCCACGGCGCAGGCATGTTCGCCGTGCAGATTATTCAGATGCCAGACCTTCTCATTGGTGTCGGCCGGCAGAGACTGGAGCTTCTGGTTGACTTCGCGCAGCGAAGTCTTGGTCAGGTCGAACGCGTTCATGATCAGTGCAGGCTCCAGCTATAGACGGTGGCGGGGGCCGGTTCCCAGATCTTGGCCTTCTCGATGTTCGGCAGATAGGCAAGGCTGCGGAATTCGGATGCCATCGCCACCCAATCATCGTTTTCGGCCAGGACCGCCGGCTTACAGGCGATGCCGTCGCGCACCACGGCGAAACCGTCCTTGGTCCCCATGGTGAAGGTGAAGAAGCCGTCGAGATCGGCAAGGCCGGCCTCCAACGCTTCCTTCAGCGAAGCGCCTTCGGCAAGGCGATGCGCGAAATAGCGCGCCGCCACTTCCGAATCATTGTCGGTGTCGAATTCCTGGCCCTGCTTCCTGAGCCATTTCCGCAGATTGTTGTGGTTCGAGAGCGAACCATTATGGACCAGGCACATGTCCGGCGCCGGCGTGAATGGGTGCGAATGCTCCGTCGTCACGGCGCTTTCGGTCGCCATGCGGGTGTGGCCGATGGCGTGGCTTCCCTGCATGTGGGCAAGACCGTATTTCTGCGCCACTTCGGCCGGCAGCCCCATGTCCTTGTAGACTTCCATAAGCTTGCCATAGCCCATGATGCGCACGTCCGGATGGGCCGCCTTCACCCAGGCGATCACGTCCGCCTCGGTCGTGTCGGCGGTCACCAGCGCATGATTGCCGCGCTGTTCGACGTCGATCTCGACATTGAGGGCGGCACCCATGTCGCCCACCAGCTTGCGCCAGGGATAGGCTTCGTCGGCATTGAACAGGGTGATCTTGCAGCGCTTGCCGGCGACCGGGCTGTGGTAGACGGCGATGCCGGCACTGTCCGGCCCGCGGTCGGTCATGCCGATCAGCATGGTTTCAAGATGCTTGCCCAGCGACGGCTTCAGCGCCGGATTTTTGAGGAATAAGCCAACGATACCGCACATGGCGCATATCTCCCTTGGGGCCGAAAAATGCGGCCTTGGGCCGCGCTCATCCCAACATACCGGGCGGGCGGCACCTGTCAAGGGTTGTGAAACTTTTTTTCCTCTGAGGAAACTCTATTCCTGGGGGCGGTCAGCGCGCCTCAATCCCGGGCTACTTCAATCCCAGGCCCTTCAATTCCAGCCCGGCTCAATCATTGTCCCGGGCATAGGTGATGATGGAGAGGAAGCGGATCGGCAGCTTGATCAGCTGCTCCGGCCCATGCGGCACGTCCGAATCGAAATAGAGACTGTCGCCAGGCTTCATGTGATAGAGCTTGTCGCCGTGGCGGTAGCCGACTTCCCCTTGCAAAATATAGAGAAACTCCACCCCATCGTGCTGGAAGATGGGGAAGACGTCGGAGTTCTCGGTCAAGGTCACGAGATAGGGTTCGACCGCGAGCCCGCGGCTGAAACCGTGCCCGAGAAGCTGATATTGATGCCCGGCACGGGTGCCCCGCCGCTCGATGGGGAGCCCTTGGCCCGCCTGGACGAAAGTCGCCGAACGTTCCTCCTCGAAACCGCGGAAGAACGAGGTCACCGGCACCTGCAGCGCCTTCGAGAGCTCGTGGAGGGTGGCGAGCGACGGCGAGGTCTGGCCATTCTCGATCTTCGAGAGCATGCCGGCCGACATGCCCGATGCCTGGGAAAGCTGCGCCACCGTCATATTCAGCTGATGCCGAAAATTGCGCACTTCCCGGCCGATGGCGGCTTCCAGCGAGCGGCCCTTGCCGGTGACGTGATGGGGATCCTGCTGCAGCGAGGCGGCGAGCTTGGCTTGTCTCGGCGTCAGCTTGTCGGGTGCCCCCAGGATCGAGGCGGTCGACTTGGCCCGCCGTGCCGGCGCTTTCTCCGCCTTGTCGGTCCGCTTGCCGCCCGTCTCTCGCTCATTGCGCTCCCGCGCCATCTTCCATCACCGAAAAATTGTCCCGCCATCGACTCAAGGCGTCGGTTGAAGAGCATAGCGGCAGAAACCTGTCCCGTCATGCCTCCTTAGGTCGCGGCGGTTGCGGCATTTAGGCGGCGTGGCGGTCCTGCCTGGGGCTCACATTGAACTGCCGCCGATAGGCTTTGGCGAAATGTGACAGCGAAACGAAGCCGCAGGCGATGGCTGTTTCGGCGACCGAAAGCTCGGTCTGGCGCAACATGCGACGGGCCCGCTGCAGGCGCAGCTGAGCATGGAACTTGGCCGGGGTGCAGCCGAGATAGCGCTTGGAGAGCCGCTCGAGCTGGCGCTGGCTGACCCCCAGTTCGTCGGCGAGGCGCGCCGGCGACACCGGCTCCTCGACCGTCTGTTCCATGCGCTGAACGGCCTTCTGCACCACCGTGTTCCGCACCGCCGCCCCCAGCAGCACCTGGCGCTGCCCCTCGGTCGCCCCGCGGATGCCGCCATGGAGGAACTGGTCGGCGATCTGGCGCGCCAGTTCACGCCCATGATGGCATTGGATCAGTTCCAGCATCATGTCGAGCGCCGCGGTCGCACCGGCGCAGGTCAGGATGCGGCCATCGACCACGAAGAGATCGTTGAGGAGGTCGACATCCGGAAAAGCCTCGCGGAAGGAATCCGCGTAATCCCAATGGACCGTACAGCGCCTGCCGGCAAGAAGGCCGGCCCGCGCCAGGACGAAGCTCCCCGTGCTGACCGCGGCGATGGCAAGCCCCGCCCGATGCAGGCGCCGCATCGCCGCCTCGACCACCATGAAGCGCTTGGTCTCGGCATGGCTCGCGGCACAAATGATCGCCATGTCGAATTCAGCCGGGTCGAGATCGCCCACGGGATTGCTGGCAACCTCGATTCCGCTATTCGATTCGACGCCACCCTGGCTGCTGCCGTAGAGCTTCCATTCATAGAGCTTGCGGCCCGACATGCGGTTGGCGGCGCGCGCCGGCTCGATCACCGAGGCAAAAGACATCAGCGCAAAGCCCGGCACCAGGATGATCGCCAGGCGAAACGGTGCCGAGCCGATCGTGCGGGCGGCGGCAAAATCGGCGATCTCGCGACCGCCTATGTCGTCACGGGTCATTGACCCAGATCTTGCAAGGCCGTCAGGCCGACCGGTCGTATTCCGAATTCGCCACCGGCATCCATCAGGCACGACCAGAGATATTCGGCGGAGGCGATGTCGGCCAGGATGTGGTAGGCAGCGTTCACTCTGCCGTCCGCCGCCTTGCGGTCGGCACTGATGATGATGGCGCTCATCTTCGCCAGTGATGTCTGGGCAATCTGCCCATCGGCAAAGCGGTCGCGCCGCAGATCGACGCCGCACATCTTGGAAAACATCTCCGGCGCGAATTCGCCTGCCAGCATGAACCAGCCATGGCTGTCCTGGCGCGGCAAGGGATAGCCCTGCGCCGGGCGCGGTGCCGCCTCCGCCCATTTCCAGGCGGTATTGAGCCGCTGCATCAGCGCGCCCGTTCCGGCCAATGAATCGAGCAGGAAGATCTCGCTTGGCGCCAGGCGCGCCGCCAACTCGCCACCCGATTGCGGATAGGCCCTGTTGCTGTCGGGGCCGATGGCAAGGCCTTGCGCCGTCAGCCATTCGACGGTGCCCTTGCCCTTGAAGCCGGCATGCGGCAGGATCGACAGATCGGCCAGGGCCAAGCGCCGGGCGCTCGCCAGTTCAGCCTCGCGCGTGCCGCCGAAATTGAGCGCAACGGCACCGCTATTCACTTCCCCGAACTGCGCGCCGAGCTTCTGAAGATCGCGGTAGATGAAGCTGCGGCGCAGACACGCGGTGGGATTGATCGCATTCATCTCACATCTCCTGCCGCTTGTTCTCTGGGTCGTAGAACGGGTACTTCGTGACCACACCGGTGATGCGCCGGCCGCCATGCACCTTGATGGTGAATTCGGTACCCGGTGCCGCATCGTCGCCATGGACGTAGGCGAGGCCAACGACCTTGCCGAGGCTCGGCGACTTCACCGCCGAGGTGATGCGGCCGACGAGTACGTCGCCCTTCAGAACCCGATGGCAGTCCTCGGGACAAGGGGCGGCGGCGTTCTGCGGCGTGGTGCCGACGTGGGTCGGGGTGAGCGGCTGG
>CAZUAL010000251.1:0-6050 GCA_964618305.1 uncultured Dongia sp. | reverse complement strand
CTTTGCGGGCATCGCGCGAAAGCCCGGCTTCGACGAGGCGAAAGTGGCGACCTTTCTACTCGACCCGCATCCGAAGATGCCCGATATCGGGCTGAGCCGCGATGCGGCCGCCGATCTCGCCGCCTTCATCGCCAGCCAGAAGTAGGATATTCATTCGCCGGCAGCGGGCCTTCTTGCCGGCGCCCGCAACGGGGGAACATGACGCCGCGCCTGCCGCTCGCTCTCGCGCTGCTCGCCAGCGCCTGTCCCGCGCAGGCGATCGAGCAGAATTGCCGATTCATTGCCGTCAAGGTCGAGCGGGAAGCCTGCTACAGACAGCAGGAAGCGGAGCTGGCGGCAAAGCGCAAAGCACAGAAGACTGCCGAGGACAGGACGCTGGAGACCATGCAGCAGATGCGCCGCGACGATGCGGACGTCTATCGCAGCCTGCGCAGCATCTGCCGCGGCTGCTGAGCTTACGCCTTCACGCTCCATCGGCCCGCGCGCTTCTCGGCAAAGGAGGCGAGGCCCTCGGCCGCTTCGGCGGTCTGGCGCTTGGCGGAGTGGATGCGGACCAGCCGCGCATAGGCGGCATCGTCGACCGCCATGCCGCCGAATGAGCTTTCCAGCGCCAGCTTCTTGGTCTCGGCCAGCGCGGCCGGCCCGTTGGCGAGCAACTGCTCGACGACCTTTTCGCCCGCTTGATCGAGATCGGCGAGCTTCACCACCTCGTGCACGAGACCGATGCGGCGGGCCTCCTCGGCGCCGAAGCGCTCGCCGGTCAGCGCATAGCGGCGCACCTGCCGCACGCCGATGGCATCGCAAAGCTGCGGGATGATGATCGCCGCCGTCAGGCCCCAGCGCACCTCCGTGATCGAGAACAGCGCGTTGTCCGCGGCAATCACCACATCGCAGGCGGAAATGACGCCGGTGCCGCCGCCGAAACAGCCGCCCTGCACCAGTGCCACCGTCGGCACCGGCAAGGTGTTGAGACGCTGCACCGCCTCGAAGGTGGCCTGTGAAGCCGCCTCGTTGGCTTCAGCCGATTGCGGCCGCACGCCGTTGATCCATTTCAGGTCGGCGCCGGCCTGGAAGTGCTTGCCATTGCCTTTCAGCACCACGACCCGCAATGGCTTCTTGCCGAGATCGTCCATGGCCGCTAGCACCCCGTGGATCAGCGCGCCGTCATAGGCGTTGTTGACCTCCGGACGGTTGAGCGTGACGGTGGCGACGCCGCGGGCGTCGAGATTCCACAGAACCGGGTCGGCTGACATGAACGTTTCCTTTGCCCTATCGATAGCGGCCGGCACTATGGCGTAGAGCGCGCGCGCCGATCCATTCCTTTCTGCGGGAGCCGGCCGCGTCCGCCGCATGCCCCGGTTGCGCTCCCGCGTCCGGATGTGGAAACTGGCGCACCATCCGCAAACGGGACATCGCATGCGTATCTGTATTTTCGGCGCGGGTGCCGTCGGCAGCCATCTGGCGCTGCGGCTGGCGCGGGCCGGCAACGAGGTCTCCTGCGTGATGCGCGGGCCGCATCTGGCCGCCGTGCAGAAAGATGGCCTGACGCTGCGGGTGGGCGGCGACGAATACAAGGCAAGCGTCAGGGCTTCCGACAAGCCCGCCGATCTCGGCCCGCAGGACGTGGTGATCAGCACCTTGAAGGCGACAGGCGTTGCCGCGCTCGCCGACGGCGTGAAGCCGCTTCTCGCCGGGGACACGGCCATCGTCTTTGCCCAGAACGGCATTCCCTGGTGGTACGATATCGGCCTGCCGGGGGATCATCCGCCGACGCCGGATCTCGCCTTTCTCGATCCCGGCGGCGCCGTGCGCAAGGCGATCCCGCCAGAGCGCATCGTCGGCGGCGTGATCTTTTCCTCGAACGAAGTGGTCGCGCCCGGCGTGGTGGAGAACCTCTCGCCCGAGCGCAACATGCTGATCGCAGGCGAATGCGACGATCGAAACAGCGAGCGCATTGCGCGGCTGCGCTCGGTGCTGGAGGCCGCGCAGTTCGCTTCGAGCCCGGTGGCGCAGATCCGGGAATCGATCTGGTCCAAGCTGCTGACCAACATGTCGCTGTCGATCCTGTGCCTGCTGACCGCGCAGACCGCACGCGCCGTGCGCGACGATCCGGCCTTGCAAGACGTGATCCCGCGCCTGCTCGACGAGGCCAATTCCATTGCGCAGAGCTGCTATCCGGGCGTCAAACGCATCACCCGCACCGGCCCGGCACCGAACCACAAGCCGTCGATCCTGCAGGACTACGAACTCGGCCGCGCCATGGAGATCGACGCGCTGGTGCGCGCGCCGGCAGCTTTTGCCCGCGCCGCCGGACTTTCCACGCCGATGATGGACCTGATGGCCGCGCTCGCCATCCAGCATGCGCGGGACAGGGGGCTTTATGCGCCGTGATCGAACCATGAAAGAAAACACGGGGGGATGACATGCAGGTGAAGGGCAAGGTGTGCGTGGTCACGGGCGGCGCAAGCGGCATCGGCGAGGCGGTGGCGCGCGCCTATGCGGCGGCGGGCGCCCGCGGCGTGGTGGTGGCGGACCTGAAGACCTCGCGGGAGCGGCTCGCCGCCGTGGCCGGCGATATCGACGGTCTTGCAGTCACGGCCGATGTCGGCCTTGAGGAGGACGTCAAGGCCCTGATCGCCGCGGCAGAGTCGAAATACGGCCCGGTCGACGTCTACTTCTCCAATGCCGGGCTGTCGCGCAAGGGCCAGGAGACCGCCTCGGACGCCGACTGGGACGTGAGCTGGCGCGTGCATGTGATGAGCCACGTCTTCGCGGCGCGGGTGCTGGTTCCGGGCATGCTGGCCCGCGGCTCCGGCTACCTGCTCAGCACCGCATCGGCGGCCGGCCTGCTCGCCTCGCTGAACTCGATGCCCTACGGCGTCACCAAGAGCGCGGCGGTCGCGCTCGCCGAACACCTCGCCATTCAATATGGCGACCGCGGCATCCGCGTTTCCGTGCTGTGTCCGCAATCGGTGCAGACCGGCATGACCACGCCGGGGCCGAGCGCGGCGCGGGTCGACGGCGTCATGCAGCCGGAAGAAGTCGCCCGCATGGTGCTGGAGGCGATGGAGGAGGAGCGCTTCCTGATCCTGTCGCACCAGACCGTCGACGAATACGTCAAGCGCAAGGCTGCCAACCGCGACCGCTGGCTGTCAGGCATGCGCCGGCTGCGCGACAAGATCTATGGGTCCGCTTCAGCGTAAGACGACCTTGTCGATCCAGTTGCCGAAGGCGTCGAGAATTTCCGTCAGCACATCGCCATCGTTCCGCCCCGAACGCTTCAGAACGTGGAACGAGTGATCGGCGCCTTCGGCCAGATGAAGCATCGCCAAGTCCTTGAGGTCTCTCAGCACGAGCTTGAGCAGGCCTGTGTCCGCCAGCGCATCGCGCGTGCCCTGCAGGAACAACATCGGCACGCTCACATCCGCAAGATGCCTTGCCCGTTCCGCCGAGGGCTTGCCGGCCGGATGCAGCGGGAAGCCGAAGAAGGCGAGCCCCTTCACACCTTCGAGCCGCGCCCGGGCCTGCGCCTGCGACGTCATGCGACCGCCGAAGGATTTTCCTCCCGCAATCAGCGGCAATCCCGCGCAAGCCCCGGCAGCCTCCGCAACAGCCGCGCGTACCGTGGCCTGTGCCAATGCCGGAGCGTCCGGCCGCTTGCTGCCCTGCTCCATATAGGGAAACTGATAGCGCAGCGTCGCGATACCGCGCACGGCGAGACCGGCGGCGATCGCCTCCATCGAAGCATGACGCATACCGGCACCGGCGCCGTGCGCCATCACGTAGCAGGCCCGCGCCCCGTCCGGACGCATCAGCAGCGCGGAGACTTCGCCCGCGCTGCCGACGGCAAATTTGAGTTCCCGTGCCGCAGTCATCGCTTCTCCGGCACGGCCGCCATCAGCCGCTGGCCTTGATGTTGTTGTCGCGGACGACTTTGCCCCAGAAATTGAGCTGCTTGACGAAGAACGTGTTGAACTCGGCCGCATCGGCGAGGATCAGCGTCATCATCTGGGTTTCGCGCAGCTTCGCGGAGGTGGCGGGCTCGCTGAGAATCTCGCGGATTTCCTTCGCCATCTTGGCGACGATGTCGGCAGGCGTACCCTTGGGTGCGAAGACGCCCCACCAGGCGAGCGTCTCGAAATCCGGGAAGCCGGCCTCGATGGCGGTTTGCGTGTCCTTGAGCAGCGGCAGCCGCTCGCGGCCGAGCTGCAGGATCGGCCGCAGCTTGCCGCCATCGAGCTGCGGCGTGATCAGCGCCGCCGAGCCTGCAATGAGATCGACATGGCCGCCGAGCACGTCATTCATGGCGGGACCGCCGCCGCGATACGGCACATGCTGCAAATCGACCCCGGCCTTGTTGCCGAGCAGGGTCATGGCGAGATGGCCGAGCGTACCGATGCCGACGGAGGCGTATTTCACCGAGCCCGGCTTGGCTTTCGCCGCGGCGACCACATCGGCGAAGGTCTTGTACGGCAAGTCCGCATTGGCCGCGATCACGTAAGGCGCGGTGCCGACCAGCAGCACCGGCACGAGATCGTTCTCGACGTCGAGCGGCGCCTTTTCCAGAATCGTCGGGATCACCGCGTGGGAATCGAAGGTGACGAGCCACGACGATCCGTCCGGCGCGGATTTCGCGACCTGCGCGGCCCCGAGCGATCCGGCGGCGCCGGACTTGTTCTCGACGATCACGGTACGGCCAAGCCGCGTTTGCAGCGGCGATTGCAGCATGCGCGCCAGCGCATCGGTGGATCCGCCGGGCGGAAAAGGTACCACCAGCGTGGTGGTGGCGGATTGCGCCCAGACCGGTGCCGGCACAACGGCCATCGCCGCCGCGCCCGCAATTGCGTGTCGTCGTGTAATCATCAGCATCCCCCTCAGATGCAGCGCCTGTTTACGGCACCAAGATGTATGTTGGATTCGGTTCGCCCCGCAGTCTCAGTTCACCTCTTCCATCGGGAGAGGTAGACCTCCGATGCCCCTCCAATTGATCCCATTCTCATCGCGTTTCTAGCCGAAACCGGAGCCCGGTTTCTTGTACTCCGGCCGCGGCGGGCTGAAAATGTCGAGCACGCGGGCGCCTTGCGGTCCGGCGCGCATGGTGTGCGGGACATTGCCGGGCGTGCGCCAGAAGTCGCCCTTCTTCACCTCGATCTCCTCATCGCCCTGCACGCGGATGGCAGAACCTTCCAGCAGCACGCCCCATTGTTCCTCGGGGTGGTGATGCAGGGTGCCTTGCGCATTCGGCGCGATCGTCACCACCGAGAGCATCGCATGCTCGCCGGCGAAGATGCGCGTGGAGACGCCGCTTGCGAGCTCGCGGAGCAGGCCGTCGACGGGGTTATCGAGATTGTGGAATTCGCTGCGCTGGCTCATCGCTTTTCCTTCATTGGCCATTGACGTGACGATCGATCAGGACTTGCCGTAGCTGCCCTGGTAGCGACCCTCGCGGATCGAGAGCAGGGTCGCTTCCTCGCGCGCGATCTGCGCCTTGACGGCCTCCAGCAGGGCGGACGCTGCGCTCTGCGGGAACGACACCACGCCGTCCTCGTCGCCGACCACGATATCGCCGGGAGATATCACGGCCCCGCCGATCGACACCGGCACGTTGATCTCGCCCGGCCCGCTCTTGTAGGGGCCGCGGTGGATCACCGAACGGGCAAAGCAAGGAAAGTCGGAAGCGGCAAATGCCGCGACGTCGCGAATCGCGCCGTCGATCACATAGCCCGCCGCCCCGCGCCATTCCGCGATGTTCTTCATGATCTCGCCGACCAGCGCCCGCGACTCGTCGCCGCCGCCGTCGACGACGATCACGTCGCCCGGCCCGACCATTTCAAGCGCACGATGGATGGCCAGATTGTCGCCCGGACGGGTCTTGATCGTGAACGCGGTGCCCACCAGCCGGCCGCCGCGATGGAACTGCTTCAGGCCGACCGAGCCCGCGAGCCGGGCAAGATTGTCGCTGATGATGCAAGTCGGCGCTTCCCGGAAGGCCTCGATCAACCCGGCCGGCGGCTTTGCCACCTTCTCCGCAACGATGGTAACGCTCATGC
>CAZUAL010000250.1:0-6081 GCA_964618305.1 uncultured Dongia sp. | reverse complement strand
AAAGCTTCATCATGGCGCCTATCTAAGACCGATCGCGACCAAGGTCAACAAAGGCCCCTCTCCCCGCTATCGCGGGGCGAGGGGTTGGGGTGAGGGGTCTGTACCCTTGCAATCTGACCCGCGCCGGGCCAATTCTGGATGGATCATGAGTGCGCAACGCCTGACGGCTGTCCTCGGCCCGACCAATACCGGCAAGACCTATATGGCCATGGAGCGGCTGCTCGGCCATCGCTCCGGCATGATCGGCTTTCCGCTGCGCCTTCTGGCGCGCGAGAATTACGACCGCGCCGTGAAATCGGTCGGTATCGAGGCTTGCGCCCTCGTCACGGGCGAGGAGAAGATTGTCCCCCGCGGGGCGCGTTATTTCTTCTGCACGGTCGAATCGATGCCGCTCGACCGGCCCGTCGCGTTCGTCGCCGTCGACGAGATCCAGCTGGCCGCCGACATCGAACGCGGCCACATCTTCACCGACCGGCTGCTGCGCGCCCGCGGGCTCGACGAGACCATGTTCATGGGCTCGGATGCGGCGACACCTTGGGTCAAGCTGCTGGTGCCGGGGATCGAGATCGTCAACCGGCCGCGCTTTTCCACCCTTTCCTATGCGGGTACCAAGAAGATCACGCGCCTGCCGCCGCGCTCGGCCGTCGTCGCCTTCTCGGCGGCGGATGTCTATGCAATCGCCGACCTCATCCGTCGGCAACGGGGCGGCACCGCCATCGTCATGGGTGCCCTTTCCCCGCGTACACGCAACGCGCAGGTGGAACTCTATCAAGCGGGCGAGGTCGACTATCTGGTGGCGACCGATGCCATCGGCATGGGCCTCAACATGAATGTGGGGCATGTCGCCTTCGCGGCCCTGAAGAAGTTCGACGGCCGGCACATGCGCGCCCTCACCCGCGCCGAGATCGGGCAGATCGCGGGCCGCGCTGGGCGGCACATGACCGACGGCACCTTCGGCACGACAGCGGATGTGGGGCCGATGGACCCGGACCTTATCGACGCGGTCGAGAACCACCGTGTCGATCCGATCCATTTCCTGATGTGGCGCAATGCCGAGCTCGACTTCCGCAGCATCGACGGCCTCCTGAAAAGCCTCGATGCAAGGCCGCCGCATCCGGGCCTGGTGCGCCAGCAGGAGGCGATCGACCATCAGTCGCTGGCAGCACTCGCCCGCGACGACGAAATCCGCGCGCTGGCGCAGGGCAAGGGCCGCGTCGCCCTCCTTTGGGAAGTCTGCCAGATCCCCGACTTCCGCAAGCTGATGACGGACGCGCATCTCCGGCTCCTCGGGCAGATATTCCGCCATCTCACGGCAGGCGGGCTGGCGCTCGGCCGGATACCGACCGACTGGATCGCCGACCAGATGAGCCGCCTCGACCGCGTCGATGGCGATATCGACCATCTCACTCAGCGCATCGCCCATATCCGCACCTTCTCCTACATCGCCCAGCGGGGCGAATGGCTGTCCGACGCGCCGCACTGGCAGGCACGGGCGCAGGAAATCGAAGACCGGCTTTCCGACGCGCTCCATGAGGCCCTAACGCAACGCTTCGTCGACCGCCGTCATGCCGCCCTCCACCGCCGCATGATGGAAGGGGCGAAGCTTGACGCTGTTTTCGGCGAGGATGGCGGCGTCACGGTCGAAGGCCATGAAGTGGGACAATTGAAGGGCCTCGACTTCTATCCCGCCGTCGATGCCAATGCGGAAGAAGCACGGCCGCTCCTCGCGGCGGCGCGGCGCGTCCTCGGCCCCGCCATGCGTCAGCGCGTGAGCGACCTCGTCGCTTCGCCCGACGGCGATTTCAAGCTGTCGGCCACAGGCGCCGTCACCTGGCGCGACCATCCGCTGGCGCGGCTTGCGCGCGGCGACATGCCCTTGCGCCCGATGATCGAATTGAAGCCCATCGACCTCATTGACGGGCGCCAGCGCCAGGCGATCGAACAGCGCCTGCGGCACTGGCTGGAGCGGCAGCTGCGCCACCGCCTGAAGCCGCTCTTCGCAGCCCAGGGCGCCAAGCTGGAGCCAGCCGCGCGTGGCCTTGCCTATCAGCTAGGCGAAGGGTTGGGCGCGCTCAACCGCGAGAATGTGCGCACGCAGCTTTCGGCGCTCACCGCCGAGGATCGCAAGGCGCTGGCGGCACTCGGCGTGCGCATCGGCGCCGTCACCGTCTGGATGGGCCGGCTCGACGATAAGCGGCAGCGACGTCTGCTCGGCCTCCTTTCGGCCCTCTGGCAACGACTGGCCCTTGATGCGGATGGGAAGCCAGATCCGGCGCGCCTCGATGCCGCCAGCCTTGAAGCCTGGCAGATGGCCTTGGGCAAGCGCGTCGTCGCCGGCAAATCCTATCCCTTCGGCGAGCTGGAGCGGCTGGCGCTCGGGCTGCGCAATGCGGCACATGAAAAGACCCTCTCCGCCGACGAGGCCAACGCGGCGAAGTTCAACATGAGCGTCGAGGAGCTGGGCCACACGATGCGCCAGCTGGGCCTGCGGGCCACCCTGCCGGGCGGCGTGCGCGCACCGTCACGCCCCAAGCGCGGCAAACCGGGCAAGGGCAGTGGCGCGCCGAAGCTGCCGCGCCCCGAGCCGAAGATCGACCCCAATTCGCCCTTCGCGGCGCTGGCTGGGCTCCATGACCGGCTGATCGCCCGGAACGCGGCACCGCGGCGGAAGCGGCGCCGCCCGCGCGGCCGCAAGCCGGGTGTACCGGCGGCACCTGAGGGCGAGACCTCATGAGCGAGACGCAGCGCATCGACAAATGGCTGTGGTTCGCCCGCTTCCTCAAAAGCCGCTCGCTGGCCACCGCTCTGGTGACGAGCGGCCGGTTGCGTCTCAACGGCCAGCTCATCGCCAAGGCGCACCAGCAGATCAAGGCGGGCGATGTGCTGACCTTCCCGTTGGGGCCACATATCCGCGTCATCAAGATCCTCGCCCCCGGCACGCGGCGGGGACCGGCGCCCGAGGCGCAGTCGCTATACGAGGATTTGTCGCCACCGCCGCCGAGGCCGCCCAGGAACGATCCATCGGAAGCCGGCCAGCCGCCGCAGCGCGATCCCGGCAGCGGGCGGCCCACCAAGCGCGATCGCCGCGCCCTCGATGAGCTGATGGGGGAGGATTCCGAGGAATGAAAGCCCTTCGATATCAGGGCCTTTCGGCGCGATAACCCCACGCCACGCCTGCGCCGGTGGGCGCAGTTGCGTGCCCTTGTGGGCTATGCTAGCTAGCCCACCACGCAAAATGAGCCGAATTCGCCAGCAGGAGCCGTCGCTATGGCCTATGTCGTCACCGAAGGGTGCATCAAGTGCAAGTACATGGATTGCGTCGAGGTCTGCCCGGTCGATTGCTTCTATGTCGGCGCCAACATGCTGGTGATTCACCCCGACGAGTGCATCGATTGCGGCGTGTGCGAACCAGAATGCCCCGCTGACGCCATCCTGCCCGACTCGGAAGCCGGGACCGAAAAGTGGCTGGAACTCAATCGCCAGTATGCCGCCCAGTGGCCCAATATCACCCGCAAGGGCGATGCCCCGGAGGATGCCGATTCCTGGAAGGGCGTCGAAGGCAAGTTCGAGAAGTTCTTCGACCCGAACCCCGGCAAGGCCTAAGCCTCTGTTCTATTTAGGTTCCGGGGAAATTTTTCCTAAACTCATTTCCCTGTGAACTGCCGATTCCAGATTTAGCGACCCGCTGCGGGGGGGCCGCTACACCCGGTGGTTAATGTCACTGCGTGCAGCGCATAACTGCCTTTCCTTGAATTCCAGCGCGATTTTTGCTATAAAACTCCCACAGGTCGTTGGGGCGGAATCCATTGGAAAGATTAATCTTTTCGGGACCGTCCAAGCCTAAAAGTTAACAGCGAACCAGACTCGGAATCTGCAAGGAACCGGGAAAGGTTTGTTGCGGCTTTGAGTCAGCGATCGTGACGTTTTTGGGTCCCGGAAGAAGGACCTGTCGGGATCAAGTCGGGCGGCGTGGCGATCTTCGGATCGGCGGGCCAGTTCGACAGAGGCGACGGCGAGGGGAGCAACATCCTCAGATTATGAGGTCGTTGTCCTGAACATGACCCGCTCCTTCTTTTGTGGAGCCGGGCATGGTGAGAAACCCCAAAGTCCGGCAACGGGCGGCGGGCAGAGCGGCAGACCGGATTTGAGTGTGACGAGATCGGATGAGATGGAGCTGATAGTGGTCGAGAAAGCGAAAAAGACAGTAGCCGCCAAGGACAAGGACCTGGGTTTCAAGAAGGGCGATTTCGTCGTCTATCCAACCCATGGCGTGGGCAAGGTCATGGGAATCGAGAGCCAGGAGATCTCCGGCCACTCGCTGCAGGTCATCATCATCCTTTTCGACAAGGACCGCATGACCCTGCGCGTGCCGGTCGCCAAGGCGAAGAATTCCGGCCTCAGGAAGCTCTCCAGCAAGAAGGTCATGGAGACCGCGCTGCAGACCCTGAAGGGCCGTTCCCGCGTGAAGCGCGCCATGTGGTCGCGCCGCGCCCAGGAATATGAAGCCAAGATCAATTCCGGCGACCCGGTTTCGATCGCCGAGGTCGTGCGCGATCTCCATCGCAATGCCGACCAGCCGGATCAGTCCTACAGCGAGCGCCAGATCTATCAGGCGGCGCTGGACCGGCTGGTGCGCGAGCTTGCCGCCATCGAAGGCATGGATGAGCAGGCTGCGACCGAACGTTTGCATCAGGTGATGAAGGCGGCCTGAAGCGGTCGCCTGCCACCCACCAGCTCTCTCCTCAGAGAGGCTCCCCGAGCGGCATCGACCGCTAACGACGGATGGTCCCCGGATCCCCTTCCGGTCCATCCGTCGGGGGTGTTCTCCCCCGGTGCCGGACACAACCTTTTCCGCCGCACCTTCAAGAATCCGAGCATTTCCGCGCCATTTCCCACTCCGGTGGGTGAGCCAGGTCACAGTCGGGCCAAAGCGGGCGAACCACGCCCGCATTCCCTTCGACTACCGGTCAATGCGATCCCGCAGCAACCGAATTCGAGGGCCAAGCCATGCTTGAAGATCCGACCAAACGCCTGATGAACCTCAACGCGCTCGACAGCGCGCTCTATCAGTATCAGGTCTACCGCCAGCAATATTACAGCACGACCCAGGGCAGCGACGCCTCGAACGTGCTCGACGGCGAGTCCCATGCCAACGCCATCTATGGCAATGGCGGCAACGACACGCTGAACGGCCTGGGCGGCAACGACCTCCTCGACGGTGGGATCGGCAATGACCAGCTCGATGGCGGTGAAGGCAACGACAAGCTCTTCGGCGGCGACGGCAACGACACCATGTTCGGCGGCAATGGTGACGATTACTTCGTCGGCGGCGAGGGCTACGACAAGATGTTCGGTGGTTACGGCCACGACACGGTCGACTATTCGACCTCGTCCCATGGCGTCTACATCCAGATGAACGGCAGCACCTATGGCGGCAACGACCAGGTGAGCGAAATCGAAGATCTGATCGGCTCGAACTTCGACGACGACATTGACGGCAACGACGCCGCCAACCTGATCAAGGGCGGTGCCGGCAACGACAATATCTGGGGCGGCGCCGGCAACGACACGATCTTCGGCGGCGAGGGCGACGACATCCTCTTCGGCGGCACTGGCGCCAACATCATCGACGGCGGCAACGGCAACGACCATATCCATGCCGGTGCCGGCAGTTACAATGACGTCGTCACGGGCGGCGCCGGCGCCGACACGTTCCACTGGCAAGTCGACGCGGTGAACGGCCATGACATCGTCACTGATTTCGACCCGCTCCAGGATGCGCTCGACCTGCTCGACCCCTATGGCAACGGCTCTCCTGAGGTGTTCGTCAACACGAGCGCCGATGGCGATGTCGTGATCGCTTTCGGCACTTCGACGGTCGAACTCGACGGTGTCCAAAACCAGGGCTGGTCCTCGATCCAGGATCTGCAGAACGCGGGCTGGAACGTCAACTACGTCTCGGCCGACTAAAAGAAGTCGGGACCACGGTCCCGACCGGATCAGGACGCCCCGGCTGCCGCGCAGCCGGGGCGTCATCGCCCTGGTCGAACGTCCCCGCTTCAACGACGACTGGCTGAAGGC
>CAZUAL010000249.1:1891-6124 GCA_964618305.1 uncultured Dongia sp. | reverse complement strand
GCGCGAAGGCCTCGACATCCCGGAATGCGCGCTGGTGTGCATTCTCGATGCCGACAAGGAAGGCTTCCTGCGTTCGCGCACCAGCCTGGTGCAGACGATCGGCCGCGCCGCGCGCAATGTGGAAGGCCGCGTGCTGCTCTATGCCGACAGGATGACCGACAGTCTGGAATACGCGCTTGCCGAGACCAACCGGCGCCGCGAGAAGCAGCAGGCCTATAACGCCGCCAACGGCATCACGCCGGAATCGGTCCGCAAGAACATCAGCGACATCATGGAATCGGTCTATGAATCCGACCATGTGACGGTCGATACCGGCGTGCTCGGCGACAAGCACCTGCTCGGCCACAATCTGAAATCGACCATCGCCGAGCTCGAGAAGAAGATGCGCGAGGCCGCCGGCAATCTCGAATTCGAGGAAGCGGCCCGCTTCCGGGACGAGATCAAGCGCCTGGAGAGTCTTGATCTCGAGATCCCGACGACGCTCGGCGGCATCAAGGGCGGTCTCGATGCGGCGGGCAAGCCCTTGCCCGATCGGCCGCGCGCCCGCTCCACCGCCGGCAGACCCGGTGTCGCCCCACGCTTCAAGGACAAGAAGAACCGGCGGAAGTGAGCCTCAACCCTGCCGCGCCAGCATCGCTCGGAAGCGGGACAATGCCAGGGCGAGGAACAAGGCGCCCTGGATACCCATCAGCGACATCTGCGGCCAGATGATATCGACGCCGGCCCCGCGATAGAGGGCCGCCTGCGATGCGGCGACGAAATGCGTCGACGGCAACGCCTTCATGACGATCTGGAAGAAGACCGGCATCGATTCCATCGGCGTCGTGGCCCCGGACAGAAGATTCATCACGACGAAGCAGGGTATCGCCATCATCGCGAATTGCGGCATGGAATTGGCGACGGTCGCGAGCAGCACGCCCATCGCCGTCGTGGCAAAGAGATAGATCGCCGCCGCGGCAAGGAAGAGCGGGATCGAGCCGTGAATCGGTACGCCGAGCAGCTGCTGCACCACGTAATGGAGCGAGAGCGCCACGGAAATGAGGATGATGAGGCCATTGGCCCAGATCTTGGCGACGGCGATCTCGCTCGCCGTCACCGGCATCACCAGAAGATGCTCGATGGTGCCCCGCTCGCGTTCCCGGATGACAGCGGCCCCGACCAGGATGATCGACAGGATGGTCACGTTCTCGACCACCTGCATCACCGACATGAAGCGGGCGGAATCGAGATTGGGATTGTAATAGGCGCGGATCACGACCTCGACCGGCACCTGAAAGGCCGTGCCGCGCTGGCCGAGATGCGCCGTGATCTCGCGGTCGATGATGTTGGTGATGTAGGTCGTGCCGACACCTGCCTGGGTCATGGCTGTCGCATCGACCGCCAGCCCGATCGTCGGATTGCGGCCTGCGTCAATGTCGGCCTCGAAGCCCGGCGGCAGATCGAGGACGAAGGTGAAAAGCCCACGGTCAAGCCCATTGTCCACCGCCGTCCGGTCGATGAGCTGGGGTGAGAGGAAATAAGGTGGCTGCAGGGCCGAGATGATGCGGCGCGAGAGCTGCGATCCATCGCCATCGACGACCGCGATCGCGGCATTGTGCACCTCGGTCTGCACGCCGTTGGCGACCGAATAGATCGAGAAGGTGAAGGAGAAGATCATGAGCCCGAGCAGGACAGGATCGCGCATCAGCGCCATCATCTCCTTCAGGCCAAGGCGATAGACATTGATGAACCAGCGGGAGAGCGAACGCGCTTGCATCGTCAGCGCTCCTGCTTCGAGACGCAGAGCCGCGCCAGGACGAGGAAGCCAATCCCGAAGAGGGCGAGCGCCAGATATTCCTTGGTGAAGTCCGTAAAGCCCAGGCCCTTGGTGAAGACACCCAGGCTCACCGTCTGATACCAGGAGGCCGGGAAGAAGAAGCCGATCCATTTGGCGGCCCCTTCAAGCGTTGCCGCCGGATATAGGAGCCCGGAAAAATTGACGGCCGGGATGACGGAAAGGATCGCCGCCGCGAACAAGGCCGCGACCTGGCTGGAACAGAAGGCGGAAATGAGCAGGCCGAAACCCGTCGTCGCCGCCTGATAGAGCGGCACGGCAAGGGCGAGAGCGAGCAGGCTGCCCTTGGGATAGACGCCGAAGATCGGAATGGCGAGGAGCGCCATCAGCGTGAAGGCGATGCAGCCGATGCCGATATAGGGCAGCTGCTTGCCGATGAGATATTCGCCGATCCCGGCGGGCGAGGCATAAAGGTTGGCGATGGTGCCGAGCTCCTTCTCGCGCACGACGCCGAGGGCGGTCAGCATCGCCGGGATGAGGACCAGCAGCAGCATCATGATGCCGGGCACGATCGAGACGACGCTCTTGAAATCCTGATTGTAGCGGAAGCGCGGCTCCAGATCGTAAGGCGTGGGATCGGGAAACTTGCCGATCGTCTGGCGCGCACGCTCCATCGCCTGCTTGAGCGCGATGCCCTGTACATAGCCGCGCGTCGTCTCGCCCCGGAAGGGAAAGCTGCCGTCAACGAAGACGCCGAGCTGGGGTCGCCTGCCCTGCAGCAGGTCGCGGCCGAAATCGGGCGGCACTTCGATCGCCACCTGAATGTCGCCCGATTTGAGGCGCTGGTCGAGCGCGTTGAAATCCTCGATGGGCGGCGTCTCCGTGAAATAGGGTGAACCGCCGAAACCTTCCATCAGCGTGCGGCTTTCGAGCGATCGGTCGCGGTCCAGAACCGCATAGCGCAGATTCTCGACATCGAACGACATGCCGAAGCCGAAGCAGACCATGAGGAAGAGCGGCGCCAGCAGCGCGAAGGTGAGGCGCACCGTGTCGCGCCGGAGTTCCAGCGTCTCGCGCCTGGCGAAAACCAGGATGCGGCGGAGCGCATTGGCGGTCGGCGTCACGGGTTCGGCATCCTCCGGCATCGGCGCCGGGGCGGTCACCGCCTCCGTCACGCCCTCATCCGCTTCAATGAGCTTGACGAAAGCCGTCTCCAGATCACCCTCGCCGTACTGGGCCGCAAGTGCTGCCGGTTCCCCCACCGCGAGAGTACGCCCGCGATGCATGAAGGAGATGCGGTCGCAGCGCGCCGCCTCGTTCATGAAGTGCGTGGAGACGAAGATCGTAATCCCTTCCTCGCGCGAGAGCAGGCCGATCTGACGCCAGAAGGTCTCCCGCGCCTCCGGATCGACACCCGAGGTGGGCTCATCGAGGATCAACACCTTGGGCCTGTGCAGGCAGGCCGCCGCCAGCTGCAGGCGCTGGCGCTGCCCCAGCGACAATTCGCGGGGCAGGCGGTCGGCGATGCCGACGAGATCGAAGCGCCGCATCGCATCCTCGATGCGCGCGGCAAGGTCGGCGCGCGGCACTTGGTAGAGGCGGGCATGGAGATCGAGATTGGCTTTGACGGTGAGCTCCTCGTAAAGCGAGAAGCTCTGCGACATGTAGCCGATATTGAGGCGCGATTGCGGATCCTGCGCCGCGACCGGCTGGCCGAGCAGACTTGCCGTGCCGCCGCTCGCCGGCAGCAGACCGGTCAGCATCTTCATCGTTGTCGTCTTGCCGCAGCCGTTGGAACCCAGAAAACCGAAAATCTCGCCCGTCTCGATGCGGAAGCTGACGCGGTCGACCGCCACGAAATCGCCGAACCGGCAGGTAAGCTCGCTCGCCTCCATCGCCGGCGGCCCGTCATGATGCGGGCGCGGCGCCAGTTTCGCCGGGGACGGCACTTCGATCGCCTGCTCTGCGCCATTGCGTCGACGCAGCGTGACGAACGCTTCTTCAAGGCTTGCCGCGTTGGCCGAGCGCAGCACGTCGGCGACGGGGCCAACGGCGAGAAGACGCCCGTCATCGATGGCGACGAGCTGATCGAAACGCGCGGCCTCTTCCATATAGGCGGTGGCGGTGATGAGTGTGAGACCCGGCCGCTCGGCGCGGATCTCGTCGATGAGGTGCCAGAATTGCCGGCGCGACAAGGGATCGACGCCGGTCGTCGGCTCGTCGAGAATGAGGAGATCGGGGTCATGGATGAGCGCGCAGCAGAGACCGAGCTTCTGCTTCATGCCGCCCGACAGCTTGCCGGCCGGCCGGTCCGGAAAGGGATCGAGTCCGGTCGCCTTGAGGAGGCGCGTGCGCCGCGCTTTCGCCGCCGCGCCATAGAGGCCGTAGAGACCGGCGAAGAAGTCGATATTCTCGGCGACGGAAAGTGTGGGATAGAGGTTCTTGCCCAACCCCTGCGG
>CAZUAL010000249.1:0-1881 GCA_964618305.1 uncultured Dongia sp. | reverse complement strand
CCAGCACCTCGATCGCGCCCTGCTGTATCCGCCGCGTACCGGCAATTAGGGAGAGGAGCGTCGATTTGCCGACACCGTCCGGCCCGATGATCGCCGCCGTACCGCCGGCGGGAATGGCAAAGCCGATTTCCTGCAGCGCGAAGTGCCGGTTATTGCGGTGATGGACGCCGCTCAGCCGGACCGCAGGCAGGGGCGATCCTTCACTCACGGATTGGTGCTGCCCGCTTGCGCTGCCCCGTTCGAGGGCGGCGGCAGATGGGGTTGAAGGTTGGCCGGCCATTGAGCGTTGCCATCGACCTTGAGATAGGCGTTGCCGGTGAGGCCCGCCTTCACATAATCGCGGTACTTCACCAGGAGATCATGGTCGATCGCCACCTTGATACGATAGGTGAGCTTCTCGCGCTCGGTCTTAGTCTCGACGAATTTCGGCGTGAACTGCGCCTCGGCCGCCACGAAGCTGACCTTGGCCGGAATGACGAATTCGGGTGCTGCGTCGAGCACAATGCGCGCCTCTGAACCGAGGCCGACGCGCCCGGCAACAGCGGTCGGGAAGAAGACCACCATATGCACATCGGCCAAGTCGAGGAGTGTCGCGACCTGCCCGCCGGCCGCCAGCACCTCGCCCGCTTTCACCAGCCGGTATTCGACACGGCCATCGGTCGGGGCCTTCAATTCCATGTCGGCGATCACCGTCTGCAGCCGATCGACCCGCGCCGCGGCCGCGAGTTCCGCCGCCTTTGCGTTCTCGAATGCTGCTCCAGCACCTTTGAGGGCCGCGGCGGCGACATCGCGCTGGGCCCGGCGGCGCTCGACCTCGGCCATCGGACCTGCATCTTTCTTCTGCAGCGTCACGGCTCTCTTGAGCTCGATTTCCGCCAACTCCAGATCCGCCTTGCGGATGCCGATCTCTGCCTGTGCCTGGTCGATGCCTTGTTCGGCCTGCCGCTGCCCTGCCTTGGCTTCGGCAAGCTCGGCCTGCAGCTCCGCCGTGTCCATCTCGGCCACCACATCGCCCTTCGCGACGAGATCGCCTTCATCGACCCGGATCTCGGCGACCCGCCCGGCATATTTGGTGGCAACGGCGACACGCTCGACCTCAATGCGGCCGTTGGCGACGGCAAAGCCCGCCAGCGCCCTTTCGTTTTGGCGTTCCTGCCAAAAGACGTAGCCGGCGGCGGCACCGCCGATAAGGACGAGAATGACGAGGATTGTCGAAAGGCGCATGAAAAACCGCCGGTCCGGAACATGGGAAAGGGCCAGATGACAGACCCTATTTTCTCATGCCCGGTGCCGGCGGCAAGCGTCTTGATGTGAATCAACCGTTCAGGAACGGTGACGCATGGCTCATGTGCGAATAAGGGGCTTGTAACGGATGCGGTGCGGCTGGTCGGCATCGGTGCCGAGGCGCCGGTGACGATCCGCCTCATAATCCTGGTAATTGCCCTCGAACCATTCCACATGGCTGTCGCCCTCGAAGGCCAGCATGTGTGTCGCAATTCGGTCGAGGAACCAGCGGTCGTGGCTGATGACGACGACGCAGCCGGCGAACTCGAGCAGCGCTTCTTCAAGCGCCCGCAGCGTGTCGACATCGAGATCGTTGGTCGGCTCATCAAGCAGCAGCACGTTGGCGCCGGATTTCAGCATCTTGGCCAGATGCACGCGGTTGCGTTCACCACCTGAAAGCTGGCCGACCTTCTTCTGCTGGTCGACGCCCTTGAAGTTGAAGCCGGCAACATAGGCGCGGCTCGGCATCTTGCGCTTGCCGAGCTCGATCTCGTCGTGGCCGTCGGAGATTTCCTCCCACACGGTCTTGTTCGGGTCGAGCGCGTCGCGCGACTGGTCGACATAGCCGAGCTTCACGGTGTCGCCCACCTTGAAGGT
>CAZUAL010000248.1:0-6139 GCA_964618305.1 uncultured Dongia sp. | reverse complement strand
GCACGGCCGACATCTATGCCCTTGAGAGATTGCGCATCACCGTCGAGCGACACGACCCGGTCCTCGACCTGCTGCGTCATGCGACACCGACCCGGCTTGAGATTACCATAAATTTACGCGACAATAATTCACTTGCCGCTTGAAATACAACACCCAGGAGACGTGAAATGACCACCAGCAAGCATCCCGAAACCATCGTCCTGCATGCCGGACACCGCCGCGACAGCGCCACCAATTCGGTGGCGGTGCCGATCTATCAGACGACGTCGTACCAGTTCGACGACACGTCGCACGCCGCCGATCTTTTCGGCCTGAAGCGGTTCGGCAACATCTACACCCGCATCATGAACCCGACGACGGCGGTCCTTGAGGAGCGCCTGGCGGCGCTTGAAGGTGGCGTTGCCGCCCTCGCCGTCTCGTCCGGCCAGGCCGCTTCGGCCTTCGCTGTCCAGAACATCGCCAAGGCCGGGGACAATATCGTCTCCTCGACCGACCTTTACGGCGGCACCTGGAATCTCTTCGCCAACACGTTCAAGGACATGGGCATCGAGGTCCGCTTTGTCGATCCGAAGGACCCGGAAGCCTTCGCCAAGGCGACCGACGACAAGACCCGCGCCTATTACGCCGAAACCCTGCCCAATCCGAAGCTGCGCGTCTTCCCGATCAAGGAAGTTGCCGATATCGGCCGCAAGCTCGGCGTGCCGCTGATCATGGACAATACGGCGGCGCCGATCCTGTGCCGGCCGTTCGACCATGGCGCGGCCATCGTCATCTATTCGACCACGAAGTATATCGGCGGCCACGGCACCTCGATCGGCGGCGCCATCGTCGACGGCGGCAATTTCGACTGGGAAGCCAATGCCGCGCGCTTCCCCGGCCTCAACCAGCCGGACCCCTCCTATCATGGCGCCGTCTGGACCCAGGCGGTGAAGCCGCTCGGCCCCATCGCCTACATCATCAAGGCGCGCGTGACCTTGTTGCGCGACTTGGGCGCCGCGATGAGCCCCTTCAACGCCTTCCTCTTCATCCAGGGGATGGAAACCCTGCCGCTGCGCATGCGCGAGCATGTGAAGAACGCCCAGGCCGTTGCCAACTACCTCAACAGTCACCCGTCCGTCTCCAAGGTGATCTATCCGAGCCTTGCCTCGGGCGAGGAAAAGCGTCGCGCCGATGCCTATCTCAAGGGCGGCTTCGGCGCCCTGCTCGGCTTCGAAATCAAGGGCGGGCTTGAAGCAGGGCGCAAATTCATCGACTCCCTGAAGCTGCTCTATCACGTTGCCAATATCGGCGACGCCCGCAGCCTTGCGATCCATCCGGCCTCGACCACGCACTCGCAGCTCACGCCGGAAGAGCAGATCTCGACCGGCGTCTCCGACAGCTATGTGCGCCTCTCCATCGGCCTCGAGCATATCGACGACATCCTCGCCGATATCGCCCAAGCCCTCGACGCCGCCACCGGCAAGGCCAAAGCGGCGGAGTGATCCGCGATTGATTGATCGACCAAGTGAGGGGCCGGTCCAAAAGACCGGCCCTTACGTTTTGGGCGTCATTGACGCCCGGCAAATCATCACCGAAGATCACTCCTCTATTAGGGGAGAATTGCATCGATGCTACGCCCATCGCTCTTACTTGTCGCGCTGCTTGTCATCATGTCAGAGGCAGCTGCAGCGCCTTCCGCGACTTTCATCATTGAGGACCAGGAGGTCTTGAAGAGCGATCCGGCACTTGAAGCGGAGGATCTGCGAGGCAAGATTCTGTGGCTCGGAGATATCGGTGGCGATGCTGGATCGGCCAAGTTCATCAGAAAAGGAAGTGACGCCGACGAAGTTCTGCTGAATGAAGAATTCAATAGCCGCCTGCTGCTCGCCTATGAGCAAAAGAGCACGTTCCTGCCCATCGAAGCCGTCCGTCTAAGTGACAAGGCGATCCAGAGCGTCGTTAAAGCGAAACTGACGGGCTGGCAAAACCTTTCGAACCTGGAATTCTACGAGCTGGCAAAGTTGGACCTGAATGGCGATGGCGCGTCGGAGGTCGTCGTCAAAGTGAACGCGCCACGAGCCGCCGCCGACCCTTACGAAGGTTATGCAACCTCTGTTGAAGGTCTGTTTATCGTCGCTCGATCGGGTGCAACCTATCAGGTTCAGGGACAAATCTTGCCTGATCGCGGCGACGCGAAGGACCCACGAATGAATGTCGATTTGCTGGCGATAGCGCAAAACCCGTCCACCAGGGCCTGGGAATTCTTGGTCAAGGCTGAGTCACAGCAATGGGGCGAAGGCGACTTCAATATGACCGTCACTATAAATGGGCAGACCCAAAGCAACAGCAGCCAAAGCACCAGATCCTACCAAACCCTAGTGGATGTCTACCGCTATGTTGACGGGAAGCTCCGTCCTAACCCCGCTTTGAGCAGCCATACCTGGGGCACGTGCTTTGGGAGCAACTGCAACTGATTCAAGTCCGGTACGACGGTCAATTGCCGGCCAGGCCTGTTGCACAAGGTTTCGCGCCGTTGTATCCGACTGTCATCTAGCTGCCCCAAAGCTGCCGCCAGGACCTGCCAATGACCGAGCACCGCCAAGATCCCCATGCTAAGCGCCAGCCGTTCGGCCAGTTTCCGCGCATCCGCATGCGCCGCACCCGGCAGGAGGATTGGTCGCGCCGACTGGTCTCGGAAAACGCCCTGACGGTCAACGATTTGATCTGGCCCGTCTTTGTGAAGGAAGGCGGCCCGGCACGCGAGGCGGTGCCGTCGATGCCGGGGGTTGACAGGCTGACCATTCCAGCCCTGCTGAAGGCGGCGGAGAAGGCCGCCAAGCTCGGCATCCCCGCCTTGGCCCTTTTTCCGGTCGTGCCGCGGGAAAAGAAGACGCCCGGCGCCGAAGAGGCGTTCCGGGCGGACAATCTCTGCAACCGCGCGGTCAGGGCGCTGAAGAAGGCTGTGCCGGACATCGGCATCATCTGCGATGTGGCGCTCGACCCCTACACCGATCATGGCCATGACGGGGTGATGAAGAACGGCATCATCCTCAATGACGAGACCATTGAGGTGCTGATCCGGCAGACCCTCGCTCAGGCAGAGGCTGGTGTCGATATCGCGGCACCGTCCGACATGATGGACGGGCGCATCGGGCGCCTGCGCGACGCGCTGGATGCCGCCGGACATCAACGCGTGAAGCTGATGTCCTATGCCGCCAAGTATGCCAGCGGCTTCTATGGGCCTTTCCGCGACGCGGTTGGATCGAAGTCATCGCTCGGCAAGGGCGACAAGCGCACCTACCAGATGGATAGCGCCAATGGCGACGAGGCCCTGCGCGAATGCGCGCTCGATGTCGCGGAAGGCGCCGACATGCTGATGGTGAAGCCGGGCCTGCCCTATCTCGACATCGTCTGGCGCGTCAAAGAAGCCTTCAAGATGCCAACCTTCGCCTATCAAGTCTCGGGCGAATACGCGATGATCAAGGCGGCCGCGCAGAACGGCTGGCTGGACAACGACCGCGTGGTCATGGAAAGCCTGCTCTGCTTCAAGCGCGCCGGTGCCGACGGCATCCTCACCTATTCCGCCATCGAAGTGGCGGATAGGCTAGTGAAGCGGCGCTAGGAAGCGCAGCAGCGCCATGTCGTACCAGGGGCGGTCGAGACCGACCCCATGGAAGCCGACATGCCCGCCTGAAACAGGCAGTTTCAACTGCAAATACGGATTGTCGGCCCAGGGCACGCCTGTGTAGCAGGTGACCGGAATCCAGGGATCGTCGGCGGCGTGGATCACCAGCGTCGGTACCCGGACGTTGCCGAGACGCGGGGCCGACGAACACTCGGCGTAATATTCCTCGGCATCCCGAAAGCCGTTCTCCGGCGCCGTGATGCGGTTGTCGTATTCGGTGATGGTGCGGATGTCCTTGGCGATGTTGCCGCGCTCCTTGCGCATGCCTTCGAGCAGGTGGGCGTGATAAAGCCGGTTGCGCTTCGACGTGAGGCAATGCGCCGTGGCGCGCAGATCGATCGGCGCCGAGATGCTGACGGCAGCGAGCAAATCGGCATGGGCGCCGGTTTCGCAGAGATATTTGAGGAGCACATTGCCGCCCAGCGAATAACCAACCGCGACGATTCCGTGCCGCTTCAGCTTGGGATCGATATCGCCGAGGGCACTCGCGATATCCTCGCTGCGGCCGCCATGATAGGTGCCCTTGGCGAAGTCACGGCCCGGGCCGGCGCCGCGCAGATTGAGCCGCATCACCGGATAGCCGGCCTCGAGCAGGTGGCTCGCGCTGACACGCACGTAATAGCTGTCTTCGCTGCCTGAGAGGCCATGGATCAGCAGAACCAGCGGCCGGCGGCCCGGATGGGGCGGGCGATGCAACTTGGCGATGAGCCGGTCGCCCGTACCATCATTGCAGGTGATGACATGGCCTTCCCCCGGCCACAGATCGAGCGTGTCCTTCGGTGGCTTCAACCAATTGCGCAAGGTCTGCAGATCACCGCCCCGCCACAACCGCAAGGGCCGGAAGGGCGGCAGGTCGAGTTTACCGATGATCCTCAGTTCGCCGTCAGCCATTCCTTCACGACGTCAATCTGATCCGGCGCCATCAGGGCCGGCGCATGGCCCATTCCCGCCCAGGTCACGAGCTTCGCTTTGGGGCCCCGGCGCGTCATCTCGTCAGCCGTTGCCGGCAGCAGCAAGTCCGAATCCGCGCCGCGCAGCAGCAAGGTCGGCACCGTGATGCGGTCCCACAGGCTCCACAGATCCCAATCCTGCACCGCCTGCTTTACGTTGACCGCAATGGCCGGATCATAGGCGAGACCGAATGTGCCATCGTCGCGCCGGCGGTGGCCGTAGGCGACGAGATGCTGCCACTGCGCTTCGGTCAACGGCCCGAAGGGAGCCAGCACCTTCTTGAGATGCGTCTCAAGGGAGGTCAGCGACGAGAAGCGGTTGTCGAGCCCGACATAATCGGCAATCCGCAACAAGGCCGCCTTCGGCACGAAGGGGCCGACATCGTTGATGACGAAGCGGCGGATCGGCGAGCCGGCTTGCGCCGCCAAAGTCATGCCGATGAGGCCGCCCATCGACGTGCCGACCCAATCAAGTTCGGCCACATCGAGCCGCGCGATCAGCGCCGCCATGTCAGTGCAATATTGCGGATAGCCATAATGCGCCGGATCGCGCAGCCATTCGCTGCGGCCCCGCCCGACGATGTCGGGGCAGATCACCCGCGCCGACTTGGCAAGTTCCTTGGCCAAGGTATCGAAATCGCGCCCGTTGCGGGTCAGGCCATGGCAGCACAGGATCGTGCGTGAAGCCTCGGGATCGCCCCATTCGGCGTAGGAGATCCGGTGAAAGCCGGCCGGGCTCAGCGCCTGGAAGGATTTGAGGCGCGGTTCCATCAGCTCACTGACCCGATCGGCTGGTCGTGGACGACGACCAGCGTTTCCGGCGCGAAGCCGTTGAAGCGGGTGGCGAGCGCATTCGAATAGGCGCCGACCCGGTCGATCTCGATCCAATCGCCTTCGTCGATATCGGCAGGGAGCGAGAAAGGCGACGGCAGCACGTCGAGGGAGTCGCAGGTGGGGCCGTTCAGCGTGAAATCCATCGGCGCGCCGGTAAGCGCGCCACCCAGGCGGTGCGCCCGGGCGGGCAGGCGCAGGCCGGCATCCACCATTTCGGAGAGCGAGCCATAGATGCCGTCATTGATGTAGAGCTGGTCTCCCTTGCGCAACTGCACTTGCGTCACGACGGATACGGCATGGGCCACCAGCGCCCGGCCCGGTTCACACATGAGGACGCAATCGCGGCGGAGCTTCAGCTTCTTCACCCCCTCCTCGATCTCCTGGATGAAATCCTCGAAAGGCGGCATGTTAGTGCCGAGATATTGCGCCGGAAAGCCACCGCCGACGTCGAGCCCCACGATATCGACCTTGGCCTTGTCGATGATGTCGCCGGCGATCTTCAATGCCTCGGCATAGGCGCCCGGCACAAGGCATTGCGATCCGACATGGAAGGCAAGACCGACACGGCAGCCGCGTGACGCCGCATCGCGCAGCATCGCCGCCGCGTCATCCGGATCGGCACCGAATTTGGCCGCGAGATGATAGAGCGCGCCATCGACGGGTGGCGTCTTGAAGCGGACATAAATGGTGA
>CAZUAL010000247.1:0-6143 GCA_964618305.1 uncultured Dongia sp. | reverse complement strand
CGCGGGATCGACGGTGTAGGAGACGACCTTGAACCACTTGCCCGACTGGTTGGCGGGCGAACCGTGCGTGAGGTGACCGCCGGCCGCGAGGTTGAGGCCCATGAAGGTGTCACCCGGCTGCAGCAGCGCCATGAAGACGCCCTGGTTGGCCTGCGAGCCGGAATGCGGCTGCACGTTGGCGAACTTGCAATTGAAGAGCTTCTTGGCGCGCTCGATCGCCAGTTCCTCGGCGATGTCGACGAACTCACAACCACCGTAATAGCGGCGCGCCGGGTAGCCTTCGGCATACTTGTTGGTCAGGACCGAGCCTTGCGCTTCCATGACGGCGCGCGAGACGATGTTCTCCGACGCGATCAGTTCGATCTGATCCTGCTGGCGGTGAAGTTCCTTGCCGATCGCCTCGAAAATGGCGGCATCCTGGTCGGCCAGCGGCTTGTCGAAGAAGCCCGGCATCGGCTTGTAGTTGCTGCTATCTTTATTCATTTCCTCTAACCTTTCCTGGCCGTCACCCGGCGCCCCACGGGGCTGCCGGCCTCCCAAGCCTTATGAGAACTTGGCGACGCGATTTTGGTGACGCCCACCCTCGAATTCTGTCTCAAGAAACACGCGCAAACAGTCTTTAGCGACATCGCTGCCGGTGGTCCGGCCGCCCAGACATAGGACATTGGCGTCGTTGTGCAGGCGGCAGAGCTTGGCGGTAAGGTGGTCGTGGCAGAGTGCCGCCCGGACATGGGGGTGACGGTTGGCCGCCATCGAAATACCGATGCCCGACCCGCAGACCAGCACGCCGCGCGAGACGGCGCCCGATTTCAGGGCAGCCGCCATCTTGGCCGCGAAATCCGGATAATCGACCGAGGCGGGGCCATCCGTGCCGAGGTCCAGCGGCTCGAAGCCGAGCGCCGCAAGCTCTTGCTTCAATTGGGTTTTCATCTCAAACCCAGCATGGTCGCTGGCGATTGCGATCTTTTCTGCCATGTCCCCCGGCCTAATAGATGGTGGCCCGGTTCCCTTGCGCTTTCGCAGGGCCGGGCGGGCGCTACCATATAGCCGGGCCGGGGTCCCGCCAACCACAAACTATGCTGAAAGATCAGCCGAAAAAGCGCTATTCGCGCACGGCCAGGGCGTCGTGCCATACATACCAGATGTAGTCGGCCGATTTGAGGTCGCCCTTCTCGTCCCAGGAAAGCTCGCCAAGGATCGTCTTCACGCTGTTCTGGCGGAGAAAATCGGCGATCTTGGCAGCCTCGACGCCCTTGGTGGCCTCCGCGCCGGCGGCAAAGACCTGAACCGCCGCATAGGCGTTGAGGGCGTAATTGTCAGGCTCGATCCCTTGCGCCCGGAGCCTGGCCACGACATCCGCCTCTTCTTCCCGCTCGGCAGCCGGCGCCAGGTCGCTGTAGCGCACCCCGCTGCCCCGCCCTTGCGAGAAGGACCAGAATTCCGGATTGCCCAACACGTCCGGCCCCACCACTTCGGTCTCCAGCTTGGCAATGCGCATGCCCCAAGTGAGGCGCCCGATATCGTCGTGATAGGCGGCGACATAGAGCACGTCGGGCAGCACCTGCTTCAGCTTCTCGATGAGACCGTAATAGCTGGTCTGCCCCTGGTTGAACTCGCCGGCGATGACCGGAGCGATGCCCTTCTCCTTGAGACGGGCCAGCAGGCGGGCGGCAATCCCCTTGCCATAGACGCTGTTGTCGCTGACCACGGCGAACTTGCCGGCGGGATATGTCGCGGCCATCCAATCGGCAGCGAAGGCACCTTGCATGTCGTCGCGCCCGACGACGCGAAAGAGCGTCGTGATCTTGCTCATCACCGCATTGTCGGTAACGAGCGCATTGGTGGAAGACGGCGTGATCTGCAGGACATTGGCCGGGCCGTAGACCTTGCTGCCGCGGATCGACGAGCCGGAGCAGAAGTGGCCGTCGACGAAGACGACACCCTTGCGGACCAGATTCGTCGCCGCACGCTCGGCTTCATCGAGCGCGCAGGCATCGTCGGCTTCCTCCAGCACCAGCTTGCGCCCGAGGACACCGCCCGCCGCATTAATATCGGCCACCGCCAGTTCCGCACCGCGCTGCATCTGCAGACCATAGGCCTGCGAGGGGCCGCTCAAGGGGGCCGCAAGACCGATGAGGATGCGCCCGTCGGCCTCGGCATCCTGGCGTGCGCTCTCGGAATCCTTGGCGATCTTCGCCTTCTCCGCCGCGATTTCCTCCTGCGTCGGGCCGCTGGGACCGGCACAGGCGCCGAGCAACAAGGTCATCGCCAGGGACAATAACAGGGTGCGGGCCGCGGTCACGATCTTCCACTCCACTGATTCGGCGGGGAATTACTTCGTCGGCGCTAACGATTACTTGGCACTGCCGCCCGGCGCAAGCGGGGCAGAGAAAAAGCCCGGGCGAGACGCCCGGGCTTTCCTGTCGATGCAGGCCATCAGTCGAGCGGTTCGACAACCGCCCTGCCGTCATGCCAAACGTACCAAACATAGGAGATCTTGGTCAGGTCGCCCTTGGCGTCCCAGGTGAGATCGCCGATGACCGTGGGGACTGTGTTGTGACGCAGCCAATCGCCCATCTTCCGGCCGTCGAACGAGGCCGTTCCCTTGGCTGCCGCCGCAAATGCCTGCACGGCCGCATAAGTCGACAGGGTGTATCCTTCCGGCTCGTAGCCATCGCTGCGGAAGGTTTTGACCACGTTCGCGGCACTGGCTGAGTCGACCAGATAAGGGGCATCGGAATAGCGAACGCCCTCCCCCGCGCTGCCGGCCAGCGACCAGAATTCCGATGTGTTGAGAGCATCAGGCGCTGCGATCTCGGCATCGGAGCCGGCCGCCCGCATGGCCTTCGCAAAGGGGGCCACTTCATCGTGATAGCCGGCGACATAGGCCGCTTTGACCCCCTTCGCAGCAAAGCCGGATGCTTCCGCGTTGAAGTTCTTCTGCCCGGAAGAGAACGAGACGAAATCCACCGAAGCAAACTTCTCTTGCGGCAGTTCCTGCTTGATGATTGCGAGAATCTCGCGGCCATAGGCCGACCCGTCATCGAGGATAGCGACGGCCTCCCCGGCATGGCGGCGCACAAGCCAATCCACCGCCGTCGAACCCTGCCGGTCGTCGCGGCCCGAAGTCCGCAAGACGGTGTTCACGCCATCGGACACCGCTTCGTCGGTCAGCATGGGATTGGTGGAGGACGGGGTTATCTGCAAGATACCTTCAGAACCATAGATTTTTGACGCGGGGATCGACGAACCGGAGCAGAAGTGCCCGGCAACAAAGACCACCCCTTCGCCGACCAGATTACTTGCGGCCCTAACCGCTTTCTTCCGATCGCATTGATCGTCTGCGATGGTGAGGTGCAGTTTCTTGCCATTGACACCGCCAGCCTCGTTGATCGCATCGACGGCCGCTTCGGCGCCGCGACGCAATTGCTCGCCGAATACAGCGAGTTCGCCGGACATCGGCCCGGCCACGGCAATCTCGACCGTGTTTTCCGCTGGCGACCGCACTTGCTTTTGGCCCGCCCCGGTACAGCCGGCCACGCATGCAAACACCAGAATGGAAGCCGTGAACCTCAGACCTGTCTTCATTGTCGCGCCCTATATCGTCGAAAAGTTGCAGCGCAACCTAGCCAACCGGTTGTCCCAGGACAAGAAAAAAGCCCGGGCGAGACGCCCGGGCTTTCCTGTCGACGCTCAGCGCGAAGACGATTAGTTCAGCGGCTCTTGGACCGCCTTGCCGTCATGCCAGACGTACCAGGCATAGTTCACCTTGGTCAGATCGCCCTTGGCATCCCAAGCAAGATCGCCGATGGCGGTCGAGGCACCCTTGGCGCGCAGCGCCTCGGCAACCTTTTCACCGCTGGTGTCGCCGGCCGCGGTGGCACCCGCAGCCCAGGCCTGGATGGCCGCGTAGCTGTTGAGGGTGTAGCCTTCCGGCTCGTACTTCTCGGCGCGGAACGCGGCAACCACGTCCTTCGCTGAGTCGAGGTTCACAGCCGAAGCCGCGTCGCTGTAGCGAACGCCTTCGCCGGCCGGACCCGAGAGCGACCAGAACTCGGCCGTGTTGAGCGCATCGCCCGAGACGAAGTCGGCCTTGTAGCCCTGCTCCGCCGACTGGCGCGCGATCAGCGCGACGTCATTGTGATAGCCGCCGATATAGACCGCATCGATCTTCGCATCCTTCAGCTTGCTGATGAGCGCGGAGAAGTCCTTTTCCTTGGCGGTGTAGGTGTCGCGCAGGACAACCTTGCCACCGGCCGCTTCAAAGTTCTTCGCGGTTTCATTGGCGAGGCCCTGGCCATAGGCCGACTTGTCGTCGAGGACGGCGACATTCTTGCCCTGGTAGGTCTTGGCCAGCCACGGACCGGCGAACACGCCCTGGGCGTCGTCGCGGCCGCAGGTGCGGAACACCGTGGTGATGCCCTTGGCAGCCGAATCCTCGGTGAGCGCCGGGTTGGTGGAGGCCGGGGTCATCTGCAGGATGCCTTCTTCAGCATAGACCGCCGAAGCCGGGATCGAAGAACCCGAGCAGAAGTGGCCGGCAACGAAGACGGCGCCCTTCTTCACGAGGTCGTTGGCAACCTGCACGGCCTGCTTCGGGTCGCACTGGTCGTCGCCGATTTCGAGCTTCAGCATCTTGCCGAGGACGCCGCCCTTGGCGTTGATGTCGGCAACGGCCTTCTCCGCGCCGCGCTTCAACTGCTCGCCGAACGCCGCGAGATCACCGGTCATCGGACCAGCAACAGCGATGGTGATGTCTTCGGCTTTGGCCGACGACACGTGGCCGAACGCACCGACTGCCAGTACGGCAGCAAGAGCCGTCGAACCAATCAGATTCTTAAGCATAGATCCCTCACATAAAGCCTGAGTTTCACTTACCCCTACGGTCTTCCGCCGACAGGCTAAGCTGGCAGCATCTTCCCGCCTTAATACAGCCGGGTCAATCCGATCCGGCTGCAAAACTCCGTGATCCAACGATCCGCCAGCCTTTTCCGGCGATTTGTCGCACTTAACCGTTGGTTGCAGTCTTTTCCCGCCAGGCAAAGAGCCCATTCCGCTCATAAAGCCAGGGATATTGGCTGACCATCTTGCGGACCTGGGTCAGCCGGTAGGCGAGCAAGGCAAAGCCGATGATGACGATTGCATCGGCCAGGATGGACAAGATGTCGAAGGGTGGCTGCTTGAAGAGGGTCGCCGCAAAGAAGCGGTTCGCGGCCACGAGCAGCGCCCCGTAGACGACATTCTGCCAGGCCGGACGCCAGGTTTCCGCGATCGCCTGGCCCATCAGGAACGAGGCGCCACCGAAAATGCAGATGGTCAGGAAGAAGAAGACGAGCGCGCTCTGCATTTTTCTCAGTGACCTCCCTCGAGATAAGCGGCGCGGACCTCGGCATTGCTGAGCAGTTCCGCGCCCGTCCCCGACAGCGTGATCTGACCGTTGACCATGACATAGCCGCGGTGAGCCAGCTTCAGGGCATGGTTGGCGTTCTGCTCGACCAGGAAGACGGTGACGCCCTGCTGCTCGTTGATCTCACGGATCACATTGAAAATCTGCTTCACGATGAGTGGCGCCAGCCCCAGTGACGGTTCGTCGAGGAGCAGAAGGCGCGGGCGGCTCATGAGCGCGCGGCCAATCGCCAGCATCTGCTGCTCGCCACCGGACAAGGTGCCGCCGCGCTGTCCCGCACGCTCCTTGAGGCGCGGAAAGATCGCGAAGACCCGATCAAGGTCGCTGTCGAAATGCTCAGGGCTGGACGTGATCGCCCCCATGCGGAGGTTTTCCATGACGGTCATGCGCGGGAAGATGCGCCTTCCCTCCGGCGATTGGGCAATCCCCAACCGCATGATCTCGAAGGTCGGCATCTGCGCGATGTCCTTCCCTTCGAAGATGATGCGCCCAGAACGCGCCCGTGGCGTGCCGCAGATCGTCATGAGCAGGGTCGACTTGCCGGCGCCGTTGGCGCCGATCAAGGTCACGATCTCGCCCTGCTTCACTTCGAGGTCGACGCCCTTGAGCGCCTCGATATGGCCATAGAAGGTGTGAATGCCTGAAATCTTGAGCATCGCCGAGCCCTATACCCCTGGCCTATTCCGTTTCTTCTTCGCCGAGATAGGCACGAATGACCGCCGGATCGTTGCGGATC
>CAZUAL010000246.1:0-6144 GCA_964618305.1 uncultured Dongia sp. | reverse complement strand
TGTATTCCGAGCACGGGTTCGAGGCATTGATGCGCCCCGATTCCGGGCAGGTGTGCCACTCGTTGATGGTGGTGTCGAACTGCACGCCCGGATCTGCCGAAGCCCAGGCCGCCTGACCGATCTTTTCCCAGAGGTCGCGGGCCTTGATGGTCTTGTGCAGCTTGCCGTCGGTGCGGCGGATCAGATCCCAATCGCCATCCTTCTGCACGCGCTCGATGAAGTCGTTGGAAATGCGCACCGAGTTATTGGAGTTCTGGCCCGAGACGGTGAGATAGGCTTCCGAATCCCAATCGGTGTCGTAGGTCTTGAAGTCGATCTTCGAATAGCCCTGGCCAGCGAAATGCAGCACACGCTGGACGTAATTGTCCGGCACGCCCGCCTTGCGCGCCGCGCGGATGGCGCTCTTCAGGGCGGGGTTCGCCTTGGGGTCGAGCTTGTCGGCGCCGGTGCCTTCGTTGGCGGCCTTGATCACCTTGTTGAGATGCTCGTTGCAGGCCTTGGAGCCGGCGACGAGGGCCGCCACCTTCTGCTCCTCGATGACCTTCCAGTTGATATAGGCTTCGATATCCGGATGGTCGAGATCGACCGTCACCATCTTCGCGGCACGGCGCGTGGTGCCGCCCGATTTGATGGCGCCAGCGGCGCGATCGCCGATCTTGAGGAAGCTCATGAGCCCGGAGGAACGACCGCCGCCGGAAAGCTTCTCGCCGTCACCGCGCAGCTTCGAGAAGTTCGAGCCGGTGCCAGAGCCATACTTGAAGAGGCGCGCCTCGCGCACCCAGAGATCCATGATGCCGCCTTCGGAGACGAGATCGTCGGCGACCGACTGGATGAAGCAAGCGTGCGGCTGCGGATGCTCGTAGGCCGAAGCGGAAAGGGTCAGTTCGCCGGTCTTGAAGTCGACATAGTGATGGCCCTGCGCCGGACCGTCGATGCCATAGGCCCAATGCAGGCCCGTGTTAAACCATTGCGGGCTGTTCGGGGCGCCCATCTGGCGGGCGAGCATGTAGCGCATCTCGTCATAGAAGGCGAGGGCGTCTTCCTCGGTGTCGAAATAGCCGCCCTTCCAGCCCCAATAGGTCCAGGTGCCGACCATGCGGTCGAACACCTGCTTCGCGCTGATCTCACCGGAGAAACGCTTTTCCGCAGGCAGCTTCACCAGCGCTTCCCGGTCAGCCTCGCGGCGCCACAGGAAGTCCGGCACGTCGCCTTCCACCACGGGACGGAGGGACGCGGGGACACCGGCCTTGCGGAAATATTTCTGCGCCAGGACGTCGCTCGCCACCTGCGACCAGTCGGCCGGAACTTCGATGTCCTTCAACTGAAAGACGATCGACCCATCCGGATTCTTGATCTCGCTCGTGGTGCGGCGGAACAGGATTTCCGAATAAGGCGACTGACCGGCTTTGGTGAAACGACGAGCAATGCGCATCTTTGGCCCCCGAAAGTGATCTTCTCTGCCCTTGAACGGACCGAATCCTCCCCCCTCTGCAGAATCCAGTTCAGCAAAAGTGGGTAAGGGGTTGGCCGGTCGCGACTAAATCTAGTCGGCTAGACGCCCGCGACATCGAAATATTGGGGTAGTTTGCGGCGCACTCGCAAGGACGAAATTTCAATATCTAGTGATTAATGCGCTTGACGTTCCTAGATGTAGCGAACGGCAAGGGTTTCTTCATTGAAACGCCTTGATTGAGGAGAAAAACGTCGAGTCACAATCTCGTAACGATTCGTTAGAGCTAAATTTTCTATTTTATATCTGAACGTTAGCTCTTCTTTGGTGGCATGTTCGATTTCGCAGGCGGGGTTCTAGCGTCCGAATAGTTTTCATCTCTCCAGGATCGTCAATCTGGTTTTGTAAGCTGAGCTTTAATTTGGTGCTTTCAGCGACGCGCTAGGGGATGGTAGCGTTTTGGTGTGGTGGGGCTGGGGAGAGTCCAACTCCCAACCTTCCGTTTACGAAACGGAGCTCTGTGCCATTGAGCTACAGCCCCTTCCACAATCATCCAGACCGATCCGACTAGTCCTCGGGTCGGTCTGACTGATTCTGGCCTTCTCATGTCTGAGCAACAACAGGAAAAAGTCTATATTTCGTTATTATTAAGCTTGACGCCCATAGATGTTGAGCATCGGCCCGGTTTTTGGGCCTTTTTGGCTATTGCTGCGGGGCAACATCCAGGAATTAACCGATTCTCATTTTTTGTGACGGCCCGTGAGGCTCGAAAAGATGATGGATATCAATAGGATGACTGTCCCGATCCACTGCTGCGCCGAAGTCGGCTCCTGCAGCACCAGGGTTGCTGCGGTGAGGCTGATGGCGGGTTCAAGGTTCAACGTCGTCGCAGTTTCGGTGGGCGAGAGGGTCTTCATCGACGAAAACCAGCAGATCATCGCCGTCACATAGCAGCCGGTCGCCCCCAGATAGCCGACCCAGCCGAGGCCGCTTCCGGGGAGGGCAACCCCGCCCATGGCGCCCACATAGAGGCTCGCCATGCCGATCATCCAGAGATTGGCCCAGAAATTCATGACCCGGGAATCGACCCCGTCGAGATAGGCCCCGCCCCAGGTGATGAAACCTGCAACACCCAGCGCCGCGATGAGGGCGAGGGCCGCGCCCCGCCAGTCGAGCGAGATCAGCCCGGGATCGAAGGCAATGCCCCCCGCATCGATGCTGAGGCCAAGGTCGCGCCCCAGCGCGATGACCAGGCCGATAAAGGCCGTGAGCAGCAGCAAGGCCTTGAGCGGGTTGAGCCGCTCGCGCCCGGAAAGCGCCGCGAAAACCGCGACCATCAGCGGATAGGTATAGAGGAGGATGACAGCCAGGCTCACCTTGATATAGGCGACCGAGCTCAAATAGCCGACCGACATCATCATCAGGCAGATGGCGATCCAGAAGGTGGCACGGAAGTTTCGCTGCGGCAGGCGGAAGCTTATCCCGCCGAGGCGCAGGATGACGGCAAGAGTGAGGGCCAGCGCCGTGAAGCGCGACCAGACCAGCAGCATCGGCGTGGCGCCGCCTTGATAGGCCAGGCTAGCAAAGGTGGTGATGAGGCTGACGAAGATCGTGCCGACAAGCAGCAGCCCCAGGGCCGCCCAATGGCCGCGCGGGCTCGACAAGGTCGCGTTGTTCAGGATATCCCCCGGAAGTTCGATTTGGCTTGGCCGCCTTTTTGATGGGGAAGATCGTGGAAATGACCGGAAGCGTCAAATCATGGTGGCCATGACCGCATCGCTTGGCTCTTTCGAGTGCGAGCGCGCCGGACCCGTCGATGTGCCGGCGCTCCTCGACCTCATCCATCTGAGCTTTGCCGAGCTCGCCCGGCTCAACCCGCCATCGGGCGCCGCCGGGGAAAATCTGGCCTCGCTTGCCACACTCATGGAGCGTGGCGCCGTCATCAAAGCCGTTTCGGCGGGAAACCTTGTCGGCTGCGTGACGCTGGAGCCCAAGGGCGACGATCTTTATCTGGGGCGCCTGGCGGTGCGGCCGGATTGCCGCCGCCTCGGGATCGCCCGCGCATTGCTGGCCGAAGCCGAACGCTTTGCCCGCGCGGCCGGGGTGGCGGGCCTTGTTCTCAACGTCCGGCTGGTGCTGGCGGGGAATATCCGCCTGTTCGAAGGGGCGGGGTTCAAGATCACCGGGCAGGGGAGCCACCCCGAATTCGCGGTGCCCACCTACCACATCATGCGGAAAGACCTGACATTTTGACGCCCTGCCGGGGTTGCGGCCGGGCCTTCCTTGCCTCCCAACGGGCCCGATTGTATAGTCCGCCCCGAGTTCTTAACCTGTTGTCCCCATTGGGCAACCCAACCGGCGAATGACAAGATGAGCATCGGCACGCGCCTTTTCACCTGGCTCAACGGCGAACTGGTCGGCACCGACGAGTTCGGCAACAAATATTATGTCCACCGCCGCACCAAGGGGCAGAAGCGCGAAAAGCGTTGGGTGCTCTACAAGGGCGAGGCGGAAGCCTCCCGCGTACCGCCCGAATGGCATGCTTGGCTTCATGCGACGACCACGACGCCGCCGGTCACGCGGGCGGAGCGCCGCGACTGGCAGAAGCCGCATGAGCCCAACCGCACGGGCACCGAGCTTGCCTATCGTCCGCCCGGCCATACGCTGATGGGCGGCCAGCGCGCCAAGGCAAGCGCCGATTACGAACCCTGGCAACCGGCCTGAAGAACGGCGGGGCGGGGGAATCGGATCATGCAGCGCAATGTGCTTGAAACCATCATGGGCGCCGTGGTGCTGGTCGCCGCTGCGGCCTTTCTGTGGGTCATCTACAGCGGCAGCGGCATCAAGGAGGATCGCGGCGGCTATCAGCTGACCGTGCGCTTCGATCGCGGCGGCTCGGTACTGCCCGGCACCGATGTCCGCATCAGCGGCGTCAAGGTCGGCGCCGTCACGGCGCAGGATTTCGACCCGAAGACTTTCCAGGCCGTGGTGACGCTCAACGTCCGCAAGGATGTGGAACTGCCCAAGGACAGTTCGGCGATCATCACCAGCGACGGGCTGCTCGGCAATTACTACATCAAGCTCGAACCCGGCGCCGAGGACGATATCCTGAAGAATGGCGATCAGATCGCCTATGCCCAGGGTGCTCTGGATCTCGTCGAGCTCATCAACAAGTTTGTCGTGGGCGGTTCGTCCGACCCCAAGCCGGCGCAATCCGCGACGCCTTGAGGGGCGGAAAGAACTTCATGAGCAAGGACAAGGTGCCAGGTGGCTTCGAGGTTCCGGTCTGGAAACAGCCCGACGGCCAGCCGGTCTCCTGCCTCGAAAAAGTCAAAGTGCTCAATCAAAATCTGGTCGAGATTAAGCAGTTGGCGCAGGACGCGCTGGAGGATGCGGTGCTGATGGGTTGCGATGAAGCCCAGATCCGCGCCGTCTTCCACGATCTCGTCGCCAAGCTCGAGAATCCGTACAGGAAGAAGTGATGCAAGTGCGTTTCCTGGGGCCGGTTGCGGCAGGGATGTTCTGCCTGGCCGGCGCCCTTTCCATATCGCCGGCCGCTGCCGTGCCGGAAGACAATGTCGTCCTCCGCGTCATGGACAAGATCACCGCCCGCGTTTCCACCATCACGGTGCCGGTGGGCGGCACGGTCAATTTCGGCTCGCTGCAGATCACCGCGAAGGCGTGCGACAAGCACCCGCCGGAGGAAACGCCGGAAGCCTCGGCCTTCCTCGATGTGGTCGAGGAGAAGCCCGGTGAAGCGCCGCAGCCGCGTTTCCAGGGCTGGATGTTCGCCTCCAGCCCCGCCCTCTCGGCGCTCGAGCATCCGGTCTATGATCTCTGGGTTCTCGATTGCACGGGTGCCGCCCCGGCTGGTGACGCTCCGGCTCAGTCGGCGCCGAGCAATTCCAGCACGACCGAATCCGGCACGTCGCAATAGAAGCTCGCCGGCCGCGCCAAGGCGCTGTTGAGGCGCTGGCGGTAATCGTCGCGCGGAATCTCCTGGGCGCCGAAGCGGCCGAGATGCTTGGTCACGAATTGCGTGTCGAGCAGCGAATAGCCGCCATAGCGCAGCCGCGCCACCAGATGAACCAGCGCCACCTTGCTGGCATCCGTCGCGCGGCTGAACATGCTTTCGCCGAAGAAGGCGCCGCCCAGGCTCACGCCGTAAAGACCGCCCACCAATTCGTCCCCCAGCCACACCTCGACGCTGTGGGCATGGCCCATCAGGAACAGCTGGCGGCAAAGCTCGAAGATCGTCTCGTTGATCCAAGTCTGGTTGCGGCCCGGCGCCGGTGCCGCGCAGCCCTCAATCACCCGTTCGAACGCCTGGTCGCAGGTGACGCGGAACTGATCCTTGCCGCCGGCGAGCGCCTGGCGGACCGTCTTCTTCAGGCTGCGGGGAATGTGAAAGTCATCGAGCGGCAGGATGCCGCGCTGCTCAGGGTCGATCCAATAGAGTTCCGGATCATTGCGCGCCTCGGCCATCGGAAAGATGCCGATGGCATAGGCCCGGAGCAGCATCTCCGGCGTGATCTTCGGTGGCCTGATCCGGTTCGACATCGGCAAACCTCGGCTGTTCCCGGCAATCCCTTGGCCGCAAGAGTGCCGCAGGTCGGGACCAGCGTCAAATGCCGACGAACTTCTCCAGCCAGCGGATGTCGTAATCGCCGTTGATGAAGTCGGGCGCGCCGACC
>CAZUAL010000245.1:0-6186 GCA_964618305.1 uncultured Dongia sp. | reverse complement strand
CTGCAGGATCGCGCGCCGGTCGCTCCCCGCCCCGCCCTTCACCACATTGAGCCCCAGCCGCATAAGCCGCGGCCCGACCGTGTAATGGTGCCCGCCCGGTTCCCGCGCCAGATACCCGGCTGCGGCGAGGCGCTGGCACAGGCGATGCCCTGTCGGCTTGGGCAGATCCAAGAGCGCGCACAGCTCCGGCACAGTCACGGCGCGGCCGGCTGCCGCAACGGCATCGATCAGATCGAGGCCACGGTCGACAGCCGTGCCCCCCTCCCGCGCACCCGGCTTTGTTGGGCTCAAGGCGCTTCACTCCCCTTGTTTTGATGTATTTTACACCGTCTCGGCGTTTGAGACAAATCGTCTCATTTCTTGTTGACTCATGTCAGGAATCTCTTCAGCCTGACATGAAGGGGAGAAAGACACCGCCATGAGTGTCGGGGAAGATTTCGATATCGTCGTTGTCGGCGCGGGTTCTGCCGGCTGCGTCCTGGCGAACCGCCTGTCGGAAGGCGGGCGTTATCGTGTCGCCTTGCTCGAAGCGGGGCCGCCGGACCGCCACTTCTGGGTTCATTTGCCGATCGGTTACGGCAAGACGATGTGGGACCCCAGGGTGAACTGGCAGTTCCATACCGAACCCGATCCCGGCATGAACGGGCGCAAGATCTATTGGCCGCGCGGCCGCGTGCTCGGCGGATCGTCTTCCATCAACGGGCTCATCGTGATCCGCGGCCAGGCCGAGGATTACGATCATTGGCGCGATCTCGGCAATGCGGGCTGGGGCTATGAGGATGTCCTCCCCTATTTCCGCAAGCTCGAAACCAATCCTGCCTTTCCCAACGACCCGGTCCATGGCAGCGACGGCCCGCTGCATGTGAGCAGCATCGCGGCGCGCCACCCGATCATCGAGAATGTCATCGCCGCCGCCGCCAAACTCGGCGTGCCGCGCACCGCGGATTTCAATGGGCGCAGGCAGGAAGGTGTCGGCTATTACCAACTCACCACCCGGGACGGCTGGCGGCAGAGCAGCGCCGTCGCCTATCTGAAGCCGGCGCGCGACCGCGCCAATCTCCAGATCATCTGCCACGCGCGGGCGACACGTCTTATCCTCGAGGGCAAGCGCGTCACCGGCATTGAGTTCGACCAGCAGGGCGTGCGGCACGTCCTCAAGGCACGGCGCGGTGTCGTGCTGTCGGCCGGCGCCGTGCAATCGCCGCAACTGCTGCTCCTATCCGGCATCGGCCCGGCGGCGGCACTGAAGGCCAACGGCATCAATGTCGCGGCCGATCTCCCCGGTGTCGGCGGCAATCTGCAGGACCATCTGCAGCTGCGCCTCATCTACCGCCTCAACCGCGCGATCAGCACTAACGATGCGCTGCGGAGCCTTTGGGGCCGCGCGCGCATCGGCCTTGAATGGCTGCTGAAGCGCAGCGGGCCGCTTGCGATCGGCATCAACCAGGGCGGTCTTTTCACCCGCGTCCTGCCGGAATCGCAATCGCCCGATATCCAGTTTCACATCGCCACCCTTTCCGCCGACATGGCGGGCGGCAAGGTGCACGATTTCCCGGGCATGACCTTGTCCGTCTGCCAATTGCGCCCGGAGAGCCGGGGCACGATCAGCCTCGCCTCGCCCGATCCGCTTGCGGCACCGAGGATCGTTGCCAACTACCTTTCCGCCGAGACAGACCGGCTCTGCGCGGTGGCGGCGACAAAATTCGCGCGGGCACTCGCACACACGGCACCACTTTCCGACCTGATCGACCGCGAAGTGCTGCCCGGGCCGGAGCGGTCGGACGATGCCGGGCTCCTCGACTTCGCGCGCCAGCACGGCGCAACGATCTTCCATCCGGCGGGCACCTGCCGCATGGGACCGGATAGCGACGCCACTGCCGTCGTCGATCCGCGCCTGCGCCTCAAGGGTTTCGAGAACGCCTGGATCGCCGATTGCTCGATCATGCCGAGCCTCGTTTCCGGCAACACCAACATTCCAACCATCATGATCGCCGAGAAGGCGGCGGACCTCATCAAAGAGGATCTGCAACGGAAGTAACGACCATAACAAAGAAATCCAATGGGAGGGGAAGATGCAAACCAAGGAACCGACACCAGCCCAGTTAAGGCGGGTCGTCATCGCCAGCGTCATCGGTGCCACCATCGAATGGTACGATTTCTTTCTCTACGGCATCGTCGCCGGCATCGTCTTCAATAAGCTCTTTTTCCCGGCCGACGATCCGGTCGTCTCGACGCTGCTTGCCTACACCACCTTCGCCATCGGCTTCGTCGCGCGGCCCTTGGGTGGCGTGATCTTCGGCCATTTCGGTGACAAGCTCGGCCGCAAGAACATGCTGGTGATGACGCTCCTTATCATGGGCATCGCCACCGTTCTTATCGGCCTGTTGCCGACCTATGAGCAGATCGGCCTTGCGGCACCCGTCCTCCTTCTGCTGCTGCGCATCGCGCAGGGCATCGGCATCGGCGGCGAATGGGGTGGCGCGGTGCTGATGGCCTATGAATACGCGCCGGGCCACAAGCGCGGCTATTACGCAAGCCTGCCGCAGATCGGCTTGGCCCTCGGCCTCTGCCTTTCTTCCGGCGTCACGGCGATCGCCTCTCTGCTGCCCGAGGAAGCGTTCATGAACTGGGGCTGGCGCGTCGCCTTCATCATCAGCGTCCTCCTCGTCGTCGTCGGCTTCTACATCCGCCGGCGTGTGCTGGAGACGCCGGAATTCGAGCAAGTGAAGGAAACGCGGACGGAAGCGCACCTGCCCTTCGCAGACCTCATCCGCGACTATCCGAAGAACATCCTGCTCGGCATGGGCGCGCGCTATATCGACGGCGTGTTCTTCAATGTCTTCGCGGTCTTCTCCATCGTCTATCTGTCGAAATACATCCAGCTGCCGCGTACCGAGGCGCTGACCTTCGTCACCGCCGCGGCCTTCGTCATGATCTTCACCATCCCCATGTTCGGCAAATTGGCCGATTCCTGGGGCCGGCCGAAGACCTATGCAATCGGCGCCTTCCTGCTGGCGCTCGTTGCTTTCCCGGCCTTCTGGCTGATGAGCACGGGCGTTCCGGCGCTGGCCGCGATCGGCCTCATCGTGCCGCTCGGCATCGTCTATGCGATGTGCTACGGGCCGGAGGCGGCACTCTTCTCCGATCTCTTCAGCGCGCGCGTGCGCTATTCGGGGATTTCGTTCGTCTACCAATTCTCCGGCATCTTCGCCTCCGGCATCACGCCCATCATCGCGACCTATCTCATCACCGCGAACGAAGGCGATCCGACCTATCTTGCCGGTTATGTGGTGTTCGCGGCGCTGGTCAGCATGGTTTCGGCCATCGCAATCCACCAGCCGAAGGAACGCTGACGAGACCAGGTTAGCCTCAGACGGCCCCTGCGCCGGGCCGGCCGCTCATCCCACTGGAGCGGCCGGCCCGTTTTTTCTCGCCACCCTTCTCGTCACCCATTTCGTCACCCGGGCAACCCCACCCATTGGCACCCTCTTATCCGCCGGCACCGGAAGCGGAAGGCCGATGTCGCCCGCACGGCCGGCGGGGGACCGCTCACCCGACCGGTCCGGGGAGGCCGCCTGTCCGACGCGGCCCTGTGGGGAACCGCTTCTCCGACGCGGTCCGGCGGGAACGGCCTTTCCCTTCCCCCGTTTCACCGGTGGCTGGCCGTTCATAGGGGAAGCGCGGCGTAACCCGGCCGAACGCCCGAATGCGGGGGACCGCTTTACCCCGGCGCGGAAAGTCCCCAGTACGGGGAATCTCCAGGCCGAAACTCCGCCTGCGATCCGGCGGACGCCGGACCGATCGCCGGCGGGGATGCGTCTTGTCTTCTTGGGCCCATGAAGACGCGAAAAGACGGGCCCGGCCTGCGGCGCCACGCTCCCCATCCGGATAGAGGAGAGCACAACGCCTCGCGCCGGGGACGACCGGGCAAGAGAGGTAGGCAAGTCAGGATAGCGAAACTCAGGTGCGCGCAGTTTTATCTAGTACCATATTCCTAGCTGCCTCGTCAAGAACATTTTGGAAACACGCAACTTCACCACCCGGCGCCACCGGCTGGACAGGAAGGTGCACTTACCCTATACTTAACCAGTAAGTTAATTAATGACTCGGTCAAATACGATGACAGACCAGCTCAGCCGCGTATTCGCAGCGCTTGCCGATCCGACCCGGCGAGCGATCCTTGCGCGCTTGGCCGAAGGCGAGGCGAACGTCTCGGACCTCGCCCAGCCGTTCCTCGCGGAGATGAGCCTCCCCGCCGTGACCAAGCACCTCAAGGTGCTGGAGAAGGCGGGCCTCGTCAGCAAGGGCCGCCATGCCCAGTGGCGCCCCTGCCGTCTGAATGGTGAGCCGCTCAGGGAAGCGACCGATTGGATGGAGCATTACCGCATCGCCTGGGAAGACCAGCTCGACCGGCTCGGCGCCTATCTGAAAACAAAGACCAAAGGATCGCATCATGGCGACAAGGAATAAGTCCAACGTCATCGCCCTCACCCGCGTCTATGACGCGCCGCTCATCGCGGTATGGGAGGCCTGGACCAATGCGGAGGAAGTGGCGCAATGGTGGGGTCCGCGCGGCTTCACGATCACCACGCATGCGCGCGACCCGCGCACGGGCGGCCATTGGCACTATACGATGCACGGGCCGGACGGCACGGATTATGAGAACACGACGCAATATCTCGAAGTGGTGCCGCGGCAGCGCTTGGTCTACGACCATGGCGGCCACAAGGACCGCCCGCCGCTCTTCCGCGTCAACGCCCTCTTCACCGAGCGTGACGGACGCACGCAGCTCGACCTCAGCATGACGCTCGCCACACCCGAGGCCGCCGAGGAAATGCGCGGCTTCATCAAGAAGGCGGGCGGCGAAGCGACCTGGGACCGGCTCGCCGAATATCTTGGGGCACGGCACGCGGGCAAGGAACAGTTCTTCATCACGCGCAGCTTCGATGTCGGCATCGAGCGCATGTACGAGCTGTGGACCGACCCCGAACATTTCGCCCGCTGGCTGCCGCCGACCGGCGCCACCTTGCGTTTCTTACGCGTCGAGCCGCGCGTGGGCGGCACCTCCTTCTACGAGATGATTCACGGAAGCGGCGCGCCGGTCTATGGGCTCGTCAAATACCTGGCCCTCGAGAAGCCCAACCGCCTCGTCTACACGCAGGAATTCTGCGACGCGAACGAACGCGTCATCCGCCCGCCCTTCTTCAAGGACTGGCCGGAAACGATGCTATCGACCGTCGAATTCACCGCCGAAGGGCCGGAGCGCACGCGCGTCACCGTGCGCTGGGAACCGCTGGTGGCCAATGCCGCCGACATCGCCGAGTTCGTCAAGCAACGCGGCGGCATGACGATGGGCTGGACCGGCAGTTTCGACAAGCTGGAAGCCTTGATCGGCTGAGGCTGGCCCAACAATTTGAGCGCCCTATCAGGGGATCGGCTCGATCTGCTCGTTGACATGCTGCCGCTTCACCCGCTCGCGGTAGAGGACGAAGAGGCCGCTGCCGATGATGATGGCGTTGCCGAGGATGATGGGCGGCGTCGGCCGATCGGCGAAGAAGATCCAGCCCAGGATCGTGGCCCACACAATGGCCGTGTATTGAAAGGGCGCGAGCAGCGAGGCGGGAGCAAGTCCCAGCGCCTTCGTCACAAGCATGAAGCAGCCGCAGGCGACGAGGCCGACCAGGGCCATCAGTGCGAAGTCGATGGGACCCGGCGTCACCCAGGCAAAGGGGCTCGTCACCACGCCCACCAGCCCGCAGCCGATGAACTGCCAGGCGACCAGGGTCACCCAATGGCAATCGCGCAGGCGCCGGTTGATGACCATGGCAAGGGCGAAGCAGGCGGCGCCGAACAGGGCCACCAGGGCCGCGGGCGAGAAGGCGGCACTGGTCGGCTGCAGCGCGATGACAACGCCGCCGAAGCCGATGAGGATCGCCGCCCAGCGCTTCAAGCCGACTTGTTCGCGCAGCAGCAGCGCCGAGGCCGCCGTGATGATGAGCGGGGCCGACATGTAGAAAGTCATCACATCGGCCAGCGGCAGACCCGATGTGGCGAAGTAGAAGGAGAAACTGTCCCCCGCGAGCAGCAGGATGCGCAACACATGCAACCACCCCTGCCCCGCCGGCACCCGAAGCGTCGCCCCCGTCGCCCGCATCAACCCGGCAATGAGCACGATCGACCCCAGCG
>CAZUAL010000244.1:5509-6237 GCA_964618305.1 uncultured Dongia sp. | reverse complement strand
TCATCGCCGCCAATTGCTGCGGCAAGGCGGAGCGCGCCATGGAATTGGCGCTCGATTGGGCGGCGACCAGGAAGCAATTCGGCCAGACGATCGGCAAATTCCAGGGCGTCTCTTTCAAGCTTGCCGACATGAAGACGGAAATCGCCGCGGCCGACGCGCTCACGGCCTATGTCTGCTGGAAGCTGCAGAACGGCACGATGACCGACGGCGATGCCGGCATGGCGAAGTTGTTCGCAACCGAAATGCTGGGCCGCGTCACCGACCAGGCCATCCAGATATTCGGCGGCATGGGCCTCATGGAGGAGCTGCCGCTGGAAATGATGTGGCGCGACGCGCGCGTCGAGCGCATCTGGGAAGGTACGTCCGAGATTCAGCGGCACATCATCTCGCGCGAGATGCTGCGCGCCAAGGAGCAGTGAGCGTCCTCAGTCGATGAGTGTTGCGCGTAGCGCCTGCAGCGCGGCGTGCAGGCCGTCATCGGCAATGCGGGGAATGAGGTGGCCGAAGAAGTCTTCGAGATCGGCCAGCGCCGGTCCGGGTTTTCCGGGCAGCCGATGCCCCAGCCGCCAATAGATGAAGTCGAGGAGCGGGCGGCGCTCCGGTGACAGCAATCCTTCGAGCTTCTGCAGGCCGGCGGCGATTTCCCGTGGTTCGAGATCGCCCGCATAAAAACGGTCGCCTTCTTCCGCATAGCAGACCGGCGAGCTGGCGCTTTCACCCGGGCACAG
>CAZUAL010000244.1:4079-5499 GCA_964618305.1 uncultured Dongia sp. | reverse complement strand
CAATACGGTCCATTGGAACATCGTGCCGCTGCGGCTTGATGCTGGGCAGCTGGAAGAGCGCGAAGCCGACGCCGAGCACCTCCGCCGGCTTCTTCCGCGCGGCGAGCGTGCGATCGAAGAATCCGCCGCCATATCCCAAGCGATAGAGGGCGCGGTCGAATCCCACCAGCGGGGCCACGATGGTCTGCGGCAGGATTTCGATGTCGGTCGCGGGAATGGGAATATCCCAGATACCGCGTGCCATCGCGCAGCCTGGCGACCAGGGGCGGAAGGTGAGCGGTTCGCCGAGCTTGGTCGCCACCGGCAGGAGGATCTCGGCCCCCTCGGCCGAAAGGGTCCGCATGAGCGGGCGCAGATCCGGCTCGCCCCGGAACGGCCAATAGAAGCTGATCGGCCCCTCGGCCTGCTGCAGCAGCGGATGCAGGCGCTCCATCAGCGCCGCCGACATGCCTTGGCGAAGTGTGGGCGGGAATGCGGCGCGTGCGGCTAGGATGATGCCGCGCGTCTCCTTGCGCCAGGCCTTGACGGCTTCCCAATCGGCGGTTGCCGGTTTCATTTCCAGATCGGCTTGCCGCTGCCGGGCAGGCCAAGCTCCGCCCAGCGTGCCGACACGCGGTCAACGATGTCGCCATCCATGGCGATCTTCTGGCCCCATTCGCGGTGCGTTTCGGGCGGCAGCTTGTTGGTGGCGTCGAGGCCGATCTTGCCGCCGAGGCCGCTTTCGGGCGAGGCGAAATCGAGATAGTCGATCGGCGTGCGCTCGACGAGTGTGAGGTCGCGCACCGGATCCATCCGGGTCGAGATCGCCCACATGACATCCTTCCAGTCGCGCGCGTTGATGTCGTCATCCACGACGATGACGAACTTCGTATACATGAATTGGCGCAAGAACGACCAGACGCCGAACATCACCCGCTTCGCGTGGCCCGGATAGGCCTTCTTCATCGAAACCACAGCGATGCGGTAGGAGCAGCCTTCGGGCGGCAGGTAGAAGTCGACGATCTCCGGGAATAGCAGGGTGAGCAGCGGGATGAAGACTTCAATCAACGCCTCGCCCAGCACCGACGGCTCATCCGGCGGCCGGCCGGTGAAGGTCGAGAGATAGATCGGATCCTTGCGCATGGTGATGGCGCTGACCGTGAAGACGGGGAACGGTTCGACCGAATTGTAATAGCCCGTATGATCGCCGTAAGGCCCCTCCGGGCGATAATCGTCGAGCGAGACATGGCCCTCGAGCACGATCTCGGCATTGGCCGGCACTTGCAGCGGCACCGTCTTGCAATCGACCAGTTCCACCTTCTTGCCACGCAGCATGCCGGCAAAGTGGTATTCCGACATCGTGTCGGGGACCGGCGTCACGGCGGCAAGGATCGTGCCCGGATCGGCACCGATGACGACCGCGGCGGGGAAGGGCTCGCGC
>CAZUAL010000244.1:0-4069 GCA_964618305.1 uncultured Dongia sp. | reverse complement strand
CTGGTTCTTGCCCAGCACTTGCATGCGGTAGATGCCGAGATTGAAATCGTCGGACTTGCCTTTGCCGGGGCCTTTGGTGACGACCAGCGGCCAGGTGATGAGCGGTGCCGGCTCGCCCGGCCAGCAGCCCTGGATGGGCAGTGCACTAAGGTCGATCTGATCGCCGGTGAGAACGACATCCTGGACCGGTGCGTAGCCGACCTGGCGCGGTTTCATCGCCAGCGCCGTCTTGAGGAGGGGGAGCATTTCCCATGCTTCCTTGAAGCCACCGGGCGGTTCCGGTTGCTTCAGGAAGGCGAGCGTCTCGCCAAGGGCGCGCAGCCCGGCCGGTTCCCGGTCCATGCCCCAGGCGACGCGCTCGACCGTGCCGAAGAGATTGACCAGGACCGGCATCGCATAGCGCTTGCCGCTCGATCTTGAAACAGGGTTCTCAAAAAGGACGGCAGGACCGCCTTCAGCCAGAAGACGGGTTTGAATTTCCGTCATCTCAAGATGCGGGTCCACAGGTGCCGAGACGCGGACCAATCGGCCGCGTTCCTCAAGCTTCAGGATGAAGTCGCGCAAGGATTCATAGGGCATAGCGCGGCCAATCTAGCGGGTTTCACCGCCAGCGGGAAGGCAGCGGCTGGCACAGGAATCCGGTGCTGATGTCAGGGGCCGACCAGCAGGCAATCGCCACCAGCGGCCTTGATGTCCTGGCAGGCGGCAAGGGCTGTCGCCTTGTCGGCGAAGGGGCCGATCTGCAGGCGATAGTAGATACCCTTGGCGCCGAGATCGGCGCGCTCGATGTGAAGTTCCTGCCCCTCAAGCGGCGCACCGATGCGCTTCTTCAGGCGCCGCCATTCGCCATCGACATCGCCCTCGTTCGGCACCGATGCCAATTGCAGGCGGATGCCGGACGGGGCGTCCGTCGCGGGCAGAGAGGCCACTTCCGGCGTGGCCGGTGCCGGTTCGGGCGCCGCCACGGGAGCGGCTGCGGGCTCTGCCGCCGGCGTTGCTTGAGGCTCAGGCTCCAGCGCCATGTAGCTGGTGGCGGTCTGGTTCGATGCCGCCGCGGCTTCCGCGCGCTGGGCGTCGGTCATGCGCTGGCCGACGACCGTTTGATTGGTCTCCGCCATCACGCGGGAGACGCCCGGCGAGGCGCCACGGGCCGCCAGAGAGAGCCACTTATAGGCCTCGATATCGCTCTGCTGCACGCCATCCCCCTTGGCATAGAGGACGCCGAGGCGCGACTGGGCCTCAGGCTCGCCGGCCTCGGCGGCCTGCTTCAGAAGCTCGACGCCTTCGGCCGCGCTGCCGCCATGACCATCGAGATAGAGCTGGGCGAGTCTCCACTTGGCATAGCCGTCGCCCGCATCGGCGAGCGGCTGGAGTTCGGCGATCGCCACCTTGTACTTCTTGGCGGCAATGGCGGCCTCGGCCGCCGCGAGGTCGGCGCTGGCCGTCGACATATAGGCAAACAAGCCCACACCCAGGGGAGCAATGGCCCACAGAAGTCTCAACGAAGCCATTGGTTTTCCTCCACAACAGCCGAATGAAATCTGCTGAAACATATACCGGGCCTGCGAGTCGGGTCGACTGGCGAAGCGCTAATCCCGATCACGAAAAGGGGGCAATTCGCGGCAAAATGACGCTTTTGAAAAAGGCGCCGCACGCGCAGAAATATCTTACGTTTGAGGTGCAGTTGCAGTAGCGAGGTCGCCATGCCCTTCCTGGTCAAATTCATGTTCCGTCACGCCCTGATCGGCGGCGCGATGGCGATCGTCTTCGTGGCGGTTCTCTTGGCGCTGGACGTGGGCGGTTTGGCTACCCTCATCAAGACCTCGCGCTTCGGCCTCATGGCCGTGGCGCTCCTCACCTTCTTCACCGGCCTCACCTTCGGCAGCCTGCAGATGGGCATCGCCATCATGTCGATGAAGTCGGAGGATGAGGAAAGCGATGCCGGCGGCCATGAGGCGGGATCGCGCGATCTCGAGCTGAAGCACGCCCCGGTTCTGGCGCGCAAACGGCGCCGTTAAGGGGCGCCGTTCCGCTTCGGCCTTCAGGCGGCGAAGCCCTTCTTGCCGCCGCCGCGGCTGTCTTCGTCGAAAAGGGCCGCCAGCTGTTCCAGCACGGTGCCGCCCAGCTGTTCCGCATCCACCAGAGTTACGGCGCGGCGATAATAGCGCGTCACATCGTGGCCGATGCCGATCGCCACCAGCTCGACGTTGGAACGCGTCTCGATCCACTCGATCACATCGCGCAAGTGGTGCTCCAGGTAATTCCCTGGATTGACCGAGAGCGTTGAATCGTCGACCGGCGCGCCGTCCGAGATCACCATCAGGATCTTGCGCTGCTCGGGGCGGACCGCGATGCGGTTGTGTGCCCAGAGCAGAGCCTCGCCGTCGATATTCTCCTTCAAGATGCCTTCGCGCAGCATGAGGCCGAGGTTCTTGCGCGCCCGGCGCCAGGGGGCGTCGGCCGACTTGTAGATGATGTGCCGGAGATCGTTGAGGCGGCCGGGATTGCCGGGCTTGCCCGCCGCGATCCAGCTTTCACGCGATTGCCCGCCCTTCCACATGCGCGTCGTGAAGCCGAGGATCTCGACCTTGACGCCGCAGCGTTCCAGCGTGCGGGCGAGGATGTCGCCGGTCATGGCAGCGACCGTGATCGGCCGGCCGCGCATCGAACCCGAATTGTCGATGAGCAGCGAAACTACCGTGTCGCGGAATTCCGTGTCGCTCTCCTGCTTGTAGGAAAGCGGAACCTCCGGATTGACGACGACGCGCGGCAGGCGTGCGGAATCGAGGATGCCTTCCTCGAGATCGAAGTTCCACGAACGGTTCTGCTTGGCAAGGAGCCGGCGCTGCAGGCGGTTGGCAAGCTTGGCAACGACGGCCTGAAGTGCCGTCAATTGCTGGTCGAGCAATTGCCTGAGGCGCGTGAGCTCGTCGGGGTCGCACAATTCCGCGGCATCGACCACTTCATCGAATTGCGTCGTGAAGGGCTTGTAGGGCAGCTCGTTGCGGCGGCTGAAATCCGGCTCGTTGCGGCGCTTCGGTGAACCGGGCTTCTCGTCACCGGCCTCGGCGTCGAGCTCCATGTCGGTTTCTTCCGAATCCACTTCCTCGGCCTCGGCGGCGGCACTCTCGGCCGCTTCCGATTCCAGCTCCATCTGGCTGTCGGACTTCTGCTCTTCCTTGCCCTTGGTCTGCTGCTGGTCCTGGTTGTCCTGGTCCGGCTCGTCCTGATTGTCGGGCTCTTCATCCTCGGGCTCGAAATCGTCCTCCGAGGCTTCCAGTTCCATGTCCGCGAGCAGGCGGCGCGTCGCCTTGGCATAGGCGCGCTGGCTGTGGAGGCTTTCGGCGAGGCGATCGATATCCTCGCGCACTTTCGGCGGCAGGTCGCCCCGCCACTGGTCGACCATGACCTTGGCGAGATCCGGCACCGACTGCCCGGTCAGGGCTTCGCGGGCAAGGAGGCGCAACACGTCGGGGAGCGAACCTTCCTGGCGCGTGGCGACGCGGACGAAACCCTTCTGACGGCAATGCTCATCAAGGGCCGCGTTGAGATTCTGCCGGACGCCATCCATGCGGTTGGCGCCGATTGCCTCGACGCGCGCCGTTTCCAGCGCCTGGAAGATGTCGCGCGCCAGCTGGCTGCGCGGCGCTTCGCGGGCATGGATCTTCGGATTGTGGTGCCGGAGCTTCAGGGCGATGGCATCCGCCTCGCCGCGGGCCAAGGCGACGTCGCCCGCCGGCAGATGGCGGCCGGGCAGCGGCAGGCGCGCTTCGCTGCCGCTCAAGCCCGCCGGCCCCTGGTTGGGCGCGAGGCTCACCTGCAGATCGGGCTTGCCGGACATGGCGCGCATGGTGGCGCCCGTGACGCGGCGGAACTCCTCGACCGGATTTTTCGGTCCCGACATCCTCGGATCCTCGTCTCGCGGCGTCAGGCCCGGATGTTGGCGCGGGCGACGGAATCCTTCAGATCCAGGCCGAAGCAGCGCTGGTAATATTCAGCGACCACCGGCCGTTCCAGCTCGTCGCACTTGTTGAGGAACGAGACGCGGAAGGCGAAGCCGACATCGCCG
>CAZUAL010000243.1:0-6261 GCA_964618305.1 uncultured Dongia sp. | reverse complement strand
CACGACGCGCCGCTCGCCAAGCGCCTCGCTGCCTGGCGCGCGCAGCAGACGAGCGCCGTCGCCCACGAACCCAAGCGCGAGGATTGAGTTACATGAGCGCTGAAGAAGGCCAGATTCTGCCGCCCGGTTCCGTCATCGGCATCCTGGGCGGCGGCCAGTTGGGCCGCATGTCCGCCTTGGCCGCCGGTCGCCTCGGCTACAAGGTCCACATCTTTTCGCCAGAGACGGACGGGCCGGCAGCTCAAGTTTCCTGGAAGAACACGGTCGCCGATTATACCGACCTCGCCGCTCTGGAGGCTTTCGCGAAATCGGTCGATGTCGTGACCTTCGAGTTTGAGAACATCCCGGCGGCCTCGGCCGAGATCCTCGCTCGAGCGAAGCCGACGCGCCCCGCCCCGCGTGTCCTCCACATCACACAGGAGCGCCTGCGCGAGAAGCGCTTCCTCGAAGGCATCGGCGTGCCGGTGACGGCGTTCCGCGAAGTGAAATCTGCAGCCGACCTTCCAGCTGCTGTGGCCGCCCTCGGCACGCCCTCCATCCTCAAATCGGCGAGCTTCGGCTATGACGGCAAGGGCCAGGTCCGCATCGAAGCCGGCATGGATTTGAACGAGGCCTGGCAGAAGATGGGCGGTTCCATCGCAATCCTCGAAGGCTTCATCGATTTCGATTGCGAGATTTCGGTCATCGTCGCGCGCAACCCGGCAGGCGAGATCGCGCTCTACGAGCCCGCACGCAACCACCACAAGCACCACATCCTCGACACCTCGACCGTGCCGGCCGGTGTCCCGCCCAAGGTTGCTCACGCGGCGGAAGCCATCGCCCGCCAGATCGCGGCCGAGATCGACTTGATCGGCCTGCTCGCCGTCGAGATGTTCGTCACCAAGGACGGCCGCGTGCTGGCCAACGAACTCGCCCCGCGCCCGCACAATTCTGGGCATTGGAGCCAGGACGGTGCCGTCACCAGCCAATTCGAGCAGCATGTCCGCGCCGTCTGCGGCCTGCCCCTCGGCAATCCCGCGCGCCATTCCGACACGGTGATGACCAACCTCATCGGCGACGAGGTTGAAACCTGGCCGCAGCTTCTCTCCGACCCCGATGTGAAGCTCCACCTCTACGGCAAGGCGGAAGCACGCCCCGGCCGCAAGATGGGTCACTGGAACCGCATCAGCCCCAAGAGCTGATATAGACCGAAGGTCAGTGCCAGAGCGACATTGATCGCAGAACGACTAATAGATATCACAATAACAACATTTGATTGTATCTACCCTTTTCAGCGCATAACATGCGAAAGGGTGCCAAAGAGCCTTGGCAACAGCGACCGCCTCAAAGGATGCCCCGGATTGCCGAATCCGTTCGAAGCGACCGGCCAAGCGCAAGCGATGGCGGAGATCGTTCGTCGGCGATATGTGGGGATGTAACGATGGTGGTGATGGCAAAGAAGCGCAGCAGATTCCGTCTGACGGTGGCATTCCTCGCGGCGGTGATACTTGTCCTCGCCGTCGTCGGCTGGCGCTTCGGCGTTCTTGGTTGCATGCTGGCGGGCGGCTCTTGCCGCTCGCTGCCGATTGAAAACAAGGCCGATCTTGTTGGCCGGCTGAGCTGGATTCTGTTCCAGCGCTGGTTCCTGGAGCCGCTGCAGGCGGATAGCTATGAACCGATTTTTTTGCTGGACGATCTTGCCGATCTCTATCCCCGGTCGGTTGCAACGCGGCCCTTCGTCCACGAAATCCTGGTCGACCCGTATCTCAGCCTACCCGTGAAAGAACTGGCGGTGCGCGTCTCACAATGCCTGCCCCTCTCGGACTATATTGATTTCCTGGCCCAGACCTATGCCGATTGGAAATCGGGACACTTGCCGGACGAGATCCTGGATACAGTTATAACTCCTGGAAACACATGGGGGATCAATCTGGATGTGGCCTATCAGGACGCACGCGTGCGCAGCTTGCTGACCACCATTGCCGAAGACCCTGCGATCAACCCGGACATGCGTGATACGATTACAAATTACATGCTCAACGGTGTCGAGGCCGAGATGATCAAGGAATATGCTGGCAACGGTTGGACACCGATATTGTCTTGCGGCGGGCAAGCCGAGAAGTAGTTTCGCTCCGACGGTCGAACTCAAGGATGGGTGGCATGCGCGGCTGAGCCTTTGCTTAAACAAAAACCCCGCCGATTTCTCGGCGGGGTTTTCAGTTGGAGGAACGCTTCGGTCCAGCGACTTACATCGCGTTCGCTTTTTCGATGATGGCGTGGGTCCACGCACCTTCCGGCTTCTTGGTGATGACCGGGTCGGAACCGCCCGACATCAGGGTCTCCACCGTGCGCTCGGCCGCGGCATCGTCCAGCCAGCCGGTGCCCTTCGGGTTCTTGCCGACAAGCTTGGCGATTTCCTTCATCATGCGGAGCTGGTGCTTTTCGGTCTGGGCACCGGTCGCGTCATTGGCGAGCACGATCTTCACCGAGTCCTTCGGGTTCTTCACCGCCCAGTCCCAGCCCTTCTGCGCCGCCTTCACGAAGCGGGCGAGCTTGTCGACCATCGCCGGATCGGAGAGGTTCTTATCGAGCGTATAGAGGCCATCCTCGAGTGTCGCCACACCTTCCTTCTCATACTGGAAGGTGACGAGTTCCTTGGCCTTCAAGCCGCCGTCGATCACCTGCCAATATTCGTTATAGGTCATGGTGGAAACGCAATCGGCCTGCTTCTGCAGCAAGGGATCGACGTTGAAGCCCTGCTTCAGCACCTTCACCCCGCCCGCCGAACCATCGGTCTTGTAGCCGAGCTTGTTCATCCAGTTGAGGAACGGATATTCGTTGCCACCGAACCAGACGCCCAGCGTCTTGTCCTTGAAATCCTTCGGCGACTTGATGCCCGCATCCTTGCGGCAGGTCAGCATCATGCCCGACTTCTGGAAGAACTGGGCGATGTTGACGAGCGGCACGCCCTTCTCGCGCGTGGCCAGTGCCGAGGGCATCCAGTCGACGACCACGTCGGCGCCACCGCCGGCGATGACCTGGGACGGGTTGATGTCGGGGCCGCCCGCCTTGATCGTGACGTCGAGGCCCGCTTCGTCGAAGAAGCCCTTTTCCTTGGCGACGTAGTAACCGGCGAACTGCGCCTGCGTCACCCACTTCAATTGCAGGGTCAGCGCATCCTTGGCTTCCGCCGCGGCCGCACCGCCCAGCAACAGGCCCGCGATCACCGCGGAGCCGAACAGTTTCTTAAGCATCATTCTAAGCCTCCATTTGTCAATCTGTTGTTACGCCCGAAGAACTCTTTAGAAATCATCGCCCCCGGAAGGAAGCGTGCCATGAGGTGAGCTCGCGCTCGATAAGCGACAGCGCGCCATAGGTGATGGAACCCGCCAGCGCCGCCATGGCGATCGTCGCCCAGACCACGTCGACATTCATGCGCGCCACTTCAACCGAGATGCGGAAACCCATGCCGGAGATCGGCGAGCCGAAGAATTCCGCGACGATGGCGCCAATGAGCGCCAGGGTTGAATTGATCTTGAGCGCATTGAAGAGAAACGGCAAGGCGGCGGGCAGGCGCAGCTTGAAAAGTGTCGCCCAGTAGCCCGCGGCATAGGAACGCATCAGATCGCGTTGCATGCTGTCGGCGGCTTGCAAGCCCGCCAGCGCATTGACCAGCATAGGAAAGAAGATCATGAAGACGATGACCGCCGTCTTCGATTCCCAGCCGAAGCCGAACCACATCACCATGATGGGCGCGATGCCGATGATCGGCACGGCGGAGACCATGTTGCCGAGCGGCAGCAGGCCCCGCTGCAGGAAAGGGATGCGGTCGACGATCAGCGCCGTCATGAGACCCAGCAGATTGCCGATGACGAAACCGGCGATGACGGCCTTCAAGAAAGTTTGGCGGAAATCGTCGATCAATGTCGGAAGTTCGCGGAAGAACGCATCCCAGATCTGGCTCGGCGCCGGGAGGAGCACCTTGGGCACGCCATAGCCGCGGCAGATGAATTCCCAGCCCAGCAGCAGCGAGATGCCGAAGATCGCCGGCACCAGCCAGCCGATATAGCGCGGTCCTTTGAGCGCCGTCAGATTGCCGAGCAGCCACCAGGCGTTTGCCGCCGACAGAAGCATCAAGAACGTGGCCCAGCTTTTGGACGGCAAGGCACCGGCCTCTTCCGCCGCGCCGATCGCCTGGAAGGCGTAGATCGAGAGCGCGGCAAGCAACGTCGCCGCGATGAGCGATTTCGCGAGCGGATTGGAGCGCAGCTTCGTCATGCCCTCACCCCACTCTGCCGCAGCACCAGCCGCTCGATGCCGCCGATGCCATAGACGAGCGCCGTGCCGAGGAAGGCCGCCGCGAAAAGCGCCGACCAGATTTGCACCGTTTGCCCGTAATAGGAACCCGACAGCAATCGCGCGCCGATGCCGGCGGCGGCACCGGTAGGCAGCTCGCCGACGATGGCGCCGGTGAGACTGATCGCGACCGCGACCTTGAGGCTCGCGAACAGGAACGGCACGGAGGCCGGCACGCGCAGCTTCCAGAAGATTTGCGCGGTGCTGGCATTGTAGGAGCGCATGAGGTCGAGCTGCATCGGATCGGGCGAGCGCAAGCCCTTCACCATGCCGATGGTGACGGGGAAGAAGCAGAGATACATCGAGATGATGGATTTCGGCACCAGCCCGGTGATGCCGATATTGCCGAGCACCACGATGATCATCGGTGCGATGGCGAGGATCGGCACCGTCTGCGAGGCGATGATCCAGGGCATCAGCGAGCGGTCGAGTGTGCGCAGATGGACGATGCCGGCGGCCAAAATGATGCCGAGCACGGCGCCTAAGCCGAAGCCCACCAACGTTGCCGAGGCCGTGACGCCCGCATGATAGACAAGCGACTTGTTGGACGTAACCGGCTCGGCAAAGGTCGTGGCGACGAACTCGGCCAGGATCTGGTCGGGACTCGGCAGCACCGGCCGGTCCATCGCCCAGGTGCCTTTCAGCACATCCATGAAAGGCGGCTTCTCGACCGGCGGCACCGCTGCTTCGGTGGCCGCATCGGGAACCTGATCCGCCTGCTCACCGGCATCGGGCTCAGCGGTCGCCGCATCATAGGACTGACTCTCATCCTCGTCGGGCGTCGCCGCATCGTAGGATTGGCTTTCATCCTCGCCCGCATCGGCGCTGTCGCCGTTGAGGGCCGCCTCCGCTTCCGCCTCGGCCGCCGCGTCGGCGGCGGCGCTCATCATCCGTTCCTCGACCTGTGTCCAGTTGAGGCAGGCGGCGAGCCCGTACCAAACGACAATGATCGCGGCGACCACCACCGCGATCGGCAGCATTTTCAGCTTGAGGCTCTGAGCAAGATTGCTCATTTGACCTCGTCGTAGGAATGGCCGGCCTTGAGACCCAGGCGGATCCGGTGCGCCAGTTCCTGAGCGGCCGGCGTCTCGCGCGTTTCCAGCGTGCGTGTCGCCGGCAGATTGCTGTCGATCACGTCGATGATACGCCCGGGCCGCGCACTCATGATGACGATGCGGGTTGAAAGCAGCACGGCCTCGTCGATCGAGTGGGTGACGAAAATGACCGTCTTCTTCGTCTCGCCCCAGATGCGCAGCAATTCCTCGTTCATGCGGTCGCGCGTGATTTCGTCGAGCGCGCCGAACGGCTCATCCATCAGGAGGAGATCGGGGTCGAAGGAAAGCGCGCGCGCGATCGAGGCACGCTGCTGCATGCCGCCCGACAGCTGGAAGGGGAACTTCTTCTCGAAGCCCTTGAGTCCCACCAGTTCCAGATAGCGCCGCGCCTTCTCGGCGCGCTCGGCCTTCGAAATCCCCATGATCTCGTGCGGCAGCTCGACATTCCGCTGGATGTTGCGCCAAGGGTAGAGGGCCGCCGCCTGGAAGATATAGCCGTAGGCGCGCTTCAAGCGCGCCTCATGAGGCGAGACGCCGTTCACCGTCACCGAACCCGAGGTCGGCTTCTCCAGATCGGCGATGATGCGCATCAACGTCGTCTTGCCGCAGCCCGACGGGCCGATGAAGGTCACGAATTCGCCGCGCCGGATCTCGAGATTGATATCCTTCAAAGCCACGACCGGCGCGTCCGGCGTCTCGAAGACGAGCCCCAGATTGCGGACGTCGATCACGGTGTCGGTCATCGACGCCCCCTCACCCCCGCCCTCTCCCGCGAGGGGCGTGGGAGATGGCAGCGAGCCGTCTCGAAAGGCCCCTCTCCCCGCGCGGGGGAGGGGGTGGGGTGTGGGGGGATCCATGCGCGCACCACTCT
>CAZUAL010000242.1:0-6269 GCA_964618305.1 uncultured Dongia sp. | reverse complement strand
CACTTGGGGAATGGCGGCGGCCCCCAGGTCGGCCAGAGCCCCGGTCCCCTGCCGCCCGCAGAAAATAGCGTTAACGGTGAACATGATGACCAGCCCCGCCCGGGCGAGCATGACCGGAATTGCTAGGGAAACCGTCCGCTTAAGGTGGTAGCCGAGGCTTGCCGGGGGGCGGCGGTCGGGGCTGCCGACAACCGGCCCATCAAGGGAGGTCATGATCGGGAAAAGCCCTTAACTTGCGTAATGAGGAGGCAAAAGGTAGAGTTAAGTAGTTGATTTGCCGTGACTCGGCAATGGGGCTTTGGGGGTAATGACATCGGATCCCAGTTCTAAGGCGCCTTGGCGCCTGCGCCTCAAAGCTTGGTGGGAGGGCGAAGAGGTCGCCCTGCCGCAATCCGTTTCCAGGGGAAGCGGGGGCGCGCCGGAGGCTGCGCCGGCTACGCCCGTTTTCAACATTCCACCGCTCTTACCGTGGGAAACGGAAGAAATTCGCATCCAGGAACAGGTCTGGGGTGCTGGCTATTACAAGCCCGGTGGCGAAGACCATGTGCTTGGGCTTGCCAAACCGTTCGGCCTCAACCCGTCGCTGACCGTCATGGAATTCGGCGCGGGCCTCGGTGGCGGAACGCGTGCTTTGGTCAATGAATTCGGGGTCTGGGTGAATGGCCTGGAGCCGACCGCCGATCTCGCCAAGGCCGGCCGCGAACTCTCCATCAAGGCTGGGCTCGAGAAGAAGGCGGACATTATCCGCTACTCGCCGGAGGGGTTCGAGCCCAAGCAGGGGTCGGTCGACTGCATTCTGTCTTCTGAATCCATGTATCTAGTCGAAGACAAGTTGAAGCTGCTCAAGGTCTTCGAAAAGGCCCTGAAGCCCAGGGGCCAGGTCTCGATCACCGATTTTGTCCGCGCTGACGATCTCGACATCAATGACCAGAAACTCCAGGGCCTCGGCCTGCATCCGGAGGACCAGACCTTCTTCGCCTCGGGCGAGGAATATGTGAAATGGTTCCGCGAGCTCAATTTCGACCTGCGCGTCAACGAGGACATCACCGATCGCTACCGCAGGATGGTGATGGAAGGCTGGGTGAACTTCACCGAGGCTGGCGGCGAGAAGGCTGCGCACGCAAAAGCCTTGCCGGATCAAGTGGTTAAAGAAGTCCAGCTGTGGACCCGGCGCGTTGCCGCCTTCGATGCCGGCCACCTGAAGGTGATGCGCTACTATGCCATCAAGCTTGGTGGCACCAAGCTGATGTCCAACTGGTAACGTGCTGAAAAAGCATATATTTCAGCCTTGAAGCGGATGCGTCGGCACGGTTGACAGGGCGGGGCCCGGTCACTATGTTGCGCCACCATTTCAAGACTCGTTGTTTTCTCAAGGAACCGGACCATGAAGGTTGTTAACTCGCTGAAGTCGGCCAAGGGGCGGCACAAGGATTGCCGTATCGTGCGCCGCAAGGGCCGGGTCTACGTGATCAACAAGACCAATCCGCGCTTCAAGGCGCGCCAGGGTTGAGCGCTCTTAACCCCGGATTGGGCTGCGCAGGCTGACGCACGTCGGACCAGCGCGTTGATCGAGCTGGATCCGACTATCTGAATTGAAACCGCGCGTGGGACTTTCCCCCGCGCGGTTTCTTTTTGCGCTATAGAGTCCGGCATGCTGATGCCGCCGCCCGATTCAGCCGCATTGCAGGCTGCCCCCGCCTTCGTCGCCGCCCTGCGCGCCGCGCTGGGTGACGAGAACGTCATCGCCGATCCGAAGGCGATGCGCCCCTATGAAACGGATGGTCTCACCGCCTATCGGCAATTGCCGCTCGCGGTCGCTTTGCCGCGATCGACGGCGGAGGTTTCGGCGGCTTTGAAGATCGCCCATCGCTTCGGCATCAAGGTGGTGCCGCGCGGCTCCGGCACCTCGCTCTCGGGCGGCGCGCTGCCCCTGGCTGATGGATTGCTGCTGGGTCTTGCCAAGCTCAACCGGATTCTCGAGATCGACCTCGGCAACCGCTGCGCGGTGGTGCAGCCGGGCGTGCAGAACCTTGCCATCTCCAACGCCGTCGCCGCTGATGGCTTCTATTATGCGCCGGACCCTTCAAGCCAGATCGCCTGTTCGATCGGCGGCAATGTCGCGGAAAATTCCGGCGGCGTGCATTGTCTCAAATACGGTCTCACCACCAACAATCTCTTGGGGCTCGAGATCGTGCTGATGGATGGCGAGGTGATCCGCTTGGGCGGCAAGCATCTCGACAGCGGCCTCTACGATCTCATGGGCCTCTTTACTGGCTCGGAAGGTCTCCTTGGCGTCGTCACCGAGGTGACGGTGCGGCTCCTGAAGAAACCGGAAAAGGCGCGGGCGCTCCTTGCCGGTTTCACCTCGTCGGAAAGCGCCGGCGCGGCTGTCGCCGCCATCATCGGCGCCGGCATCATCCCGGCCGGCATGGAGATGATGGACAAGCCCGCCATCCACGCCGCCGAAGATTTCGTCCATGCCGGCTATCCGCTCGATGCCGAGGCGCTGCTCATCGTCGAGCTTGATGGGCCGGAGGTCGAAGTCGATGATCTCATCGCCCGCGTCTCTGCGATCGCGAAGACGCATGGTGCCACGGGCTTGCGCGTCAGCGAAAGCGAGGCGGAGCGGCTTCTCATCTGGGCCGGGCGCAAGGCTGCGTTCCCCGCGGTGGGCCGCATTTCGCCCGACTATTACTGCATGGACGGCACCATTCCACGGAGCCGCCTGCCGGAAGTGCTGCAGCGGATGACTGAGCTTTCGACGCAATATGGCCTGCGTGTCGCCAACGTCTTTCACGCTGGCGACGGCAATTTGCATCCGCTCATCCTGTACGACGCCAACAAGCCCGGCGAGCTTGAAGCCGCCGAGGCATTCGGCGCCGACATCCTGAAGCTTTGCGTCACCGTGGGCGGCGTGCTCACTGGCGAGCATGGTGTCGGTGTCGAGAAGCGCGATCTGATGCCCACCATGTTCGGCCCCGCCGATCTCGAGCAGCAGCTTCGCGTCAAATGCGCCTTCGATGCGGGCAATCTGCTTAATCCGGGCAAGGTGTTCCCAACGCTCCACCGCTGCGCCGAGATGGGCGCCATGCATGTGAAGGGCGGCAATCTTCCCCATCCCGATCTGCCGCGGTTCTGATGCTCGTTCCGAAATCTGAAGCCGAACTCATCGAGATCGTGAAGGCGGGGCGGCCGCTTTCGCTCATCGGGCATGGCACGAAGTCGGGCTGGGGCCGGCCGGTCGCGGGTGACGTGGTGTCGCTGCGTGGCTTTGCCGGCATCAGCGATTACGCCCCGGCTGAACTCGTCCTCACCGCCGGGGCTGGAACGCCATTATCCGAGATAGAACAGGCACTTGCCGGGAAGGGTCAGCATCTGGCCTTCGAGCCTTGCGACCTTGGGCCCCTCTTCGGCGCGCCGGAGGGTGCCGCCACGATCGGTGGCGTCATCGCCTGCAACCTCTCCGGACCCAGGCGGCCCTTCGCTGGGGCGGCGCGCGATTTCCTGTTGGGATTCAAGGGGGTGAACGGCAGCGGCGAGCTGGTGAAGGCCGGCGCCAAGGTGGTCAAGAACGTCACCGGCTACGATCTGCCGAAGCTGATGGCGGGCTCCTTCGGGACCCTCATCGCCCTGACCGAGGTGACGCTGAAAGTCGTGCCGGCGCCCGAAACACAGGCCGGTTTGGTCCTGGAAAACGTCGAGATTTCAAGGGCGGACCGGCTGATGCAGGCAGCACTCGGCAGCACGGCGGAGCCATCCGGGGCTGCTTATCTGCCGGCTTCCGCCACGCTTTCCTTCCGCCTGGAAGGCTCCGGCTCATCGGTTCAGTACCGGATGGACGTGCTTCAGGCGCTTGCCGGGGAAGGAAGGGTGCTCGGCGCCGACGCGAACGCGGTTCATTGGCAGAATTTACGCAAAATTAACCATGTTATTGCGCCGAAACCGCCCGTTTTGTGGTCCCTTTCGGTACCGCCGGCGGGCTTTTCCGATGGTTTTGAGCGGCTGCTGGCAGCACTTCCAGGTGCAAATGCGCTCGTCGACTGGGGTGGCGGGCGGATCTGGCTGGCACATTTTCTCACAGATATGGCCGCTGCTGTGAGCGCCGTGCACAGCTATCTGGATGGCCGTAGCGGGCATGCGACGCTGCTCCTGGCCCCGGACGATTGGCGCCGCGATGCTCACGTCTTCACGCCGGAGGTGCCGCTGCCGATCCTCAAGCGCCTGCGGGCCGCCTTCGATCCCGGCTTCATCTTCAATCGCGGCCGCCTGCATCCGGAGCTCTAGAAGATGCAGACCCATTTCTCACTGGCCCAGCTCGCCGACCCCGATCTCGCTGCTGCCGACAGAATCCTCAGGACCTGCGTCCATTGCGGCTTCTGCACCGCGACCTGTCCCACTTACGTCATCGCCGGAGACGAGAACGATTCACCGCGCGGACGCATCTACCTCATCAAAAATATGCTGGAGCGCGATGAGAAGGCGGATGCGATCGTGGCGAAGCATGTCGATCGCTGCCTCACCTGCCTGTCCTGCATGACGACCTGCCCGTCGGGGGTCGATTACACGCATCTCGTCGATCAGGCGCGCGTGCGCATCGACAAGGAGTTCAGGCGCCCCTTCCTCGATCGCCTGCTGCGCGAATTGCTGGCGCATATCCTGCCGCATCCGACCCGCTTCCGCCTGGCGCTGGCGCTGGGCAAGCTCGGGCAGCTTATTGGCCTCCGCCATCTGATGACGGGACGCCTGCGCGCCATGTTCGACATGTTGCCGCGTGCCATAGCTGCGCCAACGGCGACCGACGCGCCCGGCATCTTCCCTGCCGCCGGCAATCGCCGGGGCCGCGTCGCCATTCTTTCCGGCTGCGCCCAGCCTGTCCTGAAGCCCGGCATTAATGCGGCGGCCATTCGTCTGCTCAACCGCCTCGGCATTGAGGTGGTGGTCGCCCAAGGGGCCGGCTGTTGCGGGGCGCTGACGCAGCATATGGGGCGCGAGCATGCCGCCAAGGAAACGGCGCGGCCGACGCTCCATGCCTGGGCGCGGGAGATGAAGCAGGGCGGCCTCGATGCGATCGTCATCACCACATCGGGCTGCGGCACGGTGATCAAGGATTGGGGTCACCTCTTCCGCGGCGATCCGGATGAATCCCTCGCCCGCGAAGTCGCAGCGAAGGCGTTCGATATCAGCGAGTATCTCGTGAAGATCGGTGGCGTGAAGTCCGTTGCCGATGTCGGCCGCGTGAAGGTTGCCTACCATGCCGCCTGCTCGCTGCAGCACGGCCAGCGGGTGAAGGATGCGCCGAAGGATCTGCTGAGAGGGGCCGGCTTCGACATCGCCGAGATTGCCGAGGCGCATCTCTGCTGCGGCTCCGCCGGCACCTACAATCTGCTGCAGCCGGCCTTCGCCAACCAATTGCGCGCGCGCAAGATCGCCAATATCGAGAAGACCGGCGCCGACATCGTCTCCGCCGGCAATATCGGCTGCCTGCAGCAGCTCGAAAGCGGGCTCAGCCGGCCGATCCTCCACACGGTAGAGCTTCTCGATTGGGCAAGCGGTGGGCCGAAGCCGGCTGGCCTCTAGGCAAACGTCCGCCCGACGCTAAGCGTCGCGTTCACGTCCGGATCGGGGTCGAAGAAAGTGGCCTCCGGTTCGCAGCCCATGGCATCGAAGAAGCGGCTGACGAAGCAGCGGAACGATGTGCACAGCGCGATGTCGCAAATCTCGTGATCGGTGAAGCCGAGCCTTCGTAACCCGTCGATGTCGTCCTCACTCACCTTGCTGGCGTCGATGGCGATCTTCTCGGCGTAGGCGAGCATCGCGACTTCACGTGCCTCCAGTCCCGCCGCGCGGAAGTCGCGGTAGACTTCGAGAACCTTCTCCATCGAGCCGAGATCGGCAACGAGCTGCTTTGCATAAACCAGCGAACAATAGGTCGACGGCACCTGCTTGGCGGCAATGAGCGTGACGAGTTTCCAGCCGCGCTCGCCCAAGGAGAAGTTCCGGCGCAACGTGCCGACGAAATCAGCGTAGAGCGGCAGCAGATCGGGTCTTGGCGTCATTGCCATCGCCGTCGCCATGACGAAGCCCATCTGCGCCTTGTGTGCGGCATAGATTTCGGCGATGTGGCCGGTCGCTTCATCTTCCGTGATTGTCTTCAGAAACATGATCGGTCACCGTCTTGCGTCAATGTGCCCTGCGATCTCAAAAGGAGCGAAGCCCCTTCGCCCGGGTCGAGGCGACCTTTGCCTTCACCTTCGTCACCGCCGCCCGGG
>CAZUAL010000241.1:0-6287 GCA_964618305.1 uncultured Dongia sp. | reverse complement strand
CCGGCGGCAGGTTGAACAGGGCCTGAGCAAGCCCATTCTTCCGCAACGTTGCACCGATCGCCTCGGCCGCGTGCTCGTAAGGAAAGAGATATTCGACGGCCTCGAAACCGGCATCGCCAGCGGCCTGGAAACGGTCCATGAAGGACCATTCGTTGAACATCATGCTGAGATTGGCGGCAAGCCGGATCATGCGGAAGAACCTTCAATTCAAGGTCGATTCTCTATGTTCCGGACTATATCAAGCGCATGCCGTGGCGCAGAGTGAAATGCGCCGCGCGTCTGCAGCTGCCCTATGCCTTCCCGGATCGCCCGATCACGGCACCCAGCACTTCGTCGATGCGGTCGCGGGCACGTTCGCATTCCTTGCGTGTGCCTGAGAGGAACAATCTCCCGCTGGCGCCGATCATCTGCACATCGACGATAGTGATGCCAGGTGCGGCCTTCTCCGCTTCATTGGCGGCGACCGACGCGAAGAGGGCAGGCTCCAATTCATAGAGCAGCAGGGATTTGCCCGGCAGCAGCATCGATGCCTCGCGCGTGCGATTGAGGATGATCGCATGCTGGTCCGATACATCGTCAATGATATCGGCGTAGAGCGTCCGGGGCTTCAACTGGTCTTCCGGCCTGTGGCCGATGCCTTTGAGGATCGCCTCGCCGGCGAAATTGAGGTGATCCAGATCCGCGGCATGCAGCTCCAGGATACCGTATTGACGCTCGGTATAGAGCAGGCCCGGCTCCATGTCCGGCGCCGTCTTCAAAGCCAGATCGCAGATGCGGTGAATGGCCAAAGCGGGCGCCACCTCGATGATGAGCGAATGCTCGCCCTGCATCGGCGGATAGCCGCGTGCCCGTGTCGGCGTCGACATATAGGCCGCGAACTGCCGGGCGAGATCCGTCACCCGCAAATAGACGCGAAGTTCGGTCATGGAAATGTCAATTCCTGCTCCGATGGATGCCCGGGACTAGCCCGGGCATGACGGCAAGGAGAGCCTCGCAAATGAGGATCGTCATCCCCGGGCGAAGTCCCGGGGATCCATTGTCGTCAGCAATTCCGTCCTCACTTGCCGATGGTGGTCGAGAAGTGCTTGCCAAGATCCGGGTGCGGGCGCGGGATCACGTGGACGGAGACCAGCGTGCCGACGCTGCTCGCCGCCTCGGCGCCGGCCTCGGTTGCGGCCTTCACGGCACCGACATCGCCGTTGATGATGACGGCGACGAGCCCGTCGCCGACTTCTTCGCGGCCGACCACGGTCACGTTGGCAGCCTTCACCATGGCATCTGCCGCAGCCAGCGCCGCGACGAAACCCTTGGTCTCGATCATTCCAATTGCGTTCGACATGATTCTCTCCTTGCTGTCGATTGGTTGCTATTTGCTCTTGGCTTTCGACGGCTCGTCGAGCGAGCCGATGATGAGGGCGTCGATCGGGATCTTGCCGCCGCCAAGCCAGGAGGCGGCGGTCGATCCGGTGACAACCAGGACGTCTTCCCCTTCGCCGCAGCCCAGCACGTCGAAGGCGATCATGCGGCTGCCGCCCGGTGCTTCCACTTCCAGGAAGGCGCCGGATGGAATGTGCTCGATGCGCTTGGTGGCCCAGTAACGGCCCACGACCCGACCGCGAATCATTGTCCGATCCTTTCGACGCTGATGTTGCGCGCCTTGGCCTTGTCGCGGGCCAAGGGGGTGATACTGACGCCCGGTCCCAGGATGAGCCGCGACACATCCTTGCCGAGTTTGGCGATGGCGCCTTCCGTGACGACGCCCTTGTCGACGCGGTGGCTCGCCCCGGATGGGTGAGTCGTGGTTTGCGTGACCGCCCTTGATGTCGAGAGACGGAAGGTGTGGTGCCCGGCCTCGATGGCGGCGCGAACCTTGGGGTCTTTCGCTAGGCGCAGAACCTCGCGGGCAAAGGCGGCGAGGTCGGCATCGCTCGCTATCCGTACCTCCGGCGAACTCGGTGCGGTGGAGGGCGCCTTGCCATTCTTGATCGCCTTCACTTCCTCGGCGATGACATCGCGAATGAGCGCGCGGATGAAGTCCTTATCCATCCCGCTCACCCTTCGAGTGCCGCGAGCGCCGCTTCGGCGCCCATGTGAATGTTGGATTCTTCGCCGGAGAGATAGACCCGGCCCGTTGCGCCGAACATGCGATAATCGATCACCTTGATATCGGCCGTTTTCTCGGCCTCGTTGGTCGCCAGGATGGCATAGGAAGCGGGCTGCATTTCCAGGACGAAGAGCGATTCGCCCGGCAGGATCATCGAGCCCGACTTGTTGCGGTTGATGAGGAAGGCATGGCCGTTGTCGATCCGTGTCACGATCTTGGAGGCGAGGATCTGCGGCTTGGTCGCCTGTTCGCGCCTGGCGCCGAGCTCCTCGAGAACGGCATCCGCAGCCGATTTCACCGCCGCCGTCGACCGCGAATGGAATTCGAGATAGCCGAACTGTCGCTCGACAACCAACATGCCGCCGCTCACCTCGGCGTGCTTCAAGGCGATATCGGTCAGGGCTTCGATATCGAGGCCGGGCGCCACTTCGATGATCTGGGCTGCCATCTGCGTGCGGGGCAGGCGGCCGCGCATGCCGCTTGCCATATAGCAAAGCGTCTGCGGCTGCAGCTGATCGATGAAGATGAAGGAGCGAAGCTCGGCCATGATGTCAGAATGCCCTCATGACCGGAACGCGCTGCGCAGTTCTTCGAGCACCATGCGGCGAATCTCTTCGCGCATCAGGTCAATCTCGCTCAATGCGCCGGTGCTCGACGACGGCAGGGGCATCGGGTCCTGGACCGCGTCGGCACCTTCCTGCAGGCGGCCAAGGGACATCGGCGCTTCGATCCCGAGCGCCAGGGCCGGGCCGCCGGCATTGGCATCAAGGCCGCCAAAATCGCCAAAGGCTTCCTTGGGATCGTCGTTATAGGCGATGCGGGTCCAATTCACGAGATGCTGTGGGCCCACATTCTCGCCGATCGAGGAGGAGCCGAAGAAGCCGGTGCCAATGGTGAAGGCGGGGGCAAGGTGGGTGCCGTAGCCGGCGGCCCCCAAGCTGCAGGGCGCATTGACGGCGACGCGCAAGGCCTTCACGGCGGCGCCGAATTTCAGGATCGTCGGCGCATGCTTGCTGTGGATGGCGGCGGAATGGCCGGCGCCGGAAAGGCGGATGAGCGCGCGCGCCTGGGTGGTCCCGGCATCGGCATGCGGCACGCGCAGGAAACCAAGAACCGGGCAGAGTTTCTCCTTGGAGAGCGGCTCGTCAGTCCCGACCCGGTCGATCTCGGCAAGGATGATCTGCGTGTTCGACGGCACGCGAATGCCGGCAAGCCCCGCGATCTCCACGGCGGATTTGCCGAGAACGGCGACGTTGAACGAGCCCATGCCGAAGAGAAGTTCGCGCAAGGCGGCGACTTCCTCCGGCTTCGACACATAGGCGCCGGCAGCTTTGAACGACTGCAGAAGCCTGTCGGCGATGCTTTCCACCGCCAGGACAGTGCTCTCATTCGTGCAGAGGATCGAATTGTCGAAGCTTTTCGAGAGAACGATGCGCTTGGCGGCCTCGTTGAGATCGGCGCTCTCATCGACGAGGGCTGGCGCATTGCCCGGGCCGACGCCGATCGCCGGATTGCCGGAACTATAGGCCGAACGCACCATCGGCGTGCCGCCTGTCGCGAGGATCACGCCGACGCGCGGGCTTTTCATGATATAGTCGATGAGCGGCAGGCTCGGCTGCTCGACGATCTGGATCGTACCGACCGGTGCACCGGCTTTCTCCGCTGCTTCCGCCATCAGCTTGGCCGCCCTGACCGAACAATTCTTGGCCAGAGGATGTGGTGAGATGATGATGGCGTTGCGCGTCATCAATGCCATCAGCACCTTGTAAAAGACGCTGCAGACCGGGTTGGTCGACGGGGTCAGGGCGAAGACGATTCCAGCTGGGCGCGGAAGCTCGACCATTTTCGTGTCCGGCCTGATGCGGGCCGAGCTGTAATCATCCTTTGCATAGAGCTCGAACAGCGCGCGGGATGTGAGCTCGTTCTTGATCTTCTTATGCGCCGCGACACCAAAACCCGTCTCCTTGACGGCCGCCTCGGCCAGTTCTCCGGCATGGGCATAGGCCACGTCGGTTGCCGCCTTGGCGATGCGTTCGACGCGCGCGCGGTCAAAGCGCGTGAACGTCGCCGCCGCCCATTCCGCCATCTGCAGCATCAGATCGGCCGTGCCTGTCGCGCGCTTTTCACCAGCCAGAATTTCTTCGACGATTGCCGTCATCTTGATCCTGCTCCCTAAGCCGCGCGGGTGCCGCGCCGGCCCGAACCCATGCATTCGGCATATGCCAATCCCACCGCGCGCTCGACGCGCTCCAGCACCTCTTGGCAGAGATCAGCGGTCATGAGAACGCCGGGCTTGAACTGCAGGACACGCGGGTCGAGCGTCGAGAAGATCGCCCAGACGCCGTTCTCGTAGAGATGCTTCATCACCGGCTTGGCGCCTTCCGGATAGTCGAATTCCAGGCCCATCACTACGCCGCACTGGCGGATGCCGACGAAGAAACTGGGATAGAGTTTCATGATTTCATGGAGGCCATAGCGGAAGGTCTCCGAGATGTAATTGACCATCGGCTTTACCATCGGCCGCTCGAGGATCTCGAGCGTCTTCATGGCGACGAGGCAGCCGAGCTCCGCGCCACCCATGGTCGACATGTGCGCAAAGCCGTCCTGCTTCAACCATCCGGCATAGGGTTCGCGCACCACGCAGCAGGCAATCGGGTACATGCCGCCGGAAATCCCCTTGCCGGTCACCATGATGTCCGGCTGGATGCCATAGCGCTGATAACCCCACATCTCGCCGCAGCGCATCAGTCCGGTCTGCACTTCGTCGGCGATATAGAGCGCGCCGTAGCGTTCGCAGAGCTTCTTCACCTCCTGGAGATAGCCCGGAAGCGGCATCGGGAAGCCGTAGGTCGCGGGAATCGTCTCCATGATGAGCGCCGCCACATCCTTGCCCTTCAGTGCATCTTCCATGGCGTTGAGGTCATTGAAGGGGACGTGGACGAAGTCTTCCGGCTGGTCGGACAAGAAGATTTTCTTGAACCGGTCGGCGCCAGCGGCGACGGCAAGACCGGTATGGCCGTGATAGGCGTTGATGATCGAGACGATCTTGCGGCGCTGCGTGGCATGGCGGGCGGTTTTCAGGGCGATGTCGATCGCCTCGGCGCCGCCTGAGCCGTACATCGTGTAATGCATGTCACCGCCGCAGATCCGCGCCAGGCGCTCGGCCAGGGCCGTCCGGCCCATGTTCGGGAAATGATGGTTGCCCATGTCGAAGCGCTGCATGCCGCGATTGAGGACTTCGATCAATTCCGGATGCCGATGGCCGATATTGTAGGTGCCGCCATTGAGATGCAGGTCGATGAGCCGCCGTCCATCCATATCCCACAGCAGATAGCCTTCGCGCCGGTCGATGACGAGATCGACGCCCATATCCTGCCAGGCCTGGGTCTTGCCGGGATTCCAAAACTGCTTCGACTTGGCGATGAACTCGCGCTTTTCAGGGCTTTGCGGCCCCGAAACGTGTGACTGGTCGACCATCATCAACTCTCCTGGCCCGTCTCCGGGCTCAGCTGTATTGACTCAAATAGCGTTCGGCGAGTTCGCAGGTACCGGTGCTGTAGCCGGGGCCTTCCGTGCGGGCGAGTTCGGTTTCCGAATGGCTGCCCATCCAGGCGAAAAGCGTCATGCGGCGCATAAGGATGAAGGTCCAAAGCTCGTCCTCATCCTCTTTGGGGAGAATGCGGGCACGGCGATAGCCTTCTTTCCAGGCTTCCATCAATTCCGGCACGTCGGCGCGGTCCTCGAAGAAGCTCACGGCCGTTCCGGCGTCATAGAGGAACCAGCCGAGGCCGCAATCATCGAAATCGATGACGCGCACATCGCCATTGTGCAGCAGCAGATTGGCCAGGCGGAAATCGGCATGGATGAGGCCGTAGCGGTTCTGAGCCTTGCCGAAGCGCAACAGGCGCTTTTCCATGAGATCGACGGCGCGCTGCAGCAGCTTGGCCCGGTCCGGTGTGCAATCCGGTCCATCGCGCCAGGATCCCCAATTGGCGTTGGGGCCAAATGAATGTTCGAAATCCCAGGATAGGCGCTCGAAGTAAGGCGGGCGCTGCCACGTTTCACTGTGATTGTGGCAGCGCGCCGTTGCCTCCCCCAGCTGCTTGAAGGGTGGAATGAGATTGTCCTGCGGTGGCTCGATCCCGTCGATGAATTCGAAGAGAACGCAATGACGGGGTGTCGG
>CAZUAL010000240.1:0-6295 GCA_964618305.1 uncultured Dongia sp. | reverse complement strand
GTGGTGCCGTTGCCGAAGGCGAAGAAGGTGTGGCCCGAAACATCCTCACCCGTCGCGGTCACATGCATATCAACGACGCCGGTGTCGACCACGGGCTCATCGGTCAGGATACGCACGCTGAGGTCCAGCCCGTCACCTTCGATCACGATGGCGCCGTTGCTGTCCGGCAGCAAATCTGCAAGAGAAAGGCTGATGGCGTCGCCGTTTCCGGCATCGCCATCAGCGTTAGGTATAATCGGTTGCAAGTGCTCAGGAGCGTCAATCATCTCAATTCTCGCTTCAGCGAAGGCCAAGCCGCCCAGCCCCTAAGGGCCGCATTCGCCTAAACTGTTAGACTGTGACTGAGAATATGACACTTCCAACTGCGAATGAGAACCGACGAATCTCTCTCGAAGATACACGTCTATGTGCGAAGGCGGTTTTTCCCGCACATTTGATCGAAATTAGACGCTGAATATACTTTTGGATCGCGCGTAACGCCTTCCAGGTACTCAGCTTTTGGAAAGCGCGCAAACGAAGGCCCGCCGCTCTTAACCATAACGGCGGGCCTTGGATGGTTAACGCTACCGAGCTCAGTATTCGGCGCGGTACTTCGAATGGCAGGCGCCGCAGGCATCGCCGAGCTTCTTCACGGCGCCCGGGAATGCGGCGGCGTCGCTGACGGTGGCAAGTTCCAGCGCGGCATCGCGCGCGGCGTTGCGCGCCGCATCGAAGCCGGCGCGGTCGGACCAGATCGCCGGCAAGGCGGCACCGCCCGCCTTCTCCGACCCGTCCGGGAACAGCGTGCCGAAATGCTGCAATTGGGATGCGATCATGTTGGCGTTTTCGGCCACTTCCGCCTGCTCGAACTGGCTGGCCTTGGCCATGCCATTGATCGCCTTGAACGCGCCGCCGATCTCCTCCATCGCATGTTCCCGGTCGCCGCCAAGGCCCGTGGCGCAGCCGGCGGCGATCGCGACCAGGCCGATGGCCGTCCAGCGCAATTTGGCCGAATTGAGGATTCGTGAAATCATAGGTGCCTCCGCTATCCTGATGTCGGTTGTGGGTTCCCGTTGCCAGCCTAGGCACAGGAAGCTGACCAGAAGCTTAAATCCGGGCGAATGACCGGCGGCGTGCTCAACTTTCAGCAGGCCCTGCCGGTGCCGTCGAAGATCCGTGTGCCCCGAGAGAAGGAGTGCCGCCATGCTCAACCGGTTCCGGTTCATCCGATCTCCCCGCCCCGCCTTGGCGGGACTTGCCGCCCTCGCCTTCGCCGCGATATTTGCCGCCGGCTGCGGCACGCCGCCGGAACCGGTGAAGGTCCGCTATGTCAGTTCGACCTATGCGGTGGACACCACCCCTTACATCTACGGCAACCCGTCGCCCTATGGCTACGCAACACCCTGGGGACAGGCCGATGCGGAGACGATGGGCTATCTGGGTGCGGAAGTCTTTTCGCCGCGCCAGGGCCTCATCTGCGAACGCAGCCGCCACGCCTGCTATGGCGCGTCGGGCGCCATCGACGATGCCGAGACGGCAAGGTATCTCGGTCCCCGCGAGCAATGGCAGCGCCAGAAGCTCTATCCGGCGACCCAGGCCTTCGTCGTTCCATGAGCGCCCTCGACGGCATGGTGGCGCTTCTTCGCCAACTCGCATCCATGTTCCTCGATTTCATTCGTCACTGACATTCGTCACTGACATTCGTCTCTGACATTCGTCTCTGGCATTCGCTTCAGGCACTCGATTTTTGGGGCCTTCGATCGTCAAGCTGGCACCCACCAGGAATTGCTCGGGCAGTTCAGGCCGGCCGTGCGTTTCGGCCGTGACGGGCGCCGGCTTCCTGCCGGGCCGAAGGGGAACCCGGTCACCGCATCGGGTCCGGCGGGGATTGATGTTGCCTCGACAATCCACAAGGGCACGTCCTGTGACCCGGGACTCGCGGGGGATCGCTCATCCGTCCGATCCGGGAGGCTGGGCTTTCGGCAGCCAGCCAAGGCTGCTCCGGAAACATGGGAGCTATGGAATTCGGCCTGCGCTCCAAAGAGCTTGCGCCGAGGACAACCGAGCGGCTCCGGATGGGGAGCGGGAAATGGTGCGCGCAGTTGTTATAGTATCAAATTCCGAATCTCTCGTCAAGAACATTATAGGAACCTTGTCTGGCGAGACCCGATCTGTGCGGTCCATGGATCCCCGCTTTCGCGGGGATGACATTGGGAGTTGAGGGGGTTGGGTAAAGCCAATCCACCCTTGTCTTCCCCCGGCTTGACCGGGGGATCCATGCTGGTGGCTCATCCGGTGCTGACCGCGCAGGCGTTTGACACTTTGTCTATTTTAGACCATACGTCATTTCATGAGCCGCAAGATTCAGAAAGCCCCCGGCAGCCTCGCCGTGCACTTCCCGACCGCGGCCGCGATCGCAGCGCTCCTGGCGCCGCAGGCGGAGGTGGTCATCCACGACCTGCGCAGCGACCGTGTCGCCGGCATCTGGAATGCTTTCTCGAAGCGCAAGGTCGGCGATCCCTCGCATCTCGGCGACGATCCCGAGCTGATCGGCGAGAAAGATATCTGTGGCCCCTATGAGAAAGCGGGGCCCGATGGCGGACGACTAAAATCGGTGAGCGCCATCCTGAAGGATGAGAGCGGAAGGCGCGTCGGCCTGCTGTGCATCAATTTCGATCTGGCATTGTTCGATCAGGCGATCGCCGCCATCAGCGCCTTTGCACGCGCCGAGCAGCCACGCCCGGAGCCGATCTTCGCGCAGGATTGGCGCGAGCAAATCAACCTCGGCATTCGCGCTTTCCTGAAGGAACGGCAATTGAGCCTCAAAGCGCTCGACCGCGACGACCGCGTGGCGCTGGTGGCCTATCTCGATGCCCAGAACCTCTTTGCCACCCGCAACGCCGCGCAGCATATGGCCGATGCGCTCGGCGTATCCCGCGCCACCATCTACAATCTGCTCGGCGATTCCCGCCGCGCCTGAGGACATGATCCATGACGATGCTGCCTGACTTCCGCCTCGAAACCTATCTCGGCAAATGGGAGTTCGCCTGCCGCTATCACATGACGGCATCGGACATGCAGACCCTGAGCCTCAAGGAATTACTGGCGATGGCGACGCCGGAGGACCGCGCCGCCTGGGACGAACTGCTGCTGCATTACATCGAACCGACCGGCACCCCTGCCCTGCGCGCCGCCGTGGCTGCGACCTATCAGGGCGTGCAGCCGGAAGACATCCTGGCCTTCGCCGGCGCCGAGGAAGGCATCTTCTGCGCGATGCACGCCCTGCTCGAGAAAAGCGATCATGCGATCGTCGTGACACCCAATTATCAGTCGAGCGAGGAATTGCCGCGCGCCCTCTGTGCGACGAGTGGCGTGGCCCTCGATCCCGACAGCAACTGGTCGCTGGATCTCGATAAGGTGAAAGCCGCGATCCGCCCCAACACCAAGCTCATCGCCGTCAACTTCCCGCACAATCCGACCGGCAAGGTCATCGACCGTGCGACCTTCGACAATCTCGTCGCCTTGTGCCGCCAGCATGGCATCTGGCTATTTTCGGACGAGGTCTATCGCGGCCTGGAACGGTCGGCGGAGATCCGCCTGCCCTCCGCCATCGAGGCTTACAAGAAGGGCCTGACGCTCGGCGTCATGTCGAAGGCTTATGGCCTGCCCGGCCTGCGCGTGGGCTGGATCGCATCGAAGGATCACGATCTCCTCTACAAGATGGAGCGCGTGAAGCACTACCTTTCCATCTGCAATGCGGGGCCCAGCGAGCATCTCGCCGTCATCGCGCTCAAAGCATCGGACAAGGTGATCGGCCGCAACCGCGATCTCATCGCGCGCAATCTGGTGGCCGTCGATGCGTTCTTCGCCGAGTTCCCGGACCTCTTCGACTGGCAACACCCGGATGGCGGCTGCATCGCCTACCCGCGCTACAAGGGCAAGGATGGGGTCGAGACTTTCTGCCGGCGCCTGGTCGAGGAAGCGGGCATCGTGCTGCTGCCGGCGAGCCTCTACCGCTCGGAACTGACCAAAACGCCGCCCGACCGTTTCCGCATCGGCTTCGGCCGCACCTATGTTCCGGAAGGCTTGGCGGCAATGCGGGCATTCCTGATGAAGAACGCCGCCTGACGCGGAGCTAGAGGCCCAGATGATTCTTGAACACGCGATCCTGAGCGTCAGAGAGGGCAGCGGAGACGCCTTCCAAACTGCCATGCGGGAGGCCCTGCCGCTGATCGAGGCGACGCCGGGATTCATCAAACTGGAAATCCGCAAATGCCTTGAGACGGAGAACCGCTATCTGCTGCTGGTCTGGTGGGAGCGGCTTGAGGATCATGTCGAGGGCTTCCGCGGATCGGATCGCTATCAGCGCTGGCGTGCGCTGCTGCATCATTTCTACGACCCATTCCCGCTGGTCGAACATTATTCGGCGCCGCTGATCGCCAGTGCCGAATAGCCGGGCTATAGCCTGCTTGGCGGCAAAGCCCTACCTGATAGCGGCCAACAAGGTTACGTACATATAATTCGTGTACCGCGCCAAGAACATGCCCACGCAAAAGACAAATGTCGCCGTGCTCCAGGCAAGAGCAAGCTCCCACTGGCTGTGATCATGGGCGCCGGTCAAATTGGCAAACATCATCAAGGCGACCATACCGCCGAGGAAGTAGGCCCAGCTGACAAGGATTGTGGGAATGAGTGAAGCCAGCAGCCCTCTTGGCGAGCCGCAGTCGACGCGCCAAACAGAACAAAGATGAATGCTTGTCCACGTTGCCCAAAGAAAGTAGAGCGCAAGAATATACCGGCCGATGAAGTTCTCGGTGGTGGCCACAGGGCGCAAAATTACAATGTTCAACATTGATTGGCGCGCAAGCACCGGCTCGGGAAATTTCGTGAAATTGAGCCAAGCAGGGTCATGCAGCCAGAAGGTTAGAATGGCCACGATCGACGAGACCACGACAAGGGTCAGCGCCGGTTTCCGCCACTTCAACAGATGCGCGGCTTGGTGATCTGGGAGCAGATCGCGAAATGGAAGCAGCCGCCGCAGAATGATCAAGAAGATCGGCAAGACCAAATACGTGGACAACAGCCAATAGCCGATACCGTAGCGTGCGGAGAGGATGGCACCTATTCCAGCAACGGACCAAGAAAGCCAGTAGTAGGCGCTTTCTGACCTTATCGACACCGAAACAAACCCACTTCGACTTTCTCGCACTTCACTAGCTCGGCTTTGGTCAAGCCGTTACCGCGGACCCGGCTCAGAGCGGTTTGGCGATATTTCCCGCCGGCTGCGGCAGGCAGATGGAGTGGATGCCGCCGCCGCCATAGGCCAGCTCGATTGCCGGCACCTGGATGATCTCCCGCCGCGTATAGACGCGGGCGAGGATGTCGTAGGCGCGCTTGTCGGCGGGGCCGTCTTCGTAGGCCGGCATGATCAGCGCGTGGTTCGGCATGTAGAAGTTCACATAGGACAAGGCCAGCCGGCGGCCATCTGCATCGAAGCGGGGGCGCGGCTGTTCGATCTCGACGATCTCCAGCTCGCGGCCGGACGCGTCGCGGGCCTGCCGCAGGCGCTGCAGATTGTCGGCGCAGACCTTGAAATTGGGGTCGGCCGGGTCGCTGCAGGAGGTTGCCAAAACGACGCCGGGCCGCACGAAGCGCGCCAGATTCTCCACCTGCCCGCCGCGCGGATCGTCCTGCAGCCCCTCGCCCAGCCAGATGATGTGGCGGATACCGAGAAGCTCGATGAGCTGCTCTTCGATCTGCTCCCGATTGAGATCAGGGTTGCGGTTCGGGTTGAGCAGGACGCTTTCAGAGGTGAGCAGCGTGCCCTCGCCGTCGGAGTTGATGGCGCCGCCCTCGACGATCAGGGAGCCGTCGAAGCGGCGCATGCCGAGATGGGCGAGAAGCGCGCTGGCGACGGCGCCGTCACGTTCAAAATCCTCGAAGCGATGCCCCCAAGCATTCCACTTCCAGCTGACGCCCGCGACCTCATGGTTCTTCGAGACGAGGAAGCTCGGTCCCATGTCGCGGACCCAGCAATCGTCATGCGGCAACGAGATCTGGCTGACACCGTTTCCGGTGACGAGCGAAACCTCGGCCACGTTCTTCGGCTTGGTGATCATGGAGACCGGCTCGAACTCGGCCACTGCCTTGGCGAGCTCCGCGACACAGTCACGCGCGGCTTCAAGATGCTCGCCCCAGCTTTCCGCCCGGGTCGGCCACGCCATCCAGCAGCGGGCATGTTCGGCCCACTCAGCCGGGAAGGTGAAGCCGCTATCGAAGGGTAAGGACATCCGCTTCCCTGGATATTGCCTGGAAC
>CAZUAL010000239.1:0-6302 GCA_964618305.1 uncultured Dongia sp. | reverse complement strand
CGCGGGGTGGAGCAGCCCGGTAGCTCGTCAGGCTCATAACCTGAAGGTCGTCAGTTCAAATCTGGCCCCCGCAACCAACACAAAAAAACGCCCCGCAAAACCAGCGGGGCGTTTGAATTTGGGGGAAGGGACACAGACAGGCCCAAATCCCGCTGCAATTCATCTTTGTTCAATCCCTATTCCCGCCGCTATTGCAGGCGAGCATGCCCCCCCATCGTTACGAAGCGAAGGGGATTGGAACTTGTCCAGCTTGGGCTTTGAGGAAATCGGCGGCGGAAGCGGCGAAACCTGCCATGTCGCGATCATCATGGACGGCAATGGCAGATGGGCGCAGGCGCGCGGCTTGCCACGCAGCGCCGGGCACTATTTCGGTACCGAGGCTGCGCGGCGGATCGTGCGCGCGGCGCCGGGGGAAGGTGTCTCCGGTTTGACGCTCTTCGCCTTTTCGACCGAGAACTGGCGCCGGCCGCCGGCGGAGGTCGAGGGGATCCTTGCGCTTCTGCGCGATTACCTGCGCCGCGATGTCGAGGATCTTCATGCGAGGGGCGTGCGGCTCAGCGTGATTGGCCGTAGAAGCGCCTTGCCGAAGGATATCGTCGGGCTTATCGGGGATGCGGAAGCGCGCATGGCGGTGAATGCTGGCCTCCGTCTCACCATTGCACTCGACTATGGGGGGCGAACGGACCTTGTCGCCGCGGCCCGTGCGGTGGCCACCCGGATCGCTGCCGGCGACATGGCCGTTGAAGACATCGACGAGGCCCTCTTCGAGAGGCTCCTCCAGAGCCGGGGGCTGCCGGATGTCGATCTCCTCATCCGCAGCGGCGGCGACCGCCGCATCAGCAATTTCCTGCCCTGGCAGACCGCCTATGCCGAGCTCTATTTTTCCGCCAAGCCCTGGCCAGACTTCCGGGCCGAGGACCTCCGTGCCGCCCTGGCCGATTTGAGGGGGCGGGAGCGGCGATTCGGCGGATTGGCACCCGCCCAAATCCTCCGGCGGGCCCGCCTGACCGGCTGAGAGCGGCTTTCCGGGCGGAAACCGGCCGATGGCGACCCGGAACGACGGAATATGATATAGGCCTTGTCACAATCGCGCGCTGAAATAGGTGGGCCGCCCGGAGCTGGGCGGCAGGGCGCGATAGGACAAGGTGGCAGCGATGAAGATAGCCGTCATAGGCGCGGGATATGTGGGCCTCGTTTCCGGCGCCTGCTTCTCGGAATTCGGTCTCGACGTCGTCTGCCTCGACCAGGATACGGAGAAGATCGCGCGCCTCAAGGCCGGCGAAATCCCGATCTATGAGCCGGAACTCGACACGCTGGTGAAGCGCAATGCCGAGCGCGGTCGCCTCTCCTTCACGACCAATCTTCCGGAGGCGATTGCCGGGGCCCCGCCAATCTACAGCGCCGTTGGCCCGCCGAGCCGGCGCGGCGATGGCCATGCGGCCCTCACCTATGTCTATGCGGCGGCGGAGACGATAGCCCGCGAGATCAAGGAATATACGGTCATCGTCACCAAATCGACGGTACCGGTCGGCACGGGCCGCAGAGTGGCGGAGATCATCCGCCAGACCAACCCGAAGGCTGAATTCGATGTCGCATCGAATCCTGAATTCCTGCGCGAGGGCTCGGCGATTGGCGACTTCATGCGCCCCGACCGCGTCGTCATCGGCTGCGATACGGAGGCGGCGCGCGCCGTCATGCGGCAGCTTTACCGCCCCCTTTTCCTCATCGAAACACCGATCCTCTTCACGACGCTGGAGACGGCCGAACTCATCAAGTATGCGAGCAACGCTTTCCTGGCGATGAAGATCTCCTTCATCAACCAGATTTCAGACCTCTGCGACCAGGTCGGCGCCAACGTGACCGATGTTTCGCGCGGGATCGGGCTCGACGGGCGCATCGGGCCGAAGTTCCTGCACCCCGGGCCGGGCTATGGCGGATCCTGCTTCCCGAAAGACACGCTGGCGCTGATGAAGACCGCCCGCGATGCGCATGCACCGCTGTCCCTGGTCGAGGCGACCGTCAGCTATAACGAGGCGCGCAAGGTGCAGATGGCCGACCGCATCTCGATGGCTTTGGGGGCGAACCTGGCCGGCAAGTCGATCGCGATCCTGGGCCTCACGTTCAAGCCGAACACCGACGATATGCGCGATGCGCCGAGCCTCGTCATCATTCCGGAGCTTGCCAAGCGCGGCGCCGTGATCCGCGCACATGATCCGGTCGGCATCGATGAGGCACGCAAGCTGATGCCGGATATCAGCTATGTGACCGACCCCTATGACGCCATGCAGGGCGCGGACGCACTTGTCATCCTCACCGAATGGAACAGCTACCGCGCGCTTGATCTAGATCGTGTGAAACAGGCGCTGAGGGCGCCGGTGGTGATAGACCTGCGCAATATCTATCGGCCGGACGAGATGGCGGCGCTGGGCTTCGACTATTCGAGCCTCGGTCGGCCGAAGGTGGCATGAGGTCGAGCGCATGAACGTCCTCGTCACGGGTGGTGCCGGCTATATCGGGAGCCATACCTGCCTTGCCTTGGCCGAGGCGGGTCATTTGCCGGTGACGCTCGACAATCTTGTGACCGGGCATGCCTGGGCGGTGCAATGGGGACCGCTCGTGAAAGGCGATGTGCGCGACGCCGACCATGTGGCGGAGATTCTGACCAGCCACCGGATCGACGCCGTTCTCCACTTCGCCGCCTTGTCCCTGGTCGGACAATCCGCCCAGGAGCCTGAGCGCTATTATGACAACAATGTCGCGGGAACATTGTCGCTGCTGGCGGCGATGCAGCGCGCAAGCGTGCGACGGCTCGTCTTCTCGAGCACATGTGCCGTCTATGGAACGCCAAGCGTCTTGCCGATCACCGAGGAAGCGGCGCGCAATCCAATCAACGTCTATGGCCGCACCAAATTTGCCGCCGAGAATGCCATCATCGCGATCGCCGAAGCCGGCGCGGTCGATGCCGTGATCCTGCGCTATTTCAACGCCGCCGGCGCCGATCCGGACTTGCGCATCGGTGAGGCGCATGAACCCGAGACCCACCTGCTGCCGCTCGCCATCCGCGCCGCGCGGCCCGGCGCGCAGCCACTTGCCATTTACGGCAAGGATTACGATACGCCGGATGGCACCTGCCAACGCGACTATATCCATGTCATGGATCTCGCGGCGGCACATCTTGCGGCCCTGAATTATGCCGAAAAGTCCGGCGGATGCCTTTGCTGCAACCTCGGCACCGGGCAGCCGGCTTCCGTGCGCGATATCCTGTGTGCAGTCGAAAATGCGGCCGGACGACCGGTCGCCACGATTGCGGCGCCGCGCCGGCGCGGCGATCCGGCGGCCCTCTATGCGGCCAACAGCTTGGCGCGCGAGAAATTGGGCTGGACACCGCGCCATGTCGATATTGCCGACATGGCCAGAAGCGCCCTTGCCTGGGAAACCGCCCGCGACAGCGGCGCACGCGCCGACTGAAGCGCTATGCGCCGATCGCCATAGCTGATTGGCTATTGAACTTCTTCCAAGCCTGCTGGAATAATTGTCGGACAAAACGACAAGCCGGTGCGCATCCTTCGCCGATGGAAAGCGCCATGCAACAAAGGGGGGCTGCATGCTGACCGATAGCTTCGAAGTCTTCGACGACCGCTTCCGCCGCTATGCCGGTGGCAACGTCCATCTGGAAAAGCTTTTCACCGGTTGCCGATGGGCTGAAGGGCCGGCCTATTTTGCCGCCGGCCGCTATCTGGTCTGGTCGGACATTCCGAACGACCGGATGATGCGATGGGACGAGACAGACGGCTCGGTTTCCGTGTTCCGCGCGCCGGCCATGCATACGAATGGGCATACGGTCGACCGGGAGGGGCGTCTCGTCTCGTGCGAGCATCGGGGCCGCTGTGTCTCGCGCACGGAACATGATGGCAGCCGCACAGTTCTTGTGTCGCATTTTGAGGGGAAGCGCCTCAATTCGCCAAACGATGTCGTCGTAAAATCCGACGGGACCATCTGGTTCACCGATCCAAGCTATGGCATCGACAGTGAGTATGAAGGTGATGCGGCGCCGTCGGAGATCGGCGCCTGCCATGTCTATCGCTTCGATCCGGCGACCAATGCACTGAGTACGGTGGCGACGGATTTCGAGAAGCCGAATGGTCTGGCTTTTTCGCCGGACGAGAGCCTGCTCTATGTCGCCGACACCGGGGCCACGCATGTACCGAACGGCCCGAAGCATATTCGCCGCTTTCGGGTGAATCCCGATGGCCGGTCATTGAGCGGTGGCGAGGTTTTCGCCGAATGCCAGGTCGGCCTTTTCGACGGCTTCCGCCTCGACGTGCATGGCAATGTCTGGACCAGCACGGGCGCCGGTGTCGACTGCTATACCCCCGAAGGAATATTGATCGGCCGGGTGCGCGTCCCAGAAGTGGTCGCCAATGTCTGCTTCGGCGGCCCGAAGCGGAACAGACTGTTCATCTGTGGCACGACCTCCCTTTATGCGATCTATTTGAATACGCAGGGCGCGCTTCGCCCGCAGCGATAAATCGATAGGCGCCGGCGCGAGCATTACGCGCGGGCGCAAGGGAAGATCGCGCGGGGACGCAGGAACGCCATGGGCTAGTCTTGGGGATCGCCGGCCTTGCGCCGATGGCGCCGCCAAATCATTCGCGTACAAATGATCTGTAGACTCCCGAAACCTCCTCGTATTAGCCTCGGCCACAGCAAGCTGTTTGGGGAATGGATCGTGATCCGGGTCGCAAGAATGCCCGGAGCGTCCGCAGGGAATGGCGAGTTGGCATGAGTATCCGGTCCAGTTTCGCGCGACTTGACCAAGAACGCATTGTTCTTGGGATCGCCGTGCTTGTGTTCATCGTTTCGTCCGTGTCGCTCGACGGTTTCCTGACTGCAGCCAACATCGTCAACATCGTGCGCAGCGTTTCCGTGCTCGGCATCCTTGCCGTGGGCATGGCGATTGTCATCATCGGCCGCGGCATCGATCTTTCCGCCGTCGCGATCATGGCGATGTCGGTCGCCTGGTATCTGCAGATGCTGGGGGAGGGCTGGGCGTCTGCTCCCGCTCTTGTGGCCACGCTTGGCTTCGTTCTGGCGATCGGCCTTGCCAATGGCTTCCTGGTCGCCTACGCCGACGTGCCGCCGATCTTTGTGACGTTGGCAAGTGGCGCTTTCGTGTTCGGTTTCGTCCGCTCACAACTCATCACCCAGGATGCCGTTCCCGTGCCGCCGCAGAATTGGATCGAGCTTCTCGGCAAGATTCGCTGGCTCGGCATTCCGGTCGAGGTCTTCCTGTTCACGGCGATCGTTGTCGTGGCCTTTCTGTTCCTGCGCTTCACCAAATGGGGGCGCTACGTCTATTACGCCGGTGACAATCCGATGGCGGCGCGCAATCTGGGCATCCCGGTGCGGCCGATGCTGCTCCTGCGCTATATCATCTCCGCCTTCATCGCCTTCACGGCGGGAATCCTGACGGCTTCGTCCCTGCTTTCCATCAACACGCGCGTCGTCAATTCGACCCTTCTCTACGACATCGTCCTGGTGGCGGTTATCGGCGGCATCGGCCTGTCGGGCGGAAAGGGCGGCATGCGCAATGTCGTGGTCGGTGCGCTGCTGATCGGAATCCTGCTCAACGCGATGACCATCCTCGACATTCCGAACCTTTACCAGAACCTCATCAAATCAACGATCCTGCTGGTGGCGATCATCATCGACGGCATTCTCAATCCACGCGACGAACAGACCGCGCAGCAGGGCGATATCTGAGCTTATTCGACAGCAACCTCATGGACAGGAAAGGTGCAAACATGTTGGGCTTCAAGAAAACTCTGGTGGCGGCAACCGCGCTGCTGACCGTCGCTTTCGGCGGCGCCGCGATGGCGCAGGAAGATCCTGGCCCCGCGGCCTATGCCGCGGCGCTCAAGGACAAGCGCGTGATCCTGGTTCCCATGGCGATGGGATTCGACCTTGCCCAGGGCTGGGCAGCATACCTGAAGAAGGAAGTCGAGGCGTGGGGCGGCGTGTTTGAGACCCGCGATCCGAACTGGAGCATCGAGGCCGGGGCTCAGGCTATCACTGAGGCGATCTCTTCCGAGCCAAAACCGGCGGCGCTCATCGTTCATTCCCCTGACCTGAACTCCTACGCCAAACTTTTCAAGAAGGCACAGAAGGAGCGCATTTACGTCATCGCTATCGACAATCCGGTCAATTATCCGGTCGATGCCTTCATCGGTTCGGATTGGGACCGTCTGGGCCAGCTTGAGGCCGAAGCTCTGGCCATGGGCCTTGGCCGCGTGTACACCTTT
>CAZUAL010000238.1:0-6347 GCA_964618305.1 uncultured Dongia sp. | reverse complement strand
AGGCGTGGGCAGGGTTGGCGGCGATGCGCTGTGCCAATGCCTGGGCACGCGCCAAGTCACGCGGCGGCGGCCGATGTTCAGAAGCAGCGTGCGCTTTTTCGGAAAGCGGCGCACCCACTGTGCCGACGAATCGTCCGGCTCGGGGTTGAACGCCTCGAAGTTCAGATGAAGCTGAAACCGTTCCGTGAACGGCAGGATCTTCGTCAAACGGGCATCGGTGCGGTAGATCTGATCGATATCCAGCGATGCCGCCGGCATGAAAATTGTCGATGATAGTTCCGCGCCGGCTCGGCATGCGGAAGACGGCGCGGATCGCTTCTGCCTCGCCCCTCTCGTTGATGGCGGTGAGGAGGCGCACGGTTGCCAAAGCGTCGAGTGTCAGATCGCCTAGGCGCGCATCGTTGACGAGGCGTTCCTGGATCAGATAGGGCTCGTCATTCGAGAGATCTTCGAAATGCTTCAGCAATTCGGCCCGGTCGAGGATTTGGCCTTTGCCATTGTCGTAACGGCCGGCATTGAAGCGCCACAATTCGGCACGCACGCCACCACGGCCGCGTGTGCGCTTGATGAAGATGTCGCGATCCGGGAACGTAGGCTTGGCGTTTTCGATGCGGCCCTTGCGCAGCGAGGCGAGGATCGGCGCGACCTTGATGCCATGGTGCTCGCAATATTCCGCAAAGGTAACCTTGTCCGTCAGCGGCGACCAGCCCTTGTCGGACGCTTTGAGCAGGCGATAGATCGAATCCTTGGTCGGGTTCCGGTTCACATAGAATTCGGCGCGGTCCATCCGTTCCGGCAGGTAGAATTCCAGCTTGTAATAGGCCTCCGCGCGGAAGCCGAACCTTGCCGCCAGGGCGAACTGTTCCGCGGCTTGGCGCAGGCGTCCCTTGCCGGTGGCGCGGCAGATCATGCCGCCGTGCCGCAGCGTCGAATAGAGGATGTGCGGCAGGATGAGGAGCGGCCAGAACAGAAGTCCGAGAAGGACACCGATTTTGCCCAACGGTGACCGGCTCTTCCAGACCGCCCGGTAATGCACGCGGTGCAGGCGAAGGACGTCGTTGCCGGCGCCCTTCGCGAACGACCAGGCCAGCGGCAAGGGCGGCGGCAATAACTGGGCGGAGATCTTGGAATCGCCCAGCGGACGGGTCGACATGCTTGGTTCCTGGCACGTGAAGGCAAATCCATCCGCCACTAGCAGATCGGCCGGGTAACTTCATGTGACAATAAAGTTGCAGCGCCCTAGAGGTTTCGGGCGGCGATGATGGGCCCGCTATTTCCCTTTTGCACCAGCACGGCCGCAGCCAATCCTTCGCGCATCGTCGGCAGGGCGATCTCAAGATCCTCTCCCTGCCAGGTGCCGAGGCGCTTGAGCGATCGGACGGCATGGGCGATGGAAAGGACCCGCCGGCGGTTCTCCCCGCGCGCCACCGGAATCTCGGTGACGCCGCGCTCATACTCGACCAGCCAGATGTCGGCGGCACCGTTCGGTATTCCGCCGCCTCTCAGCATCAATTTCGTGCCGTCGATTGTGATGCTCGGGCCCTGCTTCGGTGCCGAAGCGGCGTCGCGCACCAATGCCTCGACCTCGCCGAGATCGTGGCCGATCGCATCGCGCGCGCCATTGATCACCATTTGCGGTGTGAAGGCGCCGCTATGCCCCAGCGGCGTTTCGTAGGCGAACTGGCGCTGCGTGAATTCTTCCCGCGCGAACGTATCGTCCCAGCCGAGATAGTTCCAATAGGTGACGCCAAAACTCAGTGCCAGCACATCGTCGCGGGTGCTGAGCTTGATCAAATTGGCATCGGCCGGCGGGCAGGAAGAACAGCCCTGGCTGGTGAACAGCTCGACCACGACCGGATCAGCCTTGGCCCCATCCGAGATTGCGGTGAGGCCGGCAAGGATACCAAGGGCCGTACCGATCAGCGGATGTCGCATGTTGCGCCTCGAAATTGCCAAGCTTCGGTCATTGTTACGTTGCTGACTACGCCGATGTTACGGCCGATGGACCAGGTGGCTTTGCAAAGCCGTCCGGGTTGATCCGGGTGGCCGACTATCCCTAGTATGCGCCGGCTTTTCGCCCGACCACCCGCAGGGGAACCAGTTGAACGATACTGAGATCACTTTAGGCCAGTATGAGGGAGCCGATACGCCGCATGCCCTGCCTGGCCACTCCCTGCCTGGCCACGCCCTGCCTGGATTACCGGAGCGACATGCCACGCGTCTCACCTTCTTTTTCGTCGGTGTGGCGCTCGCTACCTGGGCGCCGCTGGTGCCTTTTGCCAAGCTGCGCGCGGGGCTTGATGAAGCCGGCCTTGGCTTGCTGCTGCTCTGCCTCGGTGCGGGATCGATCGTGGCCATGCCCATGTCCGGTGCCCTTTCCACCCGCTTCGGCTGCCGCACCATCATCCTTGTCTGCGGGCTTGCCGTCCTGGGGACGCTGCCCTTTCTCGCCTGGCTCAACGATCCCATCGCTCTCGCGGCGGTGATCACACTCTTCGGTGCCGCGGTCGGCGCTTGCGAAGTGGCGATGAACATCCAGGCCGTCATTGTCGAGAAAGGGGCGGGACGGCCGCTGATGTCGGGCCTTCACGGCTGTTTCAGCATCGGTGGCTTCGTCGGCGCAGGCAGTGTCAGCATCCTGCTCTCGCTGGATCTGTCGCCCTTCGCAACCGTGCTCATCATCGTCTCGGTCCTGCTCGCGGTCCTGCTGCGCGCCGACCGCGCGAACCTGCGCTATGGCAATGAAGGCGGTGCCAAATCGCCGCTTTTCGTTCTGCCACGCGGTATTGTCCTCCTCATCGGCGCACTCTGCTTCATCTGCTTCTTTGCCGAAGGGGCCATGCTGGATTGGAGCGCCGAGTTCATGATCTCGCAGCGCCAGATGCCGCATCACCTCTCCGGCAGCGCCTATACGGCCTTCGCCATCGCCATGACCTTGGGACGCTTCGGCGGCGATGCGATCGTGGCCGCCCTCGGCCGGTTCAGGATCGTCTTCTTCGGCGGGCTGGTGATGATCGCCGGTTTCGCGCTGGTCGTCTGGGCGCCGGGCGATGCGCCGGGCGGCGACGCATTTGCCCTCTTCGGCTTCTTCTGCATCGGCGCGGGGGGCGCAAACATCGTGCCGGTGCTCTACACGGCGACCGGTCGGCAGACCGTCATGGCGCCGAGCCTGGCCGTGGCGGCGATCACGACGATCGGCTATGCGGGCATCCTTCTCGGTCCCGCGATCATCGGCTTCGTCGCCCGGGCGAGCAGCCTCGGCACGGCGTTCCTGCTGGTGGCGGCCCTTCTGCTCGCCGTGCCCGCCAGCGCCACCACCATCACCGGGGCTCGCCGATAGCGGGGCGCAGTTCGGCTTTCTGCTGTGGATCCCACCCCCGGCTCCTGTGATGGTGCGCACAAACGTACCGAGCGTTTCCCGGGTAACGACTTAACTATTTGAAATATATATAAATTGAAGATGCTTATTGTTTGAACCTTTCCGTTGCCGTCGCCTACTGACTGGCATCGGCGCCGCATGGGGCGGCAGCCGCAAAGCACGGAACCAGGGATCATGAACAAGACACATCTTCTTTCGGCCATCGCTCTTTCGGCGATCACCATGGCGTGGGCGCCTTCGATGGCTGCCGCCGATACCTGCAAGGGGCTCAGCCAGTCGGCGCTGCAGGCGCGCGTTGCCGCCGGCAAGTGCGACGAAGCCGGCTTGATCTCGCCCCTCGACGGTGCCCGTGCCGACCGAACGAAGGATGGCAAGACCAAGGATGGCGAAGCGCAGAACGGCAAGGACGTTCCGGCCGTTGGCAATGATGAGGCCGGTGCCGTGGCGCAGGCTGAAGCCGGCGACCTGCCCGGCAAGAAGGCGCCGAAGGTGCCGAACAGCCAGTCGACGCCCGATCAGGGCACGATCCTCGACGACATCGCCAAGGTCGAGGTCGAAGACGGAACTCCGGCCGGCTCGAATCCCGACGATCCGATCGAAGCCACGGCGGAAGACGATGTGATCCACGCCATCGTCGAGGACAATAAGATCGAAGCCGAGGTTGAGGAAGACGTCGTGGAAGCGATTGTCGAGGAAGAAGAGCCGATCGTCATCATCGTCAACGATCCGAAGAAGAACAAGAATGCCGGCCCGATGGACAATCAGGATCGCGGCAAGGACCATAGCGGCAAGGACAATGGCGGCAAGAGCAAGGGTGGCGATAAGGGTTCCGGCGGGGGTTCTGGTGGTGGTTCGGGCGGCTCGAAGCACGACAATGACGGATCGCGGCTGCGCTGAGCCGCGATGAAGGGGGAGTGCGGGGACCGCGGCTCACAAGGCCGCGGTTCTTCTCGCTTTCCCCTTCACAATTTCTCGACACGCCGAGACGCGGCCGGTGCTTTGGACTAACATCCCCTCCGCTGATTGATGGGGAGGATGAATTGAGCGGAAGATTGCAAGACAAGGTCGCCCTTGTCACCGGTGCCACGTCCGGCATCGGCTTGGCGATTGCCGAGAAATTCGCTGCGGAAGGTGCCATGCTCGTTCTGACGGGCCGCAATGAAGCAGCGGGTGCCGAGCTTGCCGCGCGCACCGGCGGAAAGTTCTTTGCCGGCGATGTCATGGAAAAGGGCCTCGCCGACCAGCTGGTCGGCGCCGCGGTCAAGGCACATGGGCGCCTCGACATTCTCGTCAACAATGCCGGCATCATCCACCGCGGCAACATCCTCGAGACATCGGACGAGGATTTCGCCCGCGTCATGGGCGTCAATGTCGATGCCGTCTTCCGCTTCAGCCGTGCTGCCGTGCGGCAGATGGTGACGCAGTTCGAACGAACTGGCAAAGGCGGTGCCATCGTCAACATCGCCTCCGACTGGGCCTTTGTTGCCGGCAAGCGCGAGCTCGCCTACTGCACGTCGAAAGGCGCCATCGTCATGCTGACCAAGGCGATGGCGCTCGACCATGCGCGGCAGGGAATCCGCGTCAACGCCGTCTGCCCGGGCGATATCGAAACGCCGATGCTGATCGGCGGCATCCTGCATCGTGGCGACCAGGCCGCCGAGGGCCTCAAGAAGAACGGTGCAGCCATTCCGATGGGCCGCGTTGGCCAGCCGCACGAAATCGCCCAGGCGGTGGCCTTCGTCGCTTCGGACGAGGCAAGCTTCATGACCGGCCATGCCATGCTCGTTGATGGCGGCAACACCGCGCAGTGATCGGCCGGGTTTTGGTGGGGGCTATCCGGGTTGACGAGGCTTCGCGCATCGGCTGTGACGCGGCGCACAAAAAGTCATATGATTTGATATGCTCTCAGGTAAGATATTGATAAATAAAGAAGTATTGGCCATCTCAAAGATCTATACAATCTGAACCATTTTCTCTGTAAGCGCAACCAATCGCCATCGGCCCAGCAAACTGGCGGGCCACTCAACAGATAGGATGGCGAAAATGTACAAGACTAACTTGATGTCTGCCGTGGCGCTGATCGCCGTGGCGACGACCTTCTCGATTGAGGCCCAGGCCAACACGCTCTGCACCTCATTGAGCGGTGCAGCGCTGGAGTCGCGCATTGCTGCTGGCAAGTGCGATCGTGTTTCGACTCTCAGCCCGGAGATGCAGGCGGCGCTGGAAATGACCACGAAGTACAACAAGGAGTCGAAGGATGCGGCGGAAGAAGATGCCGCTGAAGCCGACGACAAGCCCGAACTGCCGCCGGCGGTGGCACTGCCCGACCTGCCGCCGGCGGTGAAGCAGCCCGACCTGCCGCCGGCGGTGGCAAAGCCGAAAGAAATCGCCGTGCTGGTCGAGGACAAAGAAATCGCCGTGCTTGTCCCAGTAGAAGTGCCAGTGGCGCTGGTCGATGAAACGCCTGTACTGGCTTTGGCCGAGCCGGACAATGAAGTTGCGCTGGCTGATCCGGCGGACAAGAAGAAGAAGAAGAAGAAAGTGCCTGCGCACAAGGTTGTGACCCCGGACCAATTGGTCTTGGAGGAGGTTTCACCGGCAAAGAAGAGCGATGCGACGCTCAACAAAGACCAAGATCACGCTGATCACGACAATGCGGGCGGCGGCAAAGGCGGCAAGGATCAGAGCGGCGGCAAGTCTGACGCCGGCGGCGGCAACGGCGGCGGCAATGGTGGTGGCAACGGCGGTGGTAACGGCGGCGAGAACGATGGCAGCAAGCTGAAGTAAAGGACCTCCGCACGTTGAATGGCAGGGCCGCAATCCAGGTGGATTGCGGCCTTTTCATTTGAGCAGATTTGTACTGAATTCCTTGGCACCACAATTCTCGTGGCGCAGGGTTTCCCCGGGCGGCCCGTGGAGATACACAAGTCGTAACCACTTTCCTTGGGGGTATCTGACGTGAAGTTGT
>CAZUAL010000237.1:0-6357 GCA_964618305.1 uncultured Dongia sp. | reverse complement strand
CTGGTGGCTGGGGCCGATCGGCACTTCACGGCTGTAGAGATTGGACGAGGACGGGCCGTTATGGACAAGCTCCACCGCCGCCAGCGAGCCGTGGCGATGCACAGCCTCGGTCATCATGGAAAGATAGGGGATATCGTGATCGTCCCAGATGCGCGCCTCGACGTAAGGGGAAACATCGCCGGACGGATGGATCTCGCATTCCTCGGTCGAAACGACGGCCCAGCCGCCTTCCGCCTTCATCCCGCGCATGGCGGCATGGCCCTGCGGATGCTGGTGCCCCATCCCGTTGCAATGGGGAACCTGGAAGAAGCGGTTCTTGGCCGTGACCGGGCCGATCTTCACCGGCTCGAACAGGATGTCGTAACGTGGGTCGCGGGCCATGATGATCCCCCTACCTTCGCTGTGGCTGCGGATTGGGGCGGAATGTAGACGCGACCTTGAGATGGACGCAAGCCATGCTTTCCGGCTATTTTCCAGGCTTTCGCGGCTTCACGAATTGTCGGACGAAATGACGAAAAAGCTTGCGGTTGCGCGCCTCTGGTACGAGGGCAATTCCTTCTCGCCGATTGCGACCGGCCTCGACATCTTCAAGGCGCGCGAGTGGACGGAAGGGCCGGACGCTCTGCCCCTCTACCGCGATACGGCGACGGAAATGGGCGCCGTCATCGCCTTTGCCGATGCGCACAAGGATTGGGCGGTAACCTTCCTGCGCTGCGCCGCGGCACCACCCGGCGGACCGATCACCGACAGCGCGTTCGAAACCATCCGCGCCGACATCGTCGAGGGCCTCGGCCGTCAGAAATGGGACGCGGTCTATCTGTCGCTCCACGGCGCCGCGATCACCAAGGGCAATCCGACGCCCGAACTCGATCTGTTGCGCGACGTGCGCAAGGTCATCGGCAAGGTGCCGCTCGCAGTCACGTTCGATCTCCACGCCAATATCGGCGAGGCGATGGTCGATCTCGTCGACATCGCCATCGGCTACAAGACCTATCCGCATATCGACATGGATCAGGTCGCGGCGCGAGCACTCGAGCTGCTCGACGGCGTGGCTACCGGCAAGGTGAAGCCAGTCGCCGCGATCGCCAAGGTGCCGGCCATCTATACCAGTTTCAACATGCGCACGACCGATGGGCCGATGGCGGAGATCGCGGGCCTTGCCGCCGACTGGCGCAAGGAACCCGGCATTCTGGAAGCGACCGTCTTCGGTGGCTTCGCCTATGGCGATTCACCCTTTGCGGGACCGACCGCCCTGGTCATCAGCGACGGCGACCGCATGCTGGCACAGCGCGCGGCGCGCTCGCTCGCCGCGGCAATGGCATCACGGCGCGACCGGTTCGAGACGAAGATCCCGACACCAGCCGAGGCGATCGAAGCAGCACTCCGGATTCCGGGGGCCAAGCCGGCGGCCATCACGGACCCGGCCGACAATCCACTCTCCGGCGGCATCGGCGATACGCCGACCTTGTTCCGCGCCCTCCTGGAAGCGAAACCGGACGTGCCTTGCGTCTTCGCCTTCTTCTGGGATCCCGAACTGGTGGCCGAGGCGCGGCGCGCCGGTATTGGCGCAACGCTCGATGCGGCGTTCGGTGGGCGCGTCAGCACCGCCTTCGGCAAACCGGTCCGCATCAGCGCCAAGGTCCTTGCCCTGACCGACGGCAAGTTCCGCAATGTCGGCCCCTTTGAGCACAATTTCGCGATCGATGTCGGTGAGACGGCGATGTTCGACGTCGAAGGCATCAAGGTGATCGTGACGTCGAGCTGCCAGACGCCGAACGATCCCGCCTATTTCACGCTGCATGGCATCGACCTTGCCAAAGTCGGGCTGCTCTGCGTCAAAGCGAAGAACCATTTCCGCGCCGGCTTCACGCCACTGACGCGGGCCATTATCGAATGCGACGCGCCGGGACCGGCGGCGGCTTCGCTCACGCATTACGATTTCAGATATGCGCCGAAGACGCTCTATCCGCTGAATAGGCGCTAAGACCTTGTTGCCGGCGGCAAGTCGGTGAGCCGCGCCTCGATCTCAGAGAGGGTGGGCAAGCTCGGCTGCGCGCCGGGCTTCAGGCAGGCGAGCGACCCGCCGACCGAAGCATGGCGGAGTGCTGCGGCGAGGTCCATGCCGCGATCGAGTGCCGCAGCGAGGCCGCCAACAAAAGAATCACCCGCCCCCACTGTATCGACCGGCATGATCGGCAGGGCATTGACCGAAAGGCCGCCGCCACTGGGCAGAAAGGCCGCCGCCCCGGCGTCGCCCAAAGTGACGATGACGTGATTGCCGCTTTTGCCGGCGATCAGTTCCGCAGCCTTCCTTGCGTCCATCTTCGGTGCACCAAGGCTCGCTGCAATCTGCTGCGCTTCGTTCTCGTTGACGACCAGCCAATCGACCAGCCCGATGATGTCCGCCGGAATGGCGCCGGCCGGGGCGACATTGAGAAGAACACGAGCGCCCTTCGCCTTGGCGCGGCGGATGAGCGCCCAGTTTTCCGCAACCGGCACTTCCATCTGCAGGACAAGGATCGCATCCGGGCCGAGCAGAGCGTCCGGCACTTGTCCGGCATGGGTGCGGAGATTGGCGCCGGAAGCGACCACGATCTGGTTTTCGCCCTTGGCGTCAACGCAGATCGCCGCGAGCCCCGTCGGCTCCGCGACTTGGGCAAGATGCGAGAGATCGATTCCGGCAGCGCGGATATCCTTAAGCGCCGTTTCGGCAAGCAGGTCTTGACCCACGCTGCCGATCATCGCGACTGGCGCGCCGGCACGGGCGGCGGCCAAAGCCTGATTGCCCCCCTTGCCACCGGCCACCATGCGGTAGCCCGGACCCAATACCGTTTCACCGGCCTGCGGCAGATGCCCGACACCGATGATCAGATCGACATTGAGGGAGCCGAAGACGAGGATCATGGCAGCATCTCGATGATGCAGCGGGTAGGTGCCGCCACCCGCGGCAGGGTGATGACGCTCAATTCACCGCGCCGCTCCACGGCAAGCCTTTCGCCGCCATAGCCAACCCCGCCGACATGGGTGGGCACGACGATCTTTCCGCCCGCGACGGGCGGCTCGAAGCCGAGGCGGCTCTTCGCGATCTCGACATGAAGGAAGCGCCCGACAATGTCGGTGGAGAACATCTTTCGCCCATCGAGCGTCAGAGAGAATTCACCACCCCGGCTTTCGATGATGGCCTTGCCGCCGAAGGCGCCGATCGGACCGAGGCGCCTTTCCTGGCCGTCATGGGTGAGTTCCCAGCCATGCCAGGGTGTTACGTCGATCACCTCGTTCACGGCGATGATCGGCATCAGCACGCCCCAGCCATAGAAGAGGTCCGTGTCCGGCTGATCGTCGCCAAGGCCCGTCTCGGCACTGAAATTCTCCGGGCATTGGCGGCGCGCCCAGGAGGCGTCGAAGACTTCGGCCGAATCCCGTGCCAGCTTCGCCGCCATCGCGTCACAGCCCGCGCGCTTCAAGCCCTGGTAGGTGAGGTAATTGAGCGGCGGCCAGATGCGGCCGCGCCAATAGACATTGTCGTGATAGGCGGGATCGTCGCGCGTGACCGAGGGCAGGCGCCACTTGCCGCCGAACTTCTGCGGATGGTCGAGTGCTGCGAGGAGACCCTGCCGCTGCGCATCACTCACCGCTGCCGCCAGCAGCGGATAGAAGGATGTTGGCGCGACACTCCGCACGAATGGGCCGGCCCAGCGCCGATTGGCAAAGATCCGCCGCTCCTGATCCCAGAGGTGCGTCGAGATACGGGCACGCAAACCGGCCGCACGCTCGGTCAGACGCCGCGCAGTCGCCTCGTCACCCAGCGACGTCGCCCAATCGGCGAGGACTTCCGCGTCGACCACCAGCAGCGCATTCAACCCGACATCGAACGCATCGAGGCAGCCGGATTTGGGATCGAATTGCGTCTCGTCATGGATCGGCGAATTGTCCATCGAGGATTCGTTTTTCGCGCCGAGCTTTGTGCTGCGGTAGAGACCGCTGCCCACGCCCGGCGACGTGCCCCAGCTCATCAGCCCCTGACCGGCACCGTCCCGGCGCGTGAACCACCAATCATGGGCGCGCAGGAGCTTGCGGTAACCGAGCTCGACGAGATCGTCGGCGCCGGTATGCTTCCAGATCTTCCACAGGATAAGTGAGCAGACCGGCGGCTGCGAGCGGTCGATCCACTGATCGCGGCCGGTGATGAGGCAGGGGAGATTTCCTTCCGGCGTCTCAGTCGCCAGCACGGCGCGGATGCTCTCCCGCGCCAACTGCGGATCGAGCAGACCGGAGCCCAGCGCGTGATAGAAGATGTCGGTGAGCCACAGGCCGAAGCCGCCGAACTTCTGCGCGACCCAGGTCCGGCTGAGGCTCATATAGGGCCAGTCATTGATGAAATCGTGGACCGAATTCCAGCCGACGATATCGCGGATAGCGGCAAGTGCATCGCCAGGCGACAATGCGGGAGCAGCCGGGGCCGCCAGTGCCTTTCGCGCGGTTTCAGCGGCGGCGGCGGCGTCTTCACCCATGCCGATGGCGAAGTGCATGGCCGGCATCTCGTCAAGATTGTATCGCAGCACCGCCGTCCGCCCGCTCGTGCCGCGCGAGCCCAGATAGAAGTAGCCGTGCTCGGCAAGTTCCGCGGCGAGGCCGGCCCGGCCCGCGTGGAAGGTCGCCATCAAGGGTGCCTGGGAACCGATGACCGCCACATGGTGGCCATCGATCACGGCACGGAGTACGCCACTTGCTTCGTCGAATTGCCAGACAATGTCGTCGCGCCCCTCGACCTCGAAGACCGGCATGATCCAGAAACGCAGGCCCCATTCGCCGAACGAAGTGGCATTCCACGCACCGCGCAGGGCGCCTGGCACGGGTTGATCCCAGCGCCAGTCGAAACCTGTGCCGCCGTGGCTTGCCGAGAAGGAGACATCTTCGGCTGTCACCGAACGCGGCCCATAGGTAATCATATTCTTTACCGCCGGGAAGTCGGTGAAGCTCACCGCCGCCGCCGAATAGGCCGTGATCGTCACGGTGAAACGCAGCGGCAGGTGCATCATCTGCGCCGGATATTCACTGCGCCAGGTATTCCAGTGGCGCGTTGCCGGCAGCCCCTCGCCGCTCATCGCCATTGCTCCAGAATGGTGGCAACCGGCGCGCGGAAGACCTGCGATTGCAGGCGGCGCGGTATCACATCCAGAATGTGCCGGTGGCCGTCCGCATCGCTGCTGGTGAGCGCATCTTCCGCCATCACGACGAAATAGCCACGGTCGACCGCCTCCATCAGCGTCGCCAGCACGCAGACATCCGTCTCGACACCGCTCAGCACCAGCGTATCGGCATGGCGGGCCTTGAGCGTCGCCACGAAGACCGGGTTGTGAAAGGCAGAGTAAGTCGGCTTGTCGAAGACACTTGCCTCGCTGCCCACCAACGGCAGCAAGTCCTGCAAGATGCCCATCTCGGCACCAGCCGACAAAGTGGCCCCAGGCCATTTGCGGTAGAGCGCCGCCCACGACCCTTCCGCCGCCTCGGCGGAATGAGCCGAGATGAAGCGGGTCCACAAGGTCTGCTCTTTCTTTGCGGCGGCGAGCGCCTTGATCGCCGGCACGATCTCATAGATCCCGGCAAAGCCCCATTGCGGATTGGTCGCGAAGACCTCCTGCATGTCGACGACGACGTGGAGGCTGTTGGCGGTCAACGGGAGTTGGCTGTCGATGCTCACGGCTGCACCACCACATTGTCGGCGCTGGCCCATTCGAGCGTGACGACACTCTGTTCGGCGAAGGGCGCCCGGTTCTTGTTCTGCTCGAAGACAACGAAGAGACGGTGACCGACACTGATCCGGTAGGTGAGGCTGGAGCCGGAGAAGATCGCCGCCTGGACACGGCCGATGACGCGATTGAGGCGCGGCATCTGGCTGCCGCCCGGCTCGATGCTGATCTTCTCGGGCCGCAACGCGACCAGAACATCGTGGCCTTCCACAAGACCACCGGAGTCAACGACAATCTCGCTGCCGTCATCGACATGCACCTTGGCCTCGCCACCAAGGATGCCGGCCACTTTGCCGGTGATGAAATTCGCCTCGCCCAGGAAGCCCGCGGCAAAGCGGTCGACCGGCCGTTCATAGACGTCGCGCGGTCCGCCCGCCTGCACGACACGGCCCTTGTTGAAGATGGCGATGCGGTCAGACAGCGTGAGAGCTTCTTCCTGATCATGAGTGACGAAGATCGTCGTGATGCCGATCTGGCGCTGGATGCGGCGAAGCTCCACCTGCATCTCCTGCCGGAGATGCTTGTCGAGCGCGCTCAAGGGTTCATCGAGCAGCAGCACCTTGGGCCGGGTCACCAGGGCCCGCGCCAGGGCGACGCGCTGCTGCTG
>CAZUAL010000236.1:0-6364 GCA_964618305.1 uncultured Dongia sp. | reverse complement strand
TGCTCTCGACCGGCTTCCTTGCCGGTCTTGGTGGCGCCTATCTCGCCAATGTCGGGGCGGGTCTCTTCGTGCCCTTCATGACGCATGGTGCCGGATTCATCGGCATCGTCCTGGCCATGCTGGCGCGCGGCAAGCCGATCTGGGTACTGCTCGGCGCGGCGCTCTTCGGCATCAGCCTTGCCATGACCACGGCGCTTCAGGTCGCCGGCCTCAATGTGCCAACCGATGTGGTGCAGATGCTGCCCTTTGCCATGGTCATGCTGGTGCTGGTGATCTTCGCGCGCCATTCGGTTCTGCCGCCGGCGCTCGGCCTGCCCTATGTGCGGGGCGATCGCTGACGAGACAATAGCTGCTCAAATAGGGGAGGGTTGAACATGTCCGACACGAAAGTCTATCTGCTTGACGGCGGAACCCTGGTCATCGATGGCTTCCATGCCTTCTGGAATCGTGGACCCGGCGGCGAGTTGCGCTTCCCCTGCTATTCGGTGCTGATCGACCATCCGGACGGCCGCTACATCTTCGACACGGGCTACGATTTCGACCATGTCATGCGCGTGCTTCCCTTCGAGAAGCCGATCCAGGAGAAGGAACAGACCTTGCCTGGGCAGCTGGCCAAGATCGGCCTGAAGACGGACGACATCAACTACGTCATCAATTCGCACTATCATTTCGACCATTGCGGCGGGAACAAGTACTTCAAGAAGGCGTGCACGATCTGCCACGGGGCCGAGCTGGACGCCTGCTCGCATCACCAGCCGTTCGAGCATCTCGGCTACTCCGATCTTTCCTTCGCGCCCGACATCGCCAAGGCCGCCGGCAAGACGCTGCCGCCCGACCCGGTGCTCGACATGTACACACCGAAATTCGAGACGCTGAAAGGCGATCAGGAACTCGCCAAAGGCCTGTGGCTCTTCGAGACGCCGGGGCATACAGCGGGGCACTATTCGTTAATGGTCGAGCTCAAGGGCCGCCGCCCGATGCTGTTCACGGCGGATGCCTGTTACAGCCAGAAGAACATGGACATGATGTGCATCTCGAGCTTCCACCTCGACCCGGTGGCGAGCCTCAAATCGATGCAGCGCCTCAAGGATCTTGCCGCCAAGTACGATGCCGAGCTCTTCTATTCGCACGACCCGGAGAGCTACAAGAGTTACAAGATGGGGCCGGATTACTACGCCTGAGGTTTCCGAAGCCTCATCATCGGCTCCTCTAGAATGCGTCATCCCCGGGCTTGACCCGGGGATCCACACTCACAACCGCCATCAGTGGATGGCCGGGACTTCTCCCGGCCATGACGACCTGATTCCGAATGACTTACCAGCGCACCATGCCGGCATCGACGGCCAGTATCTGCCCCGTGATCCAATGCGCTTCCTCGGAAGCGAGGAAGGCCACGGCCGGGACGACATCCTGGGGCTGGCCCTGGCCCTTGATCGCCTGCAGCATCTCGACGAAGCCGAAAGCCTCCTTGTGCGGGCTTTCCTGCACGCTTTCCGAATTGACGAGGCCCGGGGCGACGCAATTGACCGTAATCTTGTTTCCGCCGAGCTCGGTCGCCAGCGCCCGGCTGAAGGTCATGACGCCGCCCTTCGATGCCACATAATGCGCCATGTTGGGGGTGCCGGCGAAGATCGAGTTGGAGCAGAAATTGACGATGCGGCCGTAATTCGCCTTGCGCATGATGTCGGAACCCGCACGGCACATCAGATAGAGGCCGTCGAGATTGACCCGCATGATGCGGCGCCATTCGTTGAAGTCGAGCTTGTCCCACGGCACGAAGGGCACGATCGCCGCCGCGTTGACCAGGACGTCGAGCTTGCCGAGCTTCCCCACCTCGGCAAAGAGCTTGGCGACGGCATCCGGGTCGCCGATATCGCAAGCAACGCCGATCGACCTGCCCCCGATTTCCTTCGCCGTCTTCTCGGCGCCGGCGCCATTGATGTCGACAGCGACGACCGTGGCGCCTTCGCTCCCCAGCCGCGCGGCAACCGCCTTGCCCATGCCCTGCGCGGCGCCGGAAACGACGGCAACGCGTCCTTCGAACCTCTTCATTCTGTCTCTCCCTGTTCTGATTTGATTGGTTGGCTTCTGGCCGCAGCGGGCATCACCTCAGCCGCGCTCGGCAATTTCAAGAGCTGCGGCGACGCCAGCGCTGACGTCGACCTTCTTCCCAAGCTTCCGCAAGGCCCCGCCCAGCGCGGTCACGGCGACCACGGCATAGATCGGCTCGGAAACCGGGCCCATATGGCCGATGCGCAGGAGCTTGCCCATCGTCTCGCCACGCCCGGTCGAGAAGACGACGCCGAAAAGATCGCGCGCGGCCTCGATGATGGCAGCGTCGCTCACGCCGGCGGGGATGCGTACCGCCGTCGTGGTGGGCGAGGCGATCGCTTCCGTCTTCGCCCAGAGTTCGAGACCCATTGCCTTGATCCCGGCCCGCGTCGCCGCGGCGGTCAGGGCATGACGCTTCCACACCCGTTCCGGTCCTTCGCCGAGATACTGGTCAAGAACGGCATCGAAGCCGTTCACTTCCGCGACCGATGGCGTGAAGGGAAAGGGCTTGTCGTGCCGCCCGGCATCTTTCCAGTCGAGATAGGATAGGATCGAGGCGCGCGGCGCCTTCGGATTGGCCTCCATATGGGCCCAGGCACGGTCCGAGACGGCGACGAAAGTGATCCCTGGCGCCCCGCCCAGGCATTTGCCGGGACCGGTGATGAAGACATCCGCCTCGCAATCGCCGGGATGGATGTCCATGCCGCCGAACGAGGAAACGGCATCGACCAGCAGCAGCGCGCCGTGGGCACGCACGATCTTGCCGATCTCCCGGGCGGGATTGATCGTGCCGGAAGGGGTGTCGTGGTGAACCAATGACACAATTTTGATGTCCGGACGCTTCTTGAAAGCGGCTTCGACGGCAGCCGGATCGATCGATTCGTTGAAGGGAACCTCTATCTCGACCATGTCCTTGTGATAGCGGGCGGACCAATATCCGAAGCCCTTGCCGTAGACGCCGGAGGCGAGATTGAGCACCGTATCATTGGGCCCGATGAGCGAAGCGGCCGCCGCTTCGATCGCCGCCGCCGGTTCCACGTGCAGGATGAGGGCCGGGTCCTTCACCTTCAGGGCGCGCGCGGCCTTCTTGGTCACGTCCTCATAGAAATGCTGAAAATACGGGTCGTAATCGTAGGGGATGGGTTTGGCCATCGCGCGCATGACGCTGGGATAGGCGGCAACCGGGCCAGCCGACAATGTGATGACGGGTTCCTTCATGTAAGCCACGGCCATGGTCGATTTCTCCCCCTACTTGGTTCGGCGCCGTAATTTTGGTTCAGGACATTCTAGACTCTGGTTCGGAAAAGTGAAAACAATATCCGACCCTCTGACGGATTGGTCTCGGAAATCATGTCCAGTGTTGCTGTTGATTGGTTCGATTTCGTCATCATTGGTTCGGGAACGGCGGGATCCGTGCTCGCCGCCCGCCTCTCGGCAGAACCCGGTCTCAAGGTGGCGCTCATCGAGGCGGGCGGGCCGGCGCGCAATCCGCTGATCGCCGCGCCGGGGAAATGGCCGCTGCTGCAAGGGAGCGACGTCGATTGGTGCTTCAAGACGGTGCCGCAGAAGGGAACGGCGAACCGGGTCCATGACTGGCCGCGCGGCAAGGTGCTAGGCGGGTCGACTGCGATCAATGCCATGGCCCATGTCCGGGGCCATCCGACCGATTTCGACCGCTGGAAATGTCCGGGCTGGTCCTACGCCGACCTCAAGCCCTATTTCGAGCGTTCGGAGCGGGGGCCGCTTCATCTCATTCGCCCGGTCGATGCCAGCCCGGTGACGCGCGCCTACCTTGCAGCCGGCGCCGAGCAGGGCTTCGCCCCGATTGAAGACCACAACGCGCCCGGCATGGTGGGGCCGACACTCAATACCCTCACCATCAAGGACGGAAAGCGCCAGACCATCGCCGACGCCTATCTACCGCTGTCCGCTGGACGGCCCAATTTCACGCTGCTCGCCGAGACGCTGGTCGAAGGGCTGCTTTTCGACGGTCGCCGCTGCACGGGCGTTCGGGCGGGCGGGCGCGACATCCGCGCGGAGCGGGGCGTGATCCTCGCCGCCGGGGCGATCGCCTCGCCGGTCCTTCTGATGCGCAGCGGCATCGGTCCGGCGGACGAACTGAAGGCAATCGGCATCGGGCCGCGCCACGATCTACCCGGGGTGGGCCGCAATCTCCATGATCACCTTCTGTCCGGCGGCAATGTCTATGCCGCGAAGAGGCCCGTGCCACCGTCGAAATACCAGAATTCGGAAGCCCTCATGTATCTGCCGCGCCCCGGTTCGACTGCGCCCGCGCCGGAGCTGGTGCTGGCCTGCGTCACGGCGCCGGTGACGACGGAATGTTTCACCGCCCCACCCATGGGCTCCGCTTACACGCTGATGTTCGGCTTTACCCATCCGCGGAGCCGGGGTTCGATCCGCCTCGCCTCGAGCGATCCCCGGGCAATGCCGCTTCTTGACCCGGCCTATCTCACCGACCCATACGACCGTGCGACCTATCTCGACGCGCTCGAGATCGCCCAGGAGATCGGCCAATCCAAGGCGCTGGATGATTGGCGTGAGCGCGAGATCCTGCCCGGGCCCGATAGGAAGGATCGCGCTCATTTCCTCGAGCAAGCGGCCTATACGCATCACCATCCGTGCGGCACCTGCCGCATGGGCGAGGGGGCGGAGGCTGTCGTCGGGCTCGATCTCAAGGTTCGGGGCCTTGACGGGCTCTATGTCTGCGACGCCTCGGTGCTGCCCTCCATCACGACCGGGCCGATCAACGCGGCCATCATTGCCATCGCCGAACGGGCAAGCGATCTGCTATTGGGTAAAGAGCCTCTCGCACCCGCCGGGAACTGACCATGCGCCTTGCTATTCTCCTTCTTTGCTCTCTGGCGGCCTGCGCCTCGGCGCCGGCCGAGCATGCGGTGAATTTGCAACTCACTAATACAGGTACCGAGCCGCTCGTCTGCAAAATCATCTACGGCCATTGGGTTGAACGCGAGATGGGGGAGTTGGCGCCCGGCACGACCTTCGATATCGCGCTACGCCAGCAGGGCGACGATCACGCACTCTTCGTTTACCGTGACGACATGCAGCGGCGCATGATGATCGAGAACATCGTCTGCGGCCGGCGCGAGGATTGGCGCAGTACGACTGGCGATGTCGATCTGACGCGTCCGCGCCAGCATAATGTCGCCTATCTTGAAGCCGCTTGCGCCGCCCCGACCGGACCGGGCAGGGTGTCCTGCGAATTGACCGATATTGCCGCCAAGGAATGAACAGCATGACCGAAGCCCATCACGTCCCCGCTTTGCTCGAGGGCAACCCAGCCGCCGAGGCGATCGGCGCGCCGGAGCGGCGCACCATGACGCGCGGCGAACTCGTGGATCTCGCGCGCCGCATCGGCGGTGCCTTGCGCGCGATCGGTATCGGGCAGAAGGATGCGGTTGCCATCGTCATGCCGAACGGGCCGGAGATGGCGGCAATGTTCGTCGCCGTGGCGAGCTATGCCGTGGCAGCGCCCTTGAATGCGGCCTACCGGGCCGATGAGTTCGACTTCTATCTTGGCGATCTCAACGCCAAGGCACTCATCATCCTGGGCGGCCCGGATTCGCCGGCACGTGACGTCGCGGGGAAGCGCGGCATCCGCGTCATCGACGTGACGCCCGACCTTGCCGGTCCCGCCGGGGCGCTGACGCTTTCGATCCCCTTCGCCGATCACGGCGCGCCGGCACCGTCGCCGGACGATGTGGCGCTCGTGCTCCATACCTCCGGCACGACGTCACGCCCGAAGATCGTGCCGCTTATCCATCGCAATCTCGCGGCGTCAGCCGGCAACATCGTACGCACCCTGGCGCTCACGCCCGCCGACCGGTCGCTGGTGGTGATGCCGCTCTTCCATATTCACGGCCTCATCGCGGCGCTGCTCTCGTCTTTCGCGGCAGGAGCCTCGGTCCATGTGCCGCCGGGCTTCAACGCGCTCAAATTCTTCGCCCAACTCGATGAGGCAAAGGCCACCTGGTACACGGCGGTTCCCACCATGCACCAGACCGTGCTGGCGCGCGCCGACCGCAACCAGGATGTGCTCCAGCGCAACAAGCTGCGCTTCATCCGCTCCTCGTCGGCGAGCCTGCCGCCGCAGGTCATGAAGCAGCTTGAGGAGACGTTCGGCTGCCCCGTCATCGAAGCCTATGGCATGACCGAGGCCGCGCATCAGATGGCCAGCAACCCGCTGCCGCCGAAGGCGCGCAAGGCGGGTTCCGTCGGTATCGCGGCGGGTCCCGACGTCGCCATCATGGGGCCCGACGGCGCGCTTCTGCCG
>CAZUAL010000235.1:0-6450 GCA_964618305.1 uncultured Dongia sp. | reverse complement strand
CGCCGGAAGTGAAGCGCCTTGCTGACGCCTTCCTGATGAACCCCAAGGAAATCTCGGTTTCGGCGCCTGCCAGCACGGCGACGACGGTGACGCAGGGTCTCATCGTGATCGACGAGATGGACAAGCGCGAGGCTCTGCGGCGCCTAATCCGCGCCGAGAATGTCGGCAACGCCTTCATCTTCTGCAATCGCAAGGTCGACGTCGACATCCTCTACAAATCGCTCACCAAGCATGGCTTCAAGGCCGTGCGCCTGCATGGCGACATGCCGCAATCGGCGCGCAGCGAGACCTTGGAACTCTTCAAGCGCGGCGAAGCCTCGCTGATGGTTTGCAGCGACGTAGCCGCCCGCGGAATCGATATCGCCGGCTTGAGCCATGTGTTCAATTTCGACACGCCGATCCATGCCGAGGATTACGTCCATCGTATCGGCCGCACGGGCCGCGCCGGCCGCGAAGGCCGCGCCTTCACCTTTGCGACGCCCTATGACGGCAAGCATGTCGCAGCGATCGTCAAGCTGATCGGGAAGGAGATTCCGGCGGTTGAGATCGAAGGCATTCCATCCCTCCCCTTCGAGGAAGGCGACGGACGCCGTGGACGCGGCCGCAGCCGCGGTGCGTCACCCCGCGGCCGTGGTCGAGATTGGGATCGCACGCGCACGCCGCGCGCGGAGCAACAGGCCGAACTGGCACCGGCGGTGCTGGCGGAAGCAGTTGCAGAGAGTGCCGCAGCAGCGCCTGACTCGAAGCCCGCGGAAAACAAGGCCAAGCGCCGCCGGCGTGGTGGCCGCAAGGAGACGGCCGCTAACGAGACCGCACCCGTTTCCATCATTGATGCTGCGATTCCGCATCCGACCGACGCGCTGCATCGGCATGACCGACTTGAGGCCAGCACAGCCTTGCCGGTGGTAGCGATCGAGACCGTCCAGCCGGAAGCACCGCTGCCGGTGCAACCGCACGAGAATCGGCATATGCGCCGTGCGCATGCGAAGGCGCAGCATGAGGAAGAAGCGATGGTTGCCGGCCATGGCTTTGGCGACCATTTGCCGGCCTTCCTGCGCCGCCCGGTGCGCCTGCCCTCCGGCGAGCGCAGAACGGCGAAGTAACGCGCTTTCCTCAGCGCAGCCTTGTTGGGCTGAGCTCTCCCGCCGCCTCCAGGATCGGCTGCGCCACGATGGCAAGGTGCGAGTTGATCCGCTTGAGATCGCGCAGGATGTCGAGGTGCAGGCTGCTCGTCTGGATGCTTTCGACACGGCCGGAACTCAGGCGCGAGAGATGATTCTCCGCCGCCACCTTCTCCATCTCCCGGAAACGCTGCTTTTCCTCGAATAGCTGGCGCGCGAGCTTGATGTCGCTCGACATGAAGACATTCATGGCGAGTTCCAGATTGTGCGTGAGACGCTCGTGCAGCTGGTCGAGTTCCTGATTCCCTTCGGGCGAGAATTTCAGCTGGTATTTCACCTTCTTCGCCGCGAGTTCCATGAGGTTCTTGTCGACGATATCGCCGATATGCTCGAGATTCGTGATGAAGGTGATGAGGTCGACCACCCGCTTCTGGTCATTGGGATCCATCAGTTCCCGGCTGACGCCAGCGAGATAGAGTTTGATCGCTTCATTCAGGCGATCGATCTGGGTGTCGAGGTCACTCACCTGTTTGATGAGGCGCCGGTCATCCGAGCGGAAGACGGCCAGTGACTGGCGCAGCATTTGCCCGACGAGATCACCCATGCGCAGCGCTTCACGGCCGGCATTGGCGAGGGCAATCGTCGGCTGATCGACCGGCCCTTGCGACAGGTAACGTGGCTTGCCGGGATCATCGACAGCCACCTGATCCGGCAGCAGCCGCGCCGTCAAACGCGCGATCGGGCCGGTCAGCCAGATGAAAATGAGCGCCAATGCAAAGTTGAAAGCGACATGAAAGTTCAGTGCCTGGCGCGCCGGTTCGCTTTCGACCTGCGCCAGATAGGGTTGCACGAGACCAATGAAGGGCACGGCCAGCGCCACGCCGATCACGCGGAAAATCAAATTGCCGACCGGTACGCGGCGCGCTTCCGGCGGTTCGCCTGCCGTCGCGAGAATGGGCATCACGGCGCTGCCGAGATTGGCCCCGAGAATCAGCGACAGGCCAAGATCGATGGGCACCATCGCCTTCGCCATGAAACTGATGATGAGCAGGACAACGGCCAGGCTGGAGGTCGACAACACCGTCAACCCGGCGCCGACAAGAACCCCGAAAATGGGCGCATCGCTCATAAGCCTCAAAATTTGAGGGAGCAAAGGTGCGTTGCGCACAGGCTCGGCCGCCTCCGTGATGAGATGGAGCCCCAGCAAGGCGATGCCGAGTCCGACGATGGCACGCCCCAGATCGCGCACCTTCGAATCCTCGAACTTGTTGAACATGATCCAGCCCGCGACGATGAGCAGGGGCGAGATCCAGTTCACCTTGAAGGAATAGGCTTGCGCAACGAGGCTGGTGCCGAGATCGGCCCCCAGCATCACGGCAAGCGCCCCGCCCGTCGTCACTAGGCCCCTTGATGCAAAAGACGCCGATAGCAGAGCCGTGGCGCTGGAGGATTGCAGCAGGCAAGTGATGCCGAGCCCCGACAGGAAGGCCGTGAAGCGGTTGTTCGTGGCCTTGCTTAGGTTCTGGCGAAGCTGTGCGCCGTATGACCGGAGAACGCCGGTGCGCACCATGCGCAGGCCCCACAGCAACAGCGCCGCGGCGCCAAAGAGGTTGAGAAGAAAGACCATGTTACACGCCTCGATTCGAAGCTTGCGCCCGTCCCCGGGCGCCTTCTCTGTCATAAAAATGTAACATATTCCAGGTGATTCAAGCGATTGCGTCTATGACCGACCGAAAGCTCAGCGTCTGCGCCAGGCTTGGGTCCGCCGCTCCAAGGCGCGGGAGAGAAGGGTCTGCAGGGCCTTCAGTGCCGCGCAGGTCGCCACGATCGTCATGCCCATGGCACAGGCGATGGCGGTATTCCCGGCATCATCCGTGTTGATCGCGTTGATCGACATGAGCTTCGTCTCGGCCGAGTAGATGAAAATCACGGCCGATACCGTGGTCATGGCATTGACGAAATAATAGACGGCAATATCCAGGATGGCCGGCAGGCAGATGGGTACCGTGACGCGCCAGAAAGTCTTGTAGAGCGGCACTTTCAATGACGCCGCAACCGACTCGAACTCGGCATCGACCTGCTTGAGCGCGGTCACGGCGGTCAGGTGGCTGACCGTATAAAAATGGCAGATCGTGTTGACGACGAGGATCGCCATGGTCCCGTAAATGACGTTGAGCGGGTTGCCGGGCGCGTTGAAGAAGAAGATATACGCCAACCCGAGTACCAGCCCCGGCACCGCCAGGGGAATCATGGCCAGAAAGTGCAGCACGGCCCTGAGCCGCCCTGCCCCGCGCGTCTTCTCGATCAGATAGGCGCCGGAAAAGACGATCGCGGTCCCCAGCACCGCCACCATGCCGGCCAATCGCAAGCTGTTGAGATACGGCCCCCACCCGTCCGTGCCGATGCGCGAGAAATCATACCATTTCAGCGTCAGCGAAAGATTATAGGGCCAGAGCTTCACGAGCGATCCGAAGAACGCCATGCCCAGGACCAGCAGCAGAAACCCAGCGATGGCGAGCGTCAAACCCAGGAACGCCCGGTCGATAGCCGGCCGAGGTTTCGGTTGCAGAGGCACCGCGCGTGCCGACAGCAGCGCGACCTGCTTGCGTTGGGCGATGCGGTCCACGGCAAAGGAAATGATCGAAGGCGTCACCAGCAGAAGCCCGACGACGGCACCCATCTGGAAATTGAACTGCCCGATGACCTGCCGATAGACATCCGTTGCCAGCACGTTGTAGGAACCGCCGATCACTTTCGGCACGCCGAAATCGGTGAAGATCAGGGTGAAGACGACCAGAGCGGCACTGACCAGGCCGTACCGGCAGCCCGGCAGCGTGACCGTGAAGAAAATCCGCCAGCGGCTCGCCCCCAGAGATTCCGCAGCTTCGTAAAGTCTTGCGTCGGCGACGGATAGCGCCGTTACCAGAATGATCAAGGCATGGGGAAAGGCGAAGAATACCTCGCCGATGATAATGCCGATCGGCCCATAGATCTCGTGCCCCAAGAGCCACGACTTCAACACACCCTGATTGCCGAAGAGATAGACCAGCGCGAGCCCCGGCAGTAGCGAGGGCGCGAGCAGCGGCACCAGTGCAATGGAGCGCAAAAAGCCACGCCATGGCATGCAGGTGCGCGTCAACGCATAGGCATAGACGAAGGCCAACAGGAGCGTGATGCTTGTTCCCGCCACGGACACGAAGATTGTGTTGTCGAGAGATTGCAGCATGGCGGGGTCGGAGAAGTAAGCAGCAAAGTTTGCCAGCCCGACGAACGCTCCGCCCTTGTCCTGCAGGCTCTTGGCCAGCAGGACGTAGAGCGGAAATACGAGTGTGATGGCCAAATAGATCCCGAGCAGACCCAGAAGTGCTCGGACGGTAAAGTCCTCCCTCGTCAGTTTCGGTCTGATGCGCGCGCCGGCACCGGCTGCCAGATCAGACATGCGCCTTCTCCGCCGCCGGACCTTCGAAAAGCCTGATCCGGTCAGCCGGCAGAGCGATATGGATATCCTGCCCAGGCGTCAGCCCCAGATCGCGCATGGCGTTGTTGGAGAAATCAGCCCGCAGAACCCGGCCACAGGAGAGGTGCAATTCTGCCCGGCAGAAGGCGCCCAGGAACTCCATGTTGGCGATCCGGCTCTTCATCGTGTTCGGCTGGCCGGGCATGACGTTGCGGACCTGAATATCCTCAGGTCGAATGCAAAGGGTCATCGCAGCACTGGTGGCAACGATCGGCGACGACACCTGCAGGAGGGATTCACCAAGGCGCACAGCCTGCCCTTCAATACCGTCGGCCAGCATGAAATTCATATGGCCAACAAAGTCTGCGACGAAGCTCGCTTCCGGGTGCCGGTAGATCTCGGCGGGCGTGCCGATCTGTTCGATCCGCCCTTCGTTCATGACCACGATGCGATCGGCGATGGCAAGCGCCTCCTCCTGGTCGTGCGTCACCATGATCGTGGTGACGTTGAGCCGGCGCTGCAAGAGCTTCAATTCGCCGCGCAAATGTTGGCGCACCCGCGCATCAAGGGCGGATAGCGGCTCGTCCAGCAAGAGAAGCCCCGGTGACATGGCAAGGGCGCGCGCCAAGGCGACGCGCTGCTGCTGGCCGCCAGAAAGCTGGGCTGGAAATTTTCTCTCCTGGCCGCCCAGCCCCACCAATTGCAGGAGTTCCGCGACACGCCGGTCCCGCTCGGCTCTAGCGTGCCCCGCGCTTACGAGGCCGTAGCCGACATTGTCGGCGACCGAAAGATTGGGGAACAAGGCATAGGATTGAAAGACAATGCCGAAATCGCGCCGAGACGGCGGAAGTGAGGAAACATCGACACCGCCTTGGACGATGCGGCCGCTTGTCTGGATGTCGAGACCGGCGATGGCGCGCAGGAGCGTCGTCTTTCCGCACCCCGACGGCCCCAGAAAGCAGACGAACTCACCCGCATAGATATCGAGCGATATGTCACGGAGAGCCTGGAAATCATCGAACTGCTTGCTGACATGTTCAATGCGCAGGTAGGGGGCCGAACCGGTCATATCCGCCTTCATTCAAGGTAAATGCGAGGCGATCCCGCCGCATGTGCAACGGGATCGCCCCAGACAAGACTAAGCTTCAATTTCGAGGCTTCCGACGGGAAGCTTCGAGGAACGCCTTACTTCGGCGCGTCCTTGGAGCTGAAGCTGCGCTGCCACTCGTCGATGATGGCCTGACGGCGATCCGCCATTTCATAGAAATTGTTCGGCGAGATCATGCGCTTCTCCTCGTCAGCCGGGTAGTTGGCCGGCAGAGTCGGCGTCACGTCCTTGCGGGCAAGCACCTGATAGCTCTCGTTATAGAGCTTGTTGGCGTCCGCGCTTGCGGCGAAATCGGCCAGCTTCTGGGCTTCGGCGAGGTGCTTCGTGCCCTTCATGATCGCCGTCGCTTCCATGTCCTAGCCAATGCCGTCCTTGGGCAGGATCACTTCGACGGGCGCGCCGTCGTTGATCAGCTTCACGCCCGGATAGGCGAAGGAGATGCCGACCGGATATTCACCGGCGCCGACCGCCTTGCAGGGCTTGGAGCCTGAATGCAGGTAGGTCTTGATGTTCTCGTGCAGCTTGGTCATGTAATCCCAGCCGCCCTTGTCACCGAAGAGCTGCAGCCAGGCCGAGACGGTGAGGAAACCGGTGCCCGAGGAACCCGGGTTCGGCATCACGATCTGATCCTTGTAGACCGGGTTGAGCAGGTCCTTCCAGCTCTCCGGCTTCGGCAGGCCGAGCTTTTCTGCTTCGACCTTGTTGAAGCAGATGGCCGACGCCCAGGCGTCCATGCCGACCCAGGTCGGCCAGCCGCTGCGCGT
>CAZUAL010000234.1:0-6453 GCA_964618305.1 uncultured Dongia sp. | reverse complement strand
CGGCGAGCAAGGGCGCGCTCAACACGATGACCCAATCCCTGGCGCGGGCGCTGGCGCCGCTGATCCGCGTCAATGCGGTCTGCCCCGGCTACATCGATACGCCCTGGTTCACCAAGGGCCGCGGCGAGGCCGGCGCCAAGCAGGTGCGCGATGCGGTGATTGCGCGTGTGCCGCTGAAGACGGCGTCCACCGCCGACGATATCGCCCAGCTCGTGTGTTTTCTGGCACTGCCGCAGTCCGGCCAGATGACGGGCGAATTCGTCCGCATGGATGCGGGCATGCATTTGATTCAGTGAGGCCAGTCGTTCCGGAGCGAGGCGAAACCTCGAACCCGGAACCTCGAGATTCCGGGTCTGGTCCTTCGGACCATCCCGGGATGACTGCTACGCAGTCACTTATTCCAGTCCGGAATGGCGCCGCGGGCGACCAGCCGGTTCCAGATGAACAGCACCACCAGCGCGCCGATGGTGGCGGTGATGAATCCGGCGCCCTGGTCGGGGCTGTAGTGCCCGATGGCCTGGCCGATCCAGGTCGCCAGAAACGCGCCGGCAATGCCGAGGATGGTGGTGAGGATGAAGCCGCTCGGATTGTTCGGTCCCGGCGACAGCATGCGCGCAATGATTCCGGCAACGAAGCCGACGACGATGATCCAGAGAATTCCACTCATGACATTGCCCCTTTCACAGGCCGCGCGTCAGATCCACTTCGACACTTCGTTCGCATCCGGCAGCCGGCCGTCGGGCGTGAGATGATCGACCACGTCGGGCAGATACTGGCTCAGTCCTTTCAGCAGATCGTCGCGTGACAGGCCGGCCTGTGAGGCGATGGCGTCGATCTGGTCGGCGCCGAGCGCGTTCGCGAGGTCGCCGGGTGCGATCGGCTTGTTCTGGCCCTTGCCGACCCATGAGTTGGCCGCGTCGCTCTGGCCGCCTTCCTGCAACTGCTTCATGAGATCGCCGAGCCCGCCGGACAGGATGCTGCCGGCCGCGCCGCCTGCGAGCAGCCCGCCGAGTCCGCCCTTCAGCATGTCGCTCAAGCCGCCGCTGCCGCCCGGCAGGCCGGCATTGATCGTCCTGGGCGAAGGTGCAGGCGCCGGCGCCGGTTGCGCGCCGGGCTGATGGCTGCCGCCGAAATGCTTCACGGCCTTCCAGGCGAGCAGCGCCAGGATGGCCATGGTCATCGGCGACATGCCGCCGCCGGACTCCGTGCTCGGCTTGGAGGGGCCACGCGGGCCGTTCTGCATGCCATTCAATACGTCGAGTAAGCCCATGGTGGTCTCCTCAAGTTCCAACCAGCCCCGCGGGCGGGAACATAGCGATGCGATATTACGGTTACAAGGCGTCGCCGACCGCGTAGTTCCCACGGGCGCTCCTTCCGCATCGATCCGCGGATCGCTGCCGAAGCCGATCCGTCATCGGCGTCCGCGCAACGGGCTTGAAATTGCGCCGATGCGGGATGAAGCTCCGGCTCCGTGGAGGATCGACATGAAATCTGTCTGGATAGCAGTGGCGCTGTTGACGACCGGGGGGCTTTCCTTGCCGGCGCATGCCGTTCCGCCGACGGCGACGCCGTCGGCCGGCTATGACGCGCGGCTGCAGGAAAGCCGCCAGGGGTCGGCGGCCACGGTCTACACCCCGGCGCCGCGGCCGCCCAAGGCCAGGCCGAAGAAGTCTCCCCAGCAGTAGTGACGGCATGCGACTGCTTCTATTGTGCTGCCTCATGTTCGGCGTTGCAGCGGAAGCCTGCGCCGCCGACTATGCCGGGGCCATCAGCGCCTACCGGCGCGCTCAGGGTCTGCCTGCGGTGAAGCTCGATGGCAAGCTCAACGAACTCGCGCTGCAGCAGGCGCAGGCGATGGCGAAGTCAGGCTCGGTCAGCCACAATGCGGCGGGCTTTTTCGGAACCCGCGTGGCGCCGCTCAAGCGGCGGCTTGCGGCGGAAAACATTGGCGCGGGATTCCTCAAATTCGATGAGATGCTGAAGCAATGGGAGGACTCGCGCGGGCACCGCGAGAACCTGCTGATGAAGGGCGCCCGCCGCGTCGGCGTCGCCTATGCCGACAATCCCAAATCGCCCTACCGCAAATTCTGGGCGATGCTGATCACGGATTGAAGGAGGCGTGTCATTCCGGGGGCCGCGCAGCAGGAGCCCGGAACCTCGTGCCGTATTCTCGTTCCCTTACTGCGGGATTCCGCCTTCGCACTGATGCGCGCTCCGGAATGACGTGCGTGCGGCTGACATCTTCAGCTCAGCTCAGCTCAGCCCTTCCTGCCTTTGCCCGACGACGAGGACGAGCCGAACAGCTTCTTGATGTCGTTGATGCCCTCCGACAGCCGCGGCCAGTCGCAGGAGAAGGTGCCTTTCGCGCAACCGGTCATCGAGCGCGTCCGCGGTGGCGGCTCGGTGGAGGCGCGCACGGGCTGCTTGGCCGGGCTTGCCACCGGCACCGGCACGCGCTGGTCGCTGCGCAGCGAGACCTGCTGCAACTGCTGGCGCTGCTGCTCCTGTTCCTGGTGTTTTGCTGCAAGCGCCGCGGCGGCGCTGCTGCGGCGCTCGCGCTCGAGATAGGCCACGTATTCCTGGTCGATCTTTCGCTGCTCTTCCGGCGTCGGATTCGGTCCCGCAAGGTCGAAATTGCGGTTCTGCATGAAGTCGTAATAGGTGTAGCCGCCGCCCGGCTTGCGGCGACCGGCAAACTTGGCGTTGCACTCCGAGAGTTTGGAAGTCGTCTCTTCCTTGCTGGAAGACTTTGCGGCGGCCTCGGCGCATTCCTCGAAATCGGCGGGCGCGCTGCGCCACCATTGCGCATGTGCGCTCGCCGGCGCCAGCACCAGCAGGCCCGCGATCGCGGCAAGGGAAGGCAACGCGCCTGACGCTGTTCGCAAGGGTAGAATTCTCACACCGCAATTTCCGGAAGATTGTCGCCCATTCCGGCGCGGCTTGTCACCCCGGAACCGGGCATTTTTCCGGCAAGCCGCTGGAATGTGTCGAAGACGTGCCGGAGCGCTTGAATTCGCTTTGTTTTTCCGGTGGGGGACTCCGTTTGATTGCAATCATCGGGACTTGCCGGTTGCGTTCGGCCGGCCTTGGCCGCTACGATTCGCGCCAAAGAAGGCAGGGAGGCGACGATGGTTTTGCGGACCGGCGGCATCGCGTGGCTCACGGCAGGGTTGCTGTCGATGACCTGCATGGGCGGGGCCTTTGCGCAGGCGATCACGCGACAGGTCACGCTGGTGGTCCCCTATGCGGCCGGCGGCGGCACCGACACGGTAGCGCGCCTGATCGGCAACCAGATGTCGCGGACGCTCGGCCAGCCCGTGGTGATCGAGAACTTGGTCGGCGCCGGCGGCACGCGCGCCAACGAGCGGGTGGCGCGCTCAGAGCCCAACGGCGCCACGGTGTTGATCAATCATGTGGCGCTGCTCGCCGCGCCCAGCCTGTTCACCAACCTGCGCTACGAAACCGAAAAGGATTTCGAGCCGGTCGGCCTCGTCAACAATGCGCCGATGCTGCTGGTCGGCCGCAAGTCGATCCCCGGGCAGAAGCCGGCGGATTTCGTCGGCTGGATCAGGGAGCAGGGCGCCAAAGCGAATTTCGCCCATGGCGGCATCGGCACCAACAGCCATCTCTGCGCGGTCATGATGGGCAATGCGCTCGGCTTCCGGCCGACCTTCGTCGCCTATCGCGGCTCCAACCCAGCGATCACCGATCTGCTGGCGGGGCAGGTCGACCTGCTATGGGACCAGGTGACCAACGCGATCCAGCAGGTGCAGAGCGGTATGCTGCACGGCATCGCGATCACCGCCACGTCGCGGCTCGACGAATTGAAGGACGTGCCGACCACGGCCGAACTCGGCATGCCCGAGATCAACTATACCATGTGGCACGGCCTCTACGTCGCCAGGGGCACGCCGAAGGAGATCGTCGCCGCGCTCAACGACGCCTTGCGCAAGGCGGTCACCGACCCTGAAGTGGTCGCCAAGTTCAAGCAGCTCGGCACGGTGCCCTATCCGGACAAGGAGCTGTCGCCGGAAGCCCATGCCAAACTGTTCGCAGCCGATCTGCCGCGGGTGGCGAAACTGGTCGAGGCCTCGGGGGCGAAGCCAGGCGAGGCGCAGTAGCGCTGCGCGACGTCACTTCAGCATCTGCGGCACCAGCAGGCGCGGCAGGAACAGGCAGACATCCGGCCAGACGATCAGTGCCGCCAGCACCAGCATCATCGGCACCAGCATGATCATGGTGTCCTTCAGCGCGTAGCGCAGTCGGACGCCCGCCACCGCGCAGGCGATCATCAGGCAGAGCCCGTAGGGCGGGGTCACCAGGCCAAAGGCGAGCGAAACGATCGAGACGATGGCAAACTGCACGGGATGCAGGTCGACCGATTTGGCGAGCGGTTCCAGCACCGTGCCGACGATGATGATGGCGGGGATGGCATCGAGGAAGCAGCCCACCACCAGGAAGCAGAAGGCGATGAAGAACCCGGCCGCAATCGGTCCCATGCCCCAGGTCGAGACGTTGGCGAGCAGCTCCTGCGGGATCTTGTAGTAGGCGAGCAGCCAGCCGAAGGCAGAGGCGGTACCGACGCAGAACAGCGCCACCGCGGCGAGCCGGCCGGTGTCGAGCAGCGCCTTGTACAATTCGTGCCAGCCGGTCTCGCGATAGAAGAAAGTCGACAGCGCGATCGAATAGAGCACGGCGATGCAGGCGGATTCGGTCGCGGTAAACCAGCCGAGCAGGATGCCGCCGACGATGATGAACGGCGTCATCATGGCCGGCAGCGAGCGCCAGGCCGCGCACAGCATTTCGCGCCAGCTTTCCCTTGGGTAGGTCGGATAGCCGCGCCGCACCGCATAGACATGCACGGTCGCCATCTGTGCGCCCGCGATCAGAAGTCCCGGCACGATGCCGGCGAGATACATCGCGGCGATCGAGGTCGAGATCAGCCCGCCCCACACGATCATCAGGATCGAGGGCGGGATGATGACGGCGAGCACCGCCGAGACCGCCGTGATCGCGATCGAGAAAGAGAGGTCGTAGCCTTCCTTGGTCTGCGCATCGATGAAGATCTTGGACTGGCTTGCCGCATCCGCGGTCGACGAGCCGGAAATGCCGGCGAAGAACACCGACAGCACCACGTTGATCTGCGCCAGCGATCCCGGCCAGCTTCCGACCATCGAGCGCGACAGCGCCACCAAGCGATCGGTGATGCCGCCGATGCTCATCAGATTGGCGGTGAGCAGGAAGAACGGCACCGCCAGCAGGATGAAGGAATTGTAGGCGTTGAAGGTTTCCTGCGCGAGCATCATCACCGACAGCCGCGGCTCGATCACCAGGATCGGCAGGCAGGCGAGCCCGAGCGCAAAGGCGACCGGTACGCGCGCCACCAGCAGCGCTGCAAACGTGCCGAACAGGATGAGCGCGGCCTGTCCCGCGGAGAGAACGGCCCCGCTCATGCTTTTCTCCCCAACACGATCTTGGCCTCATCGACGATCTGCTCGCCCGCGAATACGATCCAGGTGAACCCGGCCACCGGCCAGGCGACGTGGATCAGCCACAGCGGCAGGTCGGCGAGCTCGGAGGTGCGGTTCCAGGCGAAGCGGGTGAACTCGATGCCGGCGATCACGACCACCAGGGCCAATGCCAGGATGCCGAGCCGCGCCGCGATCCGCACCGCTGCCTCGCCGCGGCGCGACAGGTCCGGCCAGACGTCGACTTCGAAATGCAAGGCTTCTCGCACGCCGACCATCGCGCCGATCATGATGGTCCAGATGAACAGGAAGCGTGCCATCTCCTCGGTCCAGATGTAGGAGGGGATCAGCGCGGTGTAGCGCGACACGATCTGCAGCGTGACGGGAAAGATCAGCGCCGCAAGGCACAAGGCGAGGAGGACTTCCAGCAGCTTTGCATAGAGAGCCGTCACTCGTCGCCATAGCGACGGGTGGGACGGCGTCGGGATGTCGGTCATGGGCACTCCGGGCGGGCCGCAGGCTCAGGCGGCAAGCCGCAGGGCTCGCCGCGCAGAGCCGTCGCTGATCGGGTCAGGCGACGTTGATCTTCTCGAAGATGCCCTCGGCGCCGATTTCCTTGGCATAGGTTGCCATGACGGGATCGGCGAGCTTCTTCATGGCGTCGCGTTCCTCGAACGGCACGCGCTTGAGCTTGCCGGCCTTTTCCAGCGCATCGAGCTTGACGACCTCCTCGCTGGATTCGAGCTGGCGGCCGTAATCGCCGGCTTCCTTGCCAGCCTTCATGATGGCGTCCTGCAAGGGCTTGGGCAGCGTCTTCAGCGTCTTCACCGAGAAGCAGATCGGGCGGATCGATACCGCATGCTGGGTGAGGGAGAGATGCGGGGCGACCTCGTAGAACTTCATCGCCTCGACGCCGGCCGCCTCGTTCTCGCCGGCCGCGATCACACCGTTCACGTCCGCGTCGCTGACGATCGACGGTCCGAAC
>CAZUAL010000233.1:0-6478 GCA_964618305.1 uncultured Dongia sp. | reverse complement strand
GGTCGATACAGTGCTCTATTTCGAAGGCGAGCGCGGGCACCATTTCCGCATCCTGCGCTCGGTCAAGAATCGCTTCGGCCCGGCCAACGAGATCGGCGTCTTCGAGATGTCGGACCGGGGGCTGGCGGAGGTTCCCAACCCGTCCGCCCTGTTCCTCGCCGAGCGGCACGGCAATGTCTCAGGTGTCGCCGTCTTCGCCGGAATCGAGGGAACGCGCCCCGTGCTGGTCGAGGTGCAGGCGCTCGTCTCCCCCTCGCCGCTCGCCACGCCAAGGCGCGCCGTGGTCGGCTGGGACAGCGCAAGGCTAGCGATGACGCTCGCCGTCCTCGAGGCGCGCTGCGGGCTGGGTCTGGCCGGCAGCGAAATCTATCTCAACATCGCCGGCGGCCTGCGCATCACCGAGCCGGCGGCGGACCTTTCCGCGGCCCTCGCCCTCATTTCCTCGCTCTCGGACCGGTCGGTTCCCTCAGACCTCATCGCCTTCGGCGAGATCGGCCTTTCGGGCGAGGTGCGCATGGTGGCGCAGGCGGAAACGCGCCTCAGGGAGGCGGCCAAGCTCGGCTTCAAGCGGGCTATCTGCCCCAAGCGGCTGTCGCAGGCCGGCGGCAAACCGCTCAATGTGCCGGGGATCGAGCTCATTGAAATCGGACATCTCCAAGAGATGATCGACTGGCTCTATAATGAAGTGCGCTCCAATGCTTTGGCCGCCACGGTCGGCGCCAGCCGGGTGCAGCATGAGAGGCAACAACGGGGACAAGACCAGGGAGAAAAACTGCGTTGAACTTCCTCGACCTCATCATTCTCGGCATCGTCGGTCTTTCGACCCTCCTCGCCTTTTCGCGCGGCTTCATCAAGGAGCTGCTGTCGATCCTGGGCTGGATCGGCGCGGTCATCGCCACGGTCGCCCTCTTCGCCCCGCTCCGGCCGATCGTGCGGCAATACATCCCGAACGAGCTTCTGGCCGACATCAGCGCCGGCGTCGGCATTTTCGTCGTGACCCTGGTCGTCTGCGGCATGCTCAACCATTGGATCTCGGCGCAGGTGCGTAGCAGTGGCCTTGGCGCCCTCGACCGGTCGCTGGGACTGGTCTTCGGCCTGGTGCGCGGATCGATTGTCGTCTGTGCCGTCTACATCCTGGGCGCGTGGCTGGAGCCAGACCGGAATCTGTGGCCCGACGTGGCGAAGAACGCCCGCTTTCTGCCGACGGTTGAGCGGGGCGCCATCTTTCTCGAAAAGCTGATGCCCGATGACATCATCAAGAGCGGGCAGGAGACCTTCAACCGCGGATTGGATGCCGTCGAACAGGGGCAAGCCCTTGGTAACGCATTGCAAACCATAGCGCCGGCGATCGGGAATAGCACCAATGCACTGGGCGCGGGGCAAAGCGACACAAATGAAGGTGCTGGCACAGGTGCCGCACCCCAAGAAGCTGGTGGACAAGATGACGGATCGGGGTATAAGGACGCCGAACGCAAAGACCTCAACCGACTGATCCAGGGTTCAGAATAACCCGGCCGGAAAAAGGTAGCAGCCGATGCTTACAAGCCACCCCTTCGATGACGACCATTTGAAGGAGGAGTGCGGCATAATCGGCATATTCGGCGTCGAACAAGCCGCCACTCTGACAGTCCTTGGTCTCCACGCCCTGCAGCATCGCGGTCAGGAAGCTGCCGGTATCGTCAGCCATGACGGCGAAGGCTTCCATGCCCATCGCGCCATGGGCCATGTCGCCGACAATTTCTCGGCCGAAAGCGTCGTGGGTCCGCTCAAGGGCCGCGCCGCCATTGGGCACGTGCGCTATTCGACGACCGGCGAAACGGCACTCAGGAACGTACAGCCTTTCTTTGCCGAACTGGCCTTCGGCGGCATCGCCGTCGCGCATAACGGCAACCTCACCAACGCCTCGGCGATCCGGCGCGAAATGGTGAAGCGCGGCTCGATCTTCCAGGCCTCGTCGGATACCGAAGTCATTCCGCACCTGATGGCAACGCACCTTAGGGGCAATGTCGTCGACCGCCTGATCAACGCCCTGCACCAGGTCGAGGGTGCCTATTCCATCGTCGCCATCGCCAAGGACATGGTGATCGGCGTGCGCGATCCGTTGGGTGTCCGCCCGATGGTGCTGGGCAAGCTCGGCGACGGTCATATCCTCGCCTCAGAGACCTGCGCGCTCGACATCATGGGCGCCGAGTATCTGCGCGATATCGAGGCGGGAGAGCTCGTCATCCTCGACAAGAATGGCGTCACGTCGATGCGGCCCTTCTCGCCGGCCAAGCATCGCTTCTGCGTCTTCGAGTACATCTATTTCGCCCGGCCCGATTCGGTGATGGAAGGGATCAGCGTCTATGATGCCAGAAAGCGCATCGGCGCCGAGCTTTCGCGCGAAGCGGCGGTCGAAGCCGATGTCGTCATCCCGGTGCCGGATTCCGGCGTGCCGGCCGCACTCGGCTATGCGGAAGGTTCCGGCATTCCCTTCGAATACGGCATCATCCGCAATCATTATGTCGGCCGCACCTTCATCGAGCCCACGGACCAGATCCGGCATCTGGGCGTCAAGCTGAAGCACAATGCCAACCGGGCGAAGGTCGCCGGCAAGCGCATCATCCTGGTCGACGATTCGATCGTGCGTGGCACGACCTCGAAGAAGATCGTCGAGATGATGCGCCAGGCGGGTGCCACCGAAGTGCATATGCGCATCTCCAGCCCGCCCACCTCGCATTCCTGCTTCTACGGTATCGATACGCCGGAGCGGAGCAAGCTGCTCGCCGCCCGCATGTCGGTCCAGGAAATGGCGGATTTTATCGGCGCCGATTCACTGGCCTTCATCTCGCTCGACGGTCTCTACCGCGCCATGGGTCATCAGGGCCGCGACAAGGCATCGCCGCAATATTGCGATGCCTGCTTCACCGGCGATTACCCGACCGAGCTGACCGACCAGAACAACGAAACCGTGGCGCAGCTTTCGCTGCTTGCCGAAAAGAGCGCCTGATTCCGATGTCCCAGCCGTCGTCGACCGGCCGTCTGGCCGGAAGGATCGCCCTTATCACCGGCGCATCGCGGGGCATTGGTGCCGCCATCGCCAAGGCCTATGCCAAGGAAGGCGCTGACCTCATCCTCGTTGCGCGCACGACCGGCGGGCTTGAGGAGCTTGATGACGAAATCCGGGCAATCAGCGGGAAATCGCGCCTGCTCGTCCCACTCGATCTCAAGGATTTCGATGCCATCGACCGGCTGGGGGCCGCGATCTACGAACGCTATGGGCGCCTCGACGTGCTGGTCGGCAATGCCGGCATCCTCGGCACATTGTCGCCGCTCGGCCATATCGCGCCGAAGGAATTTCAGGAGGTCATGGACCTCAACCTGACGGCCAACTGGCGCCTGCTGCGCGTCATGGATCCGCTGCTGCGGCAGTCGGAAGCGGGCCGGGCGATCTTCGTCACCTCCGGCGCCGCCAAGGGCCCCCGCGCCTATTGGGGCACCTACGCGATTTCCAAGGCTGCCCTGGAAATGATGGTGGGCATCTATGCCCAGGAAATTCAGCAGACCAAGGTCCGTGCCAACCTCATCGATCCCGGCCGCACCCGGACCCGGATGCGGGCCAAGGCCTATCCAGGCGAAGACCCGATGAGCCTCAAGACGCCGGACGAGATCGCCGAGCCGTTCGTCGCCCTGGCAAGCCCTGCCTTCACCGGCAACGGCGAGCGTATTAAGGCGCAGTAACCAAACTATTTTTCCTGTCCGACCGGGTGAAAGACCGGAATCCGGCTGAATCTTCAGCTGGATAACAGGCATTTCCGCGTCGAGATGGGCTTGTGACCCCGATCACTGCAAATCGGGCGGCCGGATCCCAATATAGAAAGTGTCGGCGGCGCGGTCCGCTCCCTACGGATCACCGCCGAGAGTTTCCCTGAGTTTGCGATTGAAAGACGACTTGGGTGTCACAGGATTGGACCGAAAAGTCCCCCCACACCCCGCCGGCGGGTCACTTCTGCCCCCCACTAGCCCGCCGGCGACCCCTTTTCCTCACCCGCACCCAAGGCATTACCCAGAAACCGTCATCGGCCCGTCATCTTCTTGCCAGAAAGATCCGGCAATGATTGCAGCCAATGATGCCAGTTCCAGATCCGAGACAGAGACGATGAACGTTGCGCCCAAGCGAGAGGATGTGTTCGTGAAGCCGGTGCTGATCGGCGTCCGCGGCTGGTTCTTCAAGCCGCTGAAGCAGGTGAAGAGCGGCTACAAGGCCGTGCGCGCCAGCTGCCTGATGCCGCGCCCCGCTAACGACCGCTGACAGTCGCCCCCGGAATCGAAAACCGGACCTCGGCGAGCGAGGTCCGGTTTTTCTTTTGCTCAGTCGCTCAGAGCTTCATCTCGACCAGACTGTAGCCCTTCGGCAATTTCGCATTCTTGATGTCCAGCCGGTCCGCCACCAGAGGAATCTCGACCGATTTCGCGTCGTCCAGCACCAGGCGCACGGTGGCGTTGGTGAAAAGATCGACGGCATTGCCTCCCTGCTGGTTATAGATCCGATCCGTGCCCTTGGGATTGTCCTTGTTGACCAGATCGATCTTCGGCATCCATTCGAGCGGCGCGTCCATGCCCATATCTTCTTCCGTCGCGATCAGCATCACGCGCTGCAGCGGCTCCGTCTGCTTGGCATAGGTGATGATCACCGCGCCGTTTTTGTTGTCGCCGAAGAGATCGGCATCTGCTGCCGTGATCTTGGCATGATAGGCAAGGATCCGCTCGAATTCGGCACCGCCATGGGCGCCGAGGGTCGCCCATTGCCCCCAATGCCCTTCGCCGGTCGCATTGAAAAGATATTTGCCGGTCTCCAGGGAATAGACGGCATAGGTCGGGACTTCGACACAGCAGCCGAAGCGCGTTAGAGCGACGAAATCGCCCATGGCCTCGACCGCATCCGCCTTGCCTTCGATGGTGAAGGCTGCCGGACCCTTGCCTTCGTCGGTTAAGGGATAGACCGTCACCTTGGCCGTCGCTTCCTCGAACGCCTGTTCGGTCTGCGGGCCCTCGGTGGAAACCTGATGCTGCTCGATCTCCAGCAACTGGTAATAGAGCGTGTTGTCGGCAAGGGCCGAGGCGAGCAGATTGGTCTGGTAGCGCCGGATGTCATTGATGACACGGAAATTGTCGCCATCCTTGGCGATGGAAACAGTCGACGGTGCCGATTCCGTGACCAGGGGGTCGGCCCAAGCCAATTGGGACTGGGCGGCATACGGCAGCAGCAGAGCCGCCGCCAGGAGAATTTTGCGCATAAAGCACCTGTGGTTGAAGAGGACGTCCCATAAGAAGGGCCCCGCGAAAGGCAGGGTCTCATGCCTTGGTCGCCGTCACAAGATTGCCGGTTCAAACACCCGGCAGGCGCCTTTGCTATTTCAGCGCGTCCTTGATGCCGTAGCCGATATAGGCGCTGCGCAGATAGAGGGGGCGTAGGAAGGGCAGCGGGAATTTGGGCGGCGGGCGGCGGATGAAGTTGGGCCGCTCCTCCGGGCCGCCGACCATGGCGCGTGCCGCGGCACGGCCCGACCAGGTGCCCATGGCGACGCCATTGCCGTGATAGCACATGGCGAAATAGATTCCCGGCTGCTCGTCCCAGGCGCCCACATGGGGCACCAGATCCTGCGCCAGGCAGAGGAGGCCGGACCAGCGGTGCGTAATCTCGACATGGCGCCATTCCGGGTAATAGGCGCGGAAGGCAGCCTCGATATTGCCCAGCTGCCGATCGAGGGCGCCGGGTTCAGCTGAAAGCCCGCCACGCCCGCCGAACATCATGCGGCCATCGGGCAGCAGGCGGAAGTAGTGCAGCAGATAGCGGATGTCATAGACCGGCGTGGTGCTGGTCCACCCCTGCGCCCCGAGCTCGTTCTGGTTCATCGGCCGCGTCACGACGATGGAGGAGAGCGCCGGCAGTACACGGCCGCCGTAATCGCCGTGAAGATCTTCCGAGGTATAAGCGGCGGTGGCGATGAGCACCTTGTTCGCCTTGACGCGCCCGCGCGGGGTCGCCAGCACATGCTTGCCGCCGTCGCGCGACCAGGAGATCACTTCGCTGTTGGCGAAAATCTTTGCCCCCGCCTTCGCCGCGGCACCGGCCAGGCCATTCACGTATTTCCACGGATTGAGACCGAAACCGACCGGGTTGGCGACGCCGGCATGAAGACCCGGTGAGTTGAGGCCCCGCTCCACCAGCTCCGCCTTGCTCACGAAGACTTCCCTAGCGCCGAAATTCTTCGCCATGAATTCGGCATCTTCCTTGAGCGACTCGACAAGGCTCGTCTTGTGGGCAAGCGAGATTTCCCCGACACCGGTCTTGTCGATATCGAGACCCTCGCGATCGACGATCTCCGCCACCAGCTCGACCGATGCCTTTTGCGAGCGCCAGAAGGTCTGCGCTTCGGCCAAGCCGAACTTCTCGATCATCTTGCCCCAAGGCATCTTGGAGGAGCCCATGCAGCAG
>CAZUAL010000232.1:0-6538 GCA_964618305.1 uncultured Dongia sp. | reverse complement strand
GGGCAATATTGCGCGCAGGAGCTTGAGGACAAGATACTGGAACTGGGCGCGGACCGCGTCGCGGCCTTCGTCTTCGAACCGGTCGTGGGCGCTGCCGGCGGCTGCGTGCCCGCACCGCCGGGCTATGCCAAGCTGGTACGCGCCATCTGCGACAAGTACGGCGTCCTGATGATTGCCGACGAAGTCATGTGCGGCTCGGGCCGCACCGGCACTTGGCGCGCGCTGGCGCATGATGGCGTCGAGCCCGATATCATGACGGTCGCCAAGGGGTTGGCCGCCGGCTACGTGCCGCTCGGCGGCACCATCTATCACGACCGGCTCAAGGGACCGATGTTCGCCAAGGATGGCGGCCTCCTTACTGGCCACACCTTTACAGGGCATACGCTGGCCTGTGCTGCCGGCGTTGCCGTGCAGAAGATCATGCTGCGCGACCGCCTGGTCGAGAAGGTGCATGACGACGGGATCTATTTCGAGCAATTGCTGCGCGCGGCCTTCAGCGATCATCCGCATGTGGGCGACGTGCGCGGGCGCGGTTTCTTCTGGGCGATCGAGATGGTCGCCGACCGCGCCAGCAAGGCTCCCTTCGACCCGGCCCTCGCCCTCTATCAGCGGCTGAGGGACCGGTGCTTCGCCAATGGACTCATCTGCTATCCGGTGGGCGGCAATGTGGATGGCAGTGCCGGAGACATCGCCATCATGTCACCGCCCTACATCGCGACCAGGGAGGAACTGCAGGCAATCGTCGACACCATCAAGGCGAGCCTCGACGAGGTTCTCGCGGCGATTCTCTGAGATTTCGCTGTTCGCGGGCAACTCTCAGCGATTACGCACACCATGATGGAAGGGGAGTCATCCTTTTTCAAGGAATTGCCTGCTATAGTACAACTGTAGTGGCGATGGGCTCGCCCTTCACAACCGCTAGTGCAATTCCACAGACCATCTCGACCCCCTTAATGAGGACTAGGCCGGCATCCCCCCGATTACCGGCCTTTTCTTTTCTTCGGTTTCGGTTCACGCTTTGCCTTGATGCAAGCCAACGAAGCCCAGCCGCTCGCCAGCATCCGCCTCGCCCGGCCCGAGGACGCGGCCGGCATTGCCCGCATCCATGTCGAAAGCTGGCGCGACGCCTATGCCGGCCTGTTACCTGACACATATCTCGCCCGGCTGGACGCGCATCGGCACGTCCTTGCCTGGTCCAGATCGCTTGCGCGAAGTGAGGATCGCCAGCATGCCCTTGTAGCGTCAGTCGATGACGACATCACCGGCTTTGCGACATTCGGCCCGGATCGGACCGAAGGGGCCAGCGGCGCAGGCGAGATTTATATGCTCTATGTCGATACAGACTGGCGCGAGAAGGGAATCGGCCGGCAACTTGTCGAAGCCACTTTCGTGGCTCTGTGGGAACTCGGCAAGAAAAGTGCGCGCATCTGGTGCCTTGCCGACAATCAGGCCGCCATCGGCTTCTATCGCCGCCTGGGCGGGGAACGCATCCCCGCCCCTCGCTTGGAGACAGTCGGCGGACAGGCTTTCGAAATCGTTGGCTTTACCTGGTCCCTCTAGATTTCCGAACGCTGGCCGAGTTCGATGATGCGGCCGGCGGGAATGCGGAAGTAGTCGGCAACACTCGTCTCCTGATTAGCCATCTGAATGAAGAGCCAACGCTGCCAGCGCGGCAGGACTGGCCGCTGGCGCGGGACGATACGCTCGCGGCCGATGAAGAAAGAGACCTCATCGGGCGCCAGGCGCAGCCCAGGCACCTTGACCAGCATGAGTGCCTTCGGCAGGTCCGGCTCTTCCGAAAAGCCATAGCGGATAACCAAGCGATAGAAGCCGGGCCCCACCTCCGAAGACGACACACGCTCAGTGTCGGCAACGAACGGCACGTCCTCCGTTGTGATGCTGGCGAGGACGATCTGTTCATGCAGCACGCGGTTATGCCGCATGTTGTGGAGCAAGGACGACGGTACATGGGTCGCATCGCCGGTCAGGAAGATCGCGGTACCCGGAACGCGCTGCAGGTGCCTGCTCGAGAGGGCGCCCAGGAACTCGGCGTCGGTCAAGGCTGCCCGGCTGCGTGCTTCCGTCAAGGATGCCCGACCGGCCAGCCACGAGAGCATCAGGGCGGAGATGAAGGCGCCGAGCAATAGCGGGAACCAGCCACCTTCAAAGACCTTATGCAAGCTTGATGCAAGCAGCGTGCCTTCGACCAGACCGATCGCGCCAAAGATCATGACAATACGCCAAGCCGGCCAGCGCCAGTGTGAGCGCGCCACGATGGAGCCGACGATCGTATTAATCAGCATCGTGCCGGTGACTGCGATACCGTAAGCATTGGCCAGCGCACCGGACGATTCGAACGTCACGACCAGGAAGATCACAGCCACCATCAGCAGCCAATTGAGCTGCGGCGCATAGATCTGTCCGGCATGGTTGGGCGATGTATGCTTGATGACGAGGCGCGGCACGATGCCAAGGCGCATCGCCTGGTAGCCCAAAGAGAACGTGCCCGAGATGACCGCCTGCGAAGCAATGACCGTCGCCACGGTCGTGAGCAAGATCAACGGCAGCAGCAACCATTCCGGCGCCAGTAGGAAGAAGGGGTTGGCCGCCGTCTCCGGCGCACGGAGAACAAGCGCGCCCTGACCAAAATAGTTCAGCACCGAGGCCGGCAGAACGATTGAAAACCAGGAGATCTGGATCGGCCGCCGCCCGAAATGGCCGAGATCGGCATAGAGCGCCTCGCCGCCAGTGACGGCAAGCAAGGCCGAGCTAACCACGGCAAAGGCAATGGTGGGATCATTGTGGCGCAGAAAGTCGATCGCGTAGAGCGGATTGAGTGCCGCGAATATCTGCGGCATGCGCACGATTTCGGTGAGACCCAGGACCGCCAGCGTGCCGAACCAGATCAGCATGATTGGGCCGAAGAAACCACCGACCGTCTTCGTGCCGCGCGACTGCGCCAGGAAGAGGCCGACGATGATGGCCAGTGTCGCGGGCTTCACATAGGGTGCCAGACCCGGCGCCTTGACCTCCAGACCCTCAATGGCGCTCAGAACCGAAATGGCAGGCGTGATCACAGCGTCGCCGAAGAACAAGGCGGCACCAGCAACACCAAGCACAATCAGGACCTGCCGGCGCCGCTCGCCGACAGCTTTCTGCAGCGCCAGCGCCACAAGGGCCAGCATACCACCCTGGCCCTTATTGTCAGCGCGCAAGATCAACCCTGCATATTTGACGCAGACGACGACCATTACGAGCCAGAACATCAGTGACAGGCAACCGGCCACAGCCTGCCAGGTTGCGGCTCCACCACCGGCGTGGAGGGCTTCACGGAAGGCGTAGATGGGACTTGTGCCGATGTCGCCGTAAACGACCCCGAGGGCGCCCAGCGCCAGCATGAATTGTGCGCCGGTCTTTCCCGGGGCCGACATTGTTATGGTGCTCATGATCTTTACGATTCTCGCCGTTGCGGAACACATGGGCGACCGCCAGGACAAAAACGATTGCCGAGAAAATGAGGTATGGCAGACCTTGCATCTCTGTCCCCGTGATCATCCGGGTCCAGTAGATGGCATAGGCGCGTAAATTATCGCGGTGGGAATGAGGGCGGCAGCATAAAGCCCCCGTAAAAAATCCGTTCCGTCAAGGTTCCAGAACCAGTCGATAGCCGACACCGGGCTCGGTCAGCAGATGCGCCGGCCGCTGCGGTTCCACCTCCAGCTTGCTGCGAAGCTGGCGCATGTAGACGCGCAGATATTCCACGTCATCCTGGTGCGCCTGCCCCCACACGGCCTGCAACAATTGCCGATGGGTCACGACCTTTCCCGCGTGCTCGGCCAAGAACCGGAGGAGGTCGAATTCGCGCCGCGAGAGGCGCACGGTTTCGCCATCCCGGCGCACGATGTGACGCGCCAGATCGATTTCGACGTTGCCGAACGATATCTGCGCCTCTACCCCATCCTGCTGCATGCGATGACGCAAGGCGGCCCGCAAACGGGCGAGGAATTCGTCGATGCCAAAGGGCTTCACGACATAATCATCGGCGCCAAGATCCAGGAGCTTCACCTTGGCCCCTTCGTCGCCACGGGCGGACAGGACAATGACCGGCACTTTGCCCGCCTTGCGCAGCTCCGCTAAAACGTCCTCACCTGCCATATCCGGAAGACCTAGATCGAGGACGATCAGATCTGGCTTCTCACGAGCGGCCGCCGTCAGGGCCTCTCTGCCATCCATCGCCAGAACAACCTCATATCCGTTCACGACAAGCGCGCTCTTCAGGAACCGCCTGATCGCGGCTTCATCATCGACGACCAATATCCTGGGTCCGCTCATCGATCTTCCCTCAAATCCTCATCCGGGATTTTGGCCTCGACCAACGCTGTCGCCGGCCATCGCAGGGTGAAGATTGCACCATGCCCCGTCGGCCGGTTGGCGGCTTCGATCGTCCCGCCCATTGCCGTCACGACCCCCCGCGCAATGGCCAGCCCAAGACCAAGGCCGCTTCCAGTCGAAACGGAGGGGCCCCGATGGAACCGGTCAAAGACCCGCCCGACTTCTCCGGCGGCAAGGCCCGGCCCTTCATCGCTCAATTGGATGGCCACCCCATCGGAGATCGCAACGTCGATGGAAATGGCTGACCCATAGGGCGTATAGCGGGCGGCATTGTCGAGGAGGTTTCCTAAAGCATGGCGAAAGAGAATCGGATCCAACTGTACCAACGGACTCTCGGCCGGACAGGTAAGAGTGACGCGGTGATGCGCCAACGCCGCTTCCTTGTCGTGCAGCAATTCGTTGATGCTGTCGGCGATATCCACCGGCACCAGTCTGGGCCGCAAGGCGCCGCTTTCGATCCTGGTCATGTCGAGCACATTGCCGACAAAGCCATTGAGCCGCTCGCCCTCCTCGCGGATCGTATCAAGGAGTTCCTCCTTGGTTGCCTTGTCGAAGCGGTCGCCCAAGGAACGCAGGCTTGAGGCTGACCCAATGATGGATGCCAGCGGCGTGCGGAAATCGTGCGAGATCGCGCTAAGAAGGGCCAGACGCAGTTCCTCAGCCTCGGTGGCCAGCCGCGCTTTGTCTACGTTTTCCGCCAGTTTAAGGCGCGCGATGGCAATGCCGGCTAGGTTTGCCAACGCCTCCAGCAATTGCCGCTCATTGTCGTCGAGATCCGGGTCGGCGGTACCTGGATCGCGCGAAATGCCCACGACCCCAACCGCGCCTTCCACCGACCGCATCGGCAGGAACAGACGGTTCGACAGGGGTATGGAATTGGTGCCATGCCCGGTTGCCCGGTCGCCAAGCCAGGCAAGCTCAGCCGCCTCAAGATCATCGCGCGAAAGCTGGTCCTCCGGCGGAAAGCCACCAGCCACCTGCAGCGTGCCCGATTCCGGCAGAAGCATCACGACCTTCGCCTTCAACATCAGCGCCATCTGGTGCGCCGTCGCCCAAACCAAATCATCGCGCCGCGTGATGCCTGTGAGCTTGCGGCTGAACTGGAAGAGCGCCTCGTTCATCTCGGCGCGCCGACGCAAACCGGCATTGGCGTCCTTCAAGCGCGCCGTGAGGTTGCTGGTCAGCACCGCCACCAGCAGCAAAAAGATAAGCGCCACGACGTTGGCCGGGTCGCGGACCGTCAGCGAATAGAGCGGATCTAGTAAGAAGAAATTGTAAACGAGGGTGCCGAGCAGCGCCGAATAAAGTGACGGGCCCAATCCATGCAGCACGGCGCTGACCAGCACCGCCGCCAGGAAGACCATTGAGACGTTCGGCGGATCGATCCAAGCCTTGAGGAGAAGGCCACCTGACGCGGCGGTACAAACGTAGAGGGAGCTGGCAATGTAGGGCCAGAGAGAAGTTATCCAGGAGGGCCCGCGCCGGTCGCTGCGGATCGTCATATTGGACACTTCCGACCGGTCTTGCTCCGGTCAATGTGGAAACTGGTGGGCGATGACGGACTCGAACCGCCGACATTCTCGGTGTAAACGAGACGCTCTACCAACTGAGCTAATCGCCCCCAGGATGCAGACACATTCTCGTGCCTGCTCTGGCACTCACAACTTAGTTGATCGCGTCCTTGAGGCCCTTGCCGGCCTTGAACTTCGGTTGCTTGGACGCGGGAATCTGGATTTCTTCACCCGTGCGCGGATTGCGGCCGACACTGGCTTCGCGCTTGGCAACATGGAAATTGCCAAAACCGACGAGACGCACTTCCTGGTCCGCCTTCAGCGAACGCGTGATGAGGTCGAATACCGAGTCAACCGCCTTGGCGGCATCGGCTTTCGAGAGACCGGTTTCTTGCGAGACTTCGGCGATGAGATCGTTCTTGTTCACGGATAACCCCTATTATTTTCGGATCGCTTGAGCCCTGCTCGCCCATCCCCGCAAGAAGGCGCGCGGATATTAGAACCGGGTCGATCCAAAAATCAATCGCGGTACCCAGGGTTTTTCACCTGAGCACCGCGATTTAATTGAGTTAAATCCGCGTCAGATCAATGGGTCACAATGCCGCCGACTTCGTCTTCGCCATCGTTCTTGACCG
>CAZUAL010000231.1:0-6554 GCA_964618305.1 uncultured Dongia sp. | reverse complement strand
CGTCGCCGCCTCCGCACCCATCACGTGATATGGCGCGTGGGCGCCGGGCTTGACGACCGGGATCATGCCGACACCGGCGACCATGGTGCGAGACGTCATCGCTTCCTCCAAAAATTACCCGCTGGACTGTTTCTTACCCATGGGTAATATACGGGACAGCCATCCCGAGTCAACGTCGGAAGTTCGCGCAAGAATGGACGGATCGCCCTCCCCCGCTGCCAGCCAGTCGCCCTGGATGCCGTTCGAAAGCCGCAGGCGCGCCCGCGACGAGAAGCGCGAAGCGGTGCTGCGCATGGCCGTTCAGCTCTTTCTCGAGCAGGGCTATCACGGCACCACGCTCAACGACGTGGCCGAGCGGCTGAACATCACCAAGCCGGCGCTTTACAACTATTTTCGCAGCAAGGAAGAAATCCTCTACGAGTGCTGGGCCATCGGACATGAGCGGGTCGACGACTGCATCGAGGAGATCGATGCCGAGGGCGGCAAGGGCCTCGCCAAGCTGCGCAAGCTGATCGCGCGCTATGCCGAAGTGATGACCACCGACAGCGGCAAGAGCATGGTTCGCTTCGACGTGAACGATCTCAACGAGGACAACCGCAAGGTCGTTCGCGCGGCCAAGAGAAAGATCGACCGCGCTTTTCGCACCTATATCAGGGACGGCATCGCCGACCGCTCGATCAGATCCTGTGACGTCAAGTTGTCGGCCTTTGCCATCGCAGGTTCTTTGAACTGGATCGGACATTGGTACCAGCCGAGCGGCGCCCTCTCCGCCGAGAGCATCGCCGCGGAGTTTGCCATCCGTCTGACGGAAGGACTGGCAGCGAAAACAGCGAGAACTGCAGCGGAGAAGCCGCTGCGCAAGAGCAAGAAAGCAAGCGGAGGAAAGCGATGAACATCACCCATGGCCTGCGCCGCGCACTGCAGACCAATCCCACCGGTCTGGCGGTCGCATGTGGCGATCGCCGCAAGAGCTGGCGCGAGGTCGGCGATCGTGTGGCGCGGCTCGCCGCAGCCATCCGCGCCATGGGCGCAAAGGCCGGCGATCGCGTAGCGATCCTGTCCACGAATTCGGACCGTTACCTGGAACTCTATCTGGCTTCCGGGTGGTCCGGCACTGTCATCGTGCCGCTCAACATCCGCTGGAGCGCGCTGGAGAACGAGGATGCGATGCGCGATTGTCGTGCCGGCATCCTGTTCGTGGACAAGACGTTCGCGCCGATCGGGGCCTCGCTGGCGCAGTCCATCGCCGGCCTGAAGCTCGTTTATACCGACGACGGCGAGACGCCCGCCGGCATGGATAATTTCGAAGCGATGATCGGCCGCACCGCTCCGATGGAGGACGCGATGCGCGAGAGTAGCGACCTCTGCGGCATCTTCTATACCGGCGGCACCACCGGCCGTTCCAAGGGCGTCATGCTCAGCCACGGCAATCTGATGGTGAATGCGCTGAACGCGCTCGCCGAAGGCCTCTGGCCGGAAGGCACGGTCTATCTGCACGCAGCTCCCATGTTCCATCTCGCCAACGGGGCGGCGATGTACTCCGTCCTGCTCGGCGGCGGCTCCAACGTGGTCGCCCAGGGATTTACGCCGGATGGCGTCGCCGCCGCCATCCAGAAAGAGCGCGTCACGGACGTGCTGCTGGTGCCGACCATGATCCAGATGTTCGTGGATCATCCGAAGCTCGGCGACTACGATCTGTCTTCTCTCAAAGGGATTACCTACGGCGCCTCACCGATCAGCGAAGCCGTGATGGGCCGTGCGATGAAGGCGCTACCCAACGTCCGGTTCACCCAGGCCTATGGCATGACCGAGCTGTCGCCGATCGCGACACTCCTGCACTGGAAAGAGCACATCGGGGACGCCCGCGCCAAGGGTCGGCATCGCGGTGCGGGCCGCGCCACGTTCGGCTGCGAGGTGAAGATCGTCGATGCCGACGACAAGATCCTGCCGCACGGTACGGTCGGCGAAATCGCGGTACGCGGCGACAACGTCATGATGGGCTATTGGGAGCGGCCGGAAGAAACCGCGAAAGCCATCATCGACGGCTGGATGCATACCGGCGACGGCGGCTATATGGACGAGGACGGCTTCGTCTACGTGGTCGATCGCGTCAAGGACATGATCATCTCCGGCGGCGAGAACGTCTATCCGGCCGAAGTGGAGAACGCGCTGGCGCAGCATCCGTCGGTGGCGCAATGTGCGGTGATCGGCATCCCCAGCGAACGCTGGGGCGAGCAGGTCCATGCCATCGTCGTTACGAAACCCGGCGCCAAAGCCACGCCGGAGGAATTGATGGAGTTCTGCAAGACGCTGATCGCTGGCTACAAGTGCCCACGCAGCGTCGAGGTGACGGAAACGCCGATGCCGCTCTCCGGCGCCGGTAAGATACTGAAGCGAGAACTGCGCAAGCCGTTCTGGGAGAACAAGACACGCTCGGTGAACTGATCGGTGTCGCACGCGCCGCCACAGCTTGTGCCGGCGCGCAGCCTTGGCCCGAAACCAGCCGGCAACAGACCGGCGTCGGGCACCGTCAACGAAAAGCGAAAGATCGGGAGGAGTTTGGCATGGTGAGTACATCGATGAGCGTCGCAGACCGCGCGCTCGGCAAGATGGTCGTGGGCGGCATCCCGGCGACGGCCGCACGCCGCTTCCGTGATCGCGAGGCGATCTATTGTGTCAGCACCAACAGACGCTTCAGCTTCCGTCAGCTCAACGAACGCTGCAACCGGCTAGCCCATGGCCTCGGCGGTCTTGGCCTGAAGAAGCCCGACGTAGTGGCCTTTCTCTGCAGCAACCGGGCCGAGCTTGCCGAAATCTATTTCGCGCTGGCGAAGCTGGGCCTGATCGGGATTCCCCTCAACTACCGCCTGGCGCCGTCGGAGATCGTCACCTTGATGCAGGCGATGGATGCAAAAGCCCTGCTCTTCGACACGCGCTTTGCGCAGGCCGCCAACGAGGTCCGGGAGAAGCTGCCGCAGGTGACCACCTTCGTGGCAATCGGCGACGGCGCGCCCGGCTGGGCCCAAGATTATGAAGCCCTCCTGGCCGGTGCATCGCCCTTGGAGCCGGATGTCGACGTCAGCGAACACGATCCCTACTATTTCAACCTGACCTCGGGCACGACCGGTCTTCCCAAGTCCTACATCCTGACCCACCTCAACAACGCCACCGTCGGGCAAATGTTCGAATCTTTCGATCTTTCGCAAAACGACGTGCTGATGACGGTGTTTCCCGCTTTCGGCCGGGTCGGCTACGCCTGGATTCTCGCCGGCGTGATGTTCGGCGCGCGCAACGTCATCATGAACTTTGCGCCGGCCGAAGTCCTGCAGACGATCGAGAGCGAACGCGTAACCATCGTCAATTTCGTGGCCACGATGGGAGCCATGGTGCTCGCCGAGCCCGAATTGAAGGCGCGCAACCTCTCCTCATTGCGCGGACTCGTCTTCGCCGGATCGGTGTTTCCCGCCACGCTTCGCGAAAAGGTGCAGGCACGGCTTTGCCCCGCGATCTACGAATATTACGGCATGCAGGAAACCGGCGCGCTCACCGTTTCGACGCCGGAGGATCGCAAGTTCCGCCCCGAATCCATCGGCACGCCGCTGGCCTTCGCGGACGTGTACATCGAGCGCGCAGACGGCAGCGTGGCCAGGCCGGGCGAACTCGGCGAAATCGTCGGCCGCTCGCCCTCGACCATCACCTCCTACTTCAACAACCCGGAGAAGACGAAGGAAACCTTCCGCGGCGGCTATGTGCACACCGGCGACCTCGGGATGATGGACGAAGAGGGCTTCGTCTTCATCAAGGGACGCATCAAGGACATGATCGTCTCCGGTGGCCAGAACGTGCACGCCGCCGAAATCGAGGAAATCCTTCTCGGTCTCGACGGCGTGGCCGATTGCGCCGTGTTCGGCCTGCCCGACGAATTATGGGGCGAGCGCGTTTCGGTGCTGATCGTGCGCGGCGGGGATTCCGGCGCAGCACTCACCGCCGAGGCGGTCGAGGCGCATTGCCGCTCACGGCTGGCGGGTTTCAAGATCCCGCGCACCATTCTGTTCGACAGGGAGCCGTTACCGCGGACCCCGACCGGCAAGGTACAGAAATTCCTGCTGGTGGAGCGCTATGCCGGATCGTGAGGCCGACACTATCCGCACACCGCTTGCTACCCCGACGAAATCTCAATAGATCGCTCACGGCGCAATCATCGGAGACATCAATGAAAGCCGTGGTGGTCGAACAGTACGATTCCATCGACAGGATTCCGCTGAGGGACGTTGCAGTGCCCGAGGTCTCCGCCGGGCTGGTGCGCGTGAAGGTTCAGGCCGCCAGCATCGGTTTCGTCGACGGGCTCAAGGTGCAAGGCCTCTACCAGACCAAGGACCCGCTGCCCTTTATCCCCGGCACAGAATTTTCCGGCATTGTGGATACAATCGGCGACGGTGTTACGGGATTTACAACCGGCCAGGCCGTGATGAGCATGACGCGCTCCGGTGCGCTTGCCGAGTACATCGTCGTGCCGTCGACCGCCCTCACCGCCATTCCCGACGGTGTCGCACCGGAAGCAGCGGCTGCGTTCCGCGCCAACTACCTCACCGCGCTCTATGCGCTCGCGGAGCGCGGCTCGCTCAAGTCGGGTGAAATCCTGCTGGTGCTGGGCGCTGCCGGCGGCGTCGGCATCGCCGCCGTCCAGGTTGGCAAGCTGCTCGGCGCGCGCGTGATCGCCGCCGCCTCCACCGAGGAGAAACGCAAATTCGCCACCGATCACGGCGCCGATGCCACGATCGACTACACGCAGGCCAACTGGCGCGATGTGCTGAAGGAATTGACCGCCGACCATGGCGCAGACGTCATTTACGATCCCGTCGGTGGCGACGTCTCCGTCCAGGCATTTCGCTCGATTGCCTGGAACGGCCGGCACCTTGTCGTCGGTTTTGCCGCCGGCAAGATTCCGGCCCTGCCGTTCAATTTGTCATTGCTGAAGGGCGGCATCCTCACCGGCGTCGACATCGCGCAGATTGCCCGCCGCGAGCCCGAGGCCGAGCGGCGCGTCACCGCGCAGCTCCTGACATGGCTGGGAGAGAAGAAGCTCACGCCGATCGTTGGCCAGATCTTTCAGCTCAAAGATTTCCGCGAAGCCTTCAAGACCATGCAGACGCGCGCTGCGCTCGGCAAGATGGTGATACGGGTCGGCTGACCGCCGCCATCAGCGGCGACGAGCCGGCGGCGGCGGCGGAGGAAGATCGCGCTGCCAGACGGTGCCGCCGTCGAACTGGATCAGCATACCATCAGGCGTATAGACCGCGCTCTGATTCAATGCGTCGATCCAGATCCGCGTCGTCGGAAAAAACCAGTCCGGCCAGGCGCGCGAGGGAACGCCGGCTTCGGTGACCACGTTCAGCTCGGGTCCGTTCTGGGTGATGTAGGGCTGATACTCGCCTCGACACATCGCTATGCAATTGTATCTGCCAGTGAGATTGACCGATTGCGCGGAAGCGCCGGTTGTGGCGAGCGCGGCCACGAGGCCGGCAGTCAGGGACAGCATCCTCATGAATTTCACTCCACTCGACTGACAAAACCAACTGCCCCGCAGCATATCATGCAAGGCACCGACCGGTATCAAGGAGGCGTGATCGCTGCCTTGCCTCCGGGACTTCAAGCCGCCGGCTCAAGCACCATCAGGCCGGAAGCCGTGTTGGAGATCGGAATGTGATAGTTGGCCTGACGCTTGCTGACTTTCTCCGGCAACGTGCCGCGCGCCACCATCCAGTTCAACAGCTCCACGCCCTGGGTGCCCGTCAATTCGACGAGCTCGACCGTCGAATACTTCGTGGCCCAGGCGGGATCGCCGACCATGCTGTCCATGAACTTCAGGTCGAACTCCTTGTTGATGAAGCCCGCGCGCTGTCCGTCAAGCTGATGCGACAGCCCGCCGGTCCCCATCACCACGACCTTCTCGTCCTTCGGCCATGACGCGATCGCGCGCCCCAGCGCCTGGCCGAGCTTGTAGCAGCGCTTGGCGGAAGGCAGCGGCGCCTGCACCGTATTCACCACGACGGGGACGGTGCGGACCGGCCACTTCTGATCCGGCCAGCACAATGCCATCGGCAAGGTGAAGGCGTGGTCGACGACCATCTCCTGGCAGGAAACGATGTCGAACTCCTCGGCCACCAGGCTTTCGATGATGTGCCAGGACAGTTCAGGATCGCCGCGAAACGGCGCCACGGTCGGGATGCCCCAACCCTCGTCGGCATTGCGGTACTCGGCAGCCGCGCCGACCGCGAAGGTCGGCATCTTGTCGAGGAAGAAATTGAGCCCGTGGTCGTTGTAGACGATGACGACGACATCGGGCTTGATCTTGCCCAGCCATTCGCGCACCGGCGGAAAGCCGTCGAAAAACGGCTTCCAGTAGGGATCGCTCTGCAGCCCCTTGGCGATAGCGCCCCCAATGGCCGGAACGTGCGAGGTTGTGATAGTGCCGACAATCTTGGCCATGATCTATCCCCTTGCCGCCAAAAGCTTGGCCTTGAACTCATCCTTGGTCATGCCGGTCTGCTGCG
>CAZUAL010000230.1:4316-6571 GCA_964618305.1 uncultured Dongia sp. | reverse complement strand
GTCGTGGACTTGCCGACGCCGCCCTTGCCGCTGGCGATGGCGATGATGTGTTTGACGCCCGGGACCAAGGCCTTCGTGCCTGCCGGCCGCGGGCTTTGCGCGGCAGCCGGTTGGCTGGCGGTGTTCGATCCGCCACCGCGATGGGCGGTGAGGACGGCGGTCACCGAAAGGATGCCGGGAAGCTTCATGACCGCGGCTTCGGCGGCTTTGCGCACTGGCTCCATCTTTTCGCCCTGGGTCGGGTCGACCTCGATCGAGAAGCCGACATGGCCTTCCCGGACCACAAGACCCTGGACCATGCCGAGATCGACGATGTTCCCGCCGCCGGGGACACCAATTGTCGACAGTGCCGAGCGAATTTCCGCTTCCCCGACCTTTGCCATCCTTGAAATTCCTTCCACTCGGCCCGATATGTCCCGTTCCATCGGTTTTGACGGCGGGAAGGGCCAAAAAGAGCCCGCCCCGGTCGATTGCGGTGGTACGGCGGCTGTCATATAAGGCTTTGGCGCGACCATTGAAAGGGCGCCGGCCGGCAGCGGTCTCAATTTGGACCAGTCTTAGAGGTTCCTTCATGGCATGGAATAACCAAGGCGGTCCCTGGGGCAATGGACAGAGCCCCTGGGGTCGCGGTGGCGGTGGCGGCAATCAACCCCCTGATTTCGAGGAATTGCTCAAGCGCGGTCAGGACCGCATGAAGTCGATCCTGCCTGGTGGCCTCGGATCGGGCAGGGCCATCATCCTGATCGCCGCCGTGGCAGTCGTTCTTTGGCTGCTGACGGGCTTCTATGTCGTCAATTCAGCGCAAGTCGGCGTCAATATCGTGTTCGGGCGGTTTGTCAGCGAGACGGCGCCGGGGCTCAACTGGAATTGGCCGACACCGATCGGCTCGGTCGAAACTCCCGACATCACGACGCGCTTCACGACCGAAATCGGTTATCGCAGCAGCGAAGGCGGCCGGTCGAAGACCGACGTGCCCGAAGAAAGCCTGATGCTGACCAAGGACGAGAACATCATCGAGTACCAGGCGGTCGTGTTGTGGCGGATCAACGACGTGCAGAAATTTCTGTTTCAGATCGACGATCCACAAGTCTCGGTGAAAAATGCGGTTGAGGCCGCGATCCGCGAGATCATCGGCCAATCCGATTTCCAGCCCCTCACAACGACATTGCGCGAGCAGGTCGCCATTAAAGCCGCGGAACTCGCCCAGAACATGCTCGACAGCTACAATTCCGGCATTGTCATTGAGGAACTGGCGACACAGGATGTCGGCGCGCCGCAAGAAGTCATTGAGGCTTTCCGCGATGTCCAGCGTGCGCGCAATGACGCCAACAGCGCTTTGAACGATGCTCAGGCCTATGCCAACAAGCTGCTCGAAGGCGCCAAGGGTCAGGCGGTCCAGATCGAGCGTGAAGCAGAAGCTTATAAATCCCAGAAGATGGCGATTGCCGATGGTGACGCCAAGCGCTTCATCTCCGTCTACAACGAATACAAAAAGAACCCGGAAGTGACAGAGCGCCGAATTTATCTGGAAACCATGGGCAATATTCTTGGTCAGATGGATAAGGTGCTGATCGATCCGGCGGCGGGCAGCAGCGGTGCCGTTCCCTATCTGCCGCTCGATCAGTTGATCAAGAAAAGACCCGGCGGTGCAGCAGCGCCAGCAGGTGCTGATACCCAGGCTCCGGCGTCAACGGGGGTCTCGCAATGAGCAGGAATCTGATCGCGACCATCGTGGTCGTAGCTGTTGGCATCTTTGCTCTGCTTACCTCCGCCTTTACCGTCAGTCAGACGGAGAATGCACTGGTCCTTCGATTGGGTGAGCCCAAGCGCGAGATCACTGAGGCCGGCCTGTTCTTCCGTTGGCCGCTCATCGAGAACGTGGTGAAAGTGGATCGCCGCGTCCGGAACTTCGATGCGCCTGCCAAGGAACGCCTGACACGGGATCAGAAGCGCGTCATGATTTCCGCCTATGTGCGGTACAAGATCGTAAAGCCACTTAAATTCTATCAGGTGGGCAAGACCTACGCGAATGCGGAAGATCAGTTGCGGTCGGTGCTCGAATCGAGCCTGCGGTCGGTGATCGGTAATACACCGATGTCGAGCATTCTCACCCCTCAGCGTGTCGAGTTGATGAGCCGGATCACCAAGGAGCTGGCGCTGCAAGCAGACCCCTATGGTATCGAAATCGTCGATGTCCGCTTCAAGCGGGTCGATCTGCCGCCGCAGAATAGCGAGGCGGTCTACAATCAGATGCG
>CAZUAL010000230.1:0-4306 GCA_964618305.1 uncultured Dongia sp. | reverse complement strand
AAGCTGCTGGCATCCGAGCCGAGGGTGCCAACAAGGCCCTGCAGCTCCGCGCCCAGGCCGACAAAGATAGAATTGTCATTCTCGCGGAAGCCCAACGCAAGGCATCCATCCTGCGTGGTGAAGGGGATGCCGAGGCAACCCGCATCTACAACGAGGCTTTCGGACGCGATCCGGCCTTCTTCGACTTCTACCGTTCGCTGCAGGCGATGCAGGATGGGTTGAAGGGCGATACGACGACCTATGTCGGGCCGCCGAGCGGTGATTTCTTCCGGTTCTTTGGGAATGAGCTGGGGAAATCGGCCCCGGCTCAGTAGGAAGGCGGGAAAAGGGCGTGGTAAGCCAGCCCGGTTGATGTGTCGGCAAAGGCCGGCCGGTGCCTTGCCCGGTCGGTTTTTGCGTTATAGTGGGTAACGAAAGCCGCCGAATTTCGAACTAAGGTGGATGGCGGGAATGACGAGGGTATTGGAACCGATGCAGAAATACCGGAACCGGTCGCGTGCACGAGCCATCGCCGTGGCGCAGTCCAGGTCGATCGCCGACTTCACCCGCTTGGCGGCCTTGGCGCTCTTCATCCTGGCGCTGGCCTTGATGGCCGCCGCCAAGCTGGCAAGCGCCCGCTCGGCGCCGGAGAGCTTTGCCGACCTTGCCGAGAAATCGCTGCCGGCCGTGGTGAACATCTCCACGACGCAGACGGTTGCCGCGGACAGCCAGATCCAGGATCTCGACGACATGTTCCGCGAGTTCCTGGACCGGCAGAACGGCGACAAGCCGAAGCCCCGCAAGGCGACCTCGCTCGGCTCCGGCTTCATCATCGATCCGACCGGCTATGTGGTGACGAACAACCATGTCGTCGAGGATGCCGAGGAAATCACGGTCATCACCCACGACAATCTGGAGCTTAAAGCGACGCTCGTCGGACGCGATGAGAAGACCGACCTGGCGTTGCTCAAGGTGGAAACCAAGGATCCGCTGCCCTTCGTCAAATGGGGTGATTCCGACAAGCTGCGCATCGGCGATTGGGTGCTTGCGATTGGCAACCCGTTCGGCCTTGGCGGTACGGTCACGGCCGGCATAGTTTCGGCGCGCCAGCGCGATATCAACGCCGGCCCCTATGACGATTTCATCCAGACCGACGCCTCGATCAACCGCGGCAATTCGGGCGGGCCGATGTTCAACATGGATGGCGACGTCGTCGGCATCAATTCGGCGATCTATTCGCCGTCCGGCGGTTCGGTCGGCATCGGCTTTTCGATCCCGTCGAATCTCGCCAAGGGCGTCATCGCCCAGATCAAGGAATTCGGCCACCCGCGCCGCGGCTGGCTGGGTGTCCGGATCCAGACGGTGAGCCCGGAACTTGCCGAAGGGTTACGCCTGCCGGAAGCCAAGGGTGCCCTTGTCTCCAGCGTCTCCGTCGGCGGACCGGCGGACAAGGCCGGAATCCGTCAGGGTGACGTAATCTTGGAATTCGACGGCCGCGAAGTGGCCGACATGAAAGCTCTGCCACGGCTGGTCGCGGACACGCAGTTCGGAAAGTCGGTCGAGGTAAGCCTGTGGCGCAAAGGCGCCAAGTCGAGTGTGACCGTCGAGCTCGGCGAGCTGGATGAAAAGGCCGAGGCGTCGCTACAGACGACCCAGCCGGATGGCGAAGCCGAACAGCCGGCGGATACGGGCGACAAGATCGAGCAGCTGGGTGTCGAAGTCGGCAAGATCGACGATGCCGCGCGTGGAAAATTCGAGCTACCCGACGGCACCGAGGGTGTTGTCGTGCTTGGCGTCGATGAGAACGGACCGGCGGCCGAGAAGGATCTGCGCCCCGGCGACGTTATTGCCGAGGTCGATCAGAAGGCCGTATCGACGCCGCAGGAGGTGCGCGAGCGGGTCAAATCAGCCCAGGACAATGGCTACCGGCTGGTGACGCTGCTGGTGAACCGCCAGGGCGATTTCCAGTGGATCGCCGTCAAGATCGCGCAGAAATAGCCGGCCGCGGAGTTCAGGCGGCGAAGTCGCCGCGGCGATAGCCCATGAAGTAGAGAAGGCCCGTGAGGTCGGCGAAATTGAGCTGGCAGCTCGTCGCCGCCTTGACCTTCGGCTTGCCGCGATAGCCGCAGCCCATGCCGGCCGCCTGCAGCATGGGTATGTCGTTCGAGCCGTCGCCGATTGCCGCTGTTTCGTGGATCGCCAGGTTGCATTCCTGGGCCAGGGCCTTGAGCCGGCCAAGCTTGCCGAATTCCCCGTCGGGGCCGACGATCGGCAGGACCAACTCACCCGTGGTCTTGCCGTCCGCCATCTCGAACTCGTTCGATATGTCGATATGGAAGCCGACGCGGGCGGCGATGCGGCTCGTGAAATAGCGAAAACCGCCGGAGACGAGGGCCGTGTAGCAGCCGTCACGGCGCAGCGTGCGGATCAGCGTCTCGGCGCCCGGCGAAATCTCGATCTTGTCGTAGGCGACGGCAAACTCCGCCTCGGTCAGCCCCTTGAGGAGCGCCGCCCGCGCGATGAGGCTCTGGTTGAAGTTCATCTCGCCCTTGATGGATTTCTGCGTCAGGGCGTCAATCTCGGCCTTGTCGTTGGCGAAGACGGAGAGGTCATCGAGCGTTTCAGCAGTGACGATGGTCGAATCCATGTCGCAGAGGATGAGGCGCTTCTTGCGTCCCGCCGCCGCCTGCGCGTAACAATCGACAGCAATCCCGCCGAGCAGGGCGTTTGCGATGTTCTGGGCGTGAGTTGCCGCGAGATCTTGAAACGGCAGGTCGCAGGCAAAGCCGGAATCGAGCCAGTCCGGGGCGCCAACCTTGGCGCCGGCGCGGGTCAGGCCAGCGGCGACGCCAGCCAACAGGGGCGCTTCAAGCCGGGCTTTGTCGGGGGCGGAGACGAGGGTTAGAACGAGTTCCATGACGGTCGGGCGTATAGAGGAAATGAAGCGGGGGGACAAGCCGGGTCGGGTCATCATCCTGGCGGGCCCCACGGCCAGCGGCAAATCGGCACTGGCTCTGGATCTTGCCGAGGCGCTTGGCGGGACCGTCATCAATGCGGATTCGATGCAGGTCTACCGCGATCTTCCGATCCTCACGGCGCAGCCGGGAAGGGACGAACTGTCGCGTGTGCCACATCGCCTCTACGGGTTCATGACACTCGACGAGGTCTGCGACGCCCAGACCTGGGCAACGCTCGCGGCCAAGGAGATCGACCTCGCCCTGGAAGGAGGGCGCGTGCCGATCGTCACCGGCGGCACGGGGCTCTATATCCGGGCGCTCGTCAGCGGGTTCAGCCCGCTACCCGAAATCCCGGCCGATATCCGGGCCGAGGCACGGCGATTGGTGCGGGAGGAGGGACCCGCCGCCATCCATGGAAGGCTCGCCGCGCAGGATCCGAAAGGGGCGGCGCGTTTGCGGGCCACCGACCCCCAGCGCATCGCGCGTGCCTGGGAAGTGCTGCAAGCGACCGGCCGGCCGATCAGTTGGTGGCAGGCATTGCCGCCCGAACCTTTGACGCCGCACTCGTTCCTGTCCTTCGTGACCGCGCCGGACCGGGCGGCGCTCTATGCCGCCATCGATGCCCGCTTCGGCCGGATGATGGCGGAAGGTGCCCTCGCCGAGGTGGCGGAAGCGGAACGGCGCGCGGAAGCGGGTGTCGGTGGGCCGGCAAGCGGTGGCCGCAAGGCTCTTGGCTATGCCGAGCTGGCCTCGGTCGCGCGCGGGGAGAGCGACCCCGAAACGGCCCTTGCCGCGGCGCAGCAGGCGACCCGCCGCTATGCCAAGCGCCAGTCCACTTGGTTTCGCCACCAATTGCCGCAGGCGAATTTTATATCACCAGATATGCCAGCTATGAAATTTTCGCAAAGTTCTACGGCGCAATTGCGCCAGAAAATTCGCGATTTCCTGTTGACCCCTTGAGGGTCCGACACTAAGGTCCGGCCACCGCAGCGCGAAATGGGCACTGCGAGGGGATTTCTTTGTGCCGAGCGTGGCGCAGGAAAGAAGGATCGGAACATGGCTACGGAACCCATCACCAAAGCCCTGATAGATCAGGGCGTTGAGGTTATTTTTGGCTATCCGGGCGGTGCCGTATTGCCGCTCTATGACGCTCTTTTCAAGCAGAACAAGATCCGACACATTCTTGTCCGGCACGAGCAGGCGGCCGTTCATGCCGCCGAAGGCTATGCGCGCTCGACGGGCAAGGTCGGTGTCGTTCTCGTGACCTCCGGGCCGGGCGCCACGAATGCGGTCACGGGTCTCACTGACGCGCTCATGGATTCCATTCCCATTGTCTGCCTGACCGGGCAGGTGCCGACGCACCTCATCGG
>CAZUAL010000229.1:6347-6591 GCA_964618305.1 uncultured Dongia sp. | reverse complement strand
TTGTGGAAATCGTCCTCGATATCCGGCCCTTCCGCAACGCTGAAGCCCATCTCGCCGAAGATGGCGATGATCTCGTCGATGGTCTGGCTGATCGGATGGATGCGGCCCTCATATTCGGGACGCGCGGGCAAGCTGAGGTCGAGCGTTTCGCGCGCGAGCTTCGCGTTCAGAGCCGCGTCGGCGAGGGTCGATTTCTTGGCCTCGATGGCGGCGGTGACCTCGTCCTTCACCACGTTGATCTTGG
>CAZUAL010000229.1:0-6337 GCA_964618305.1 uncultured Dongia sp. | reverse complement strand
CCTTCTTGCCCAGTGCGTCGACGCGCACCTGTTCCAGCGTTTCGATGCTGGCGCTGGCCGAAACAGCATCCAGCCATTTCGACTTCAACGAACCCAGGTCCTGACCACTCTCACTCATCGTTCGATCCCTTTTGATCGGCTTTTTCTTGGTCGCATGTCACGGAAACAAAAAAGGAGGCTCGGAATGAACCGGCCTCCACCTTCGTTGCCATCTGGCGCGATCGGAGCCGGTTAGTCCAGTTGCAGCAGAAACAAGCTCAAGGCACCGCCCAGCAGGGTCTGCGGCTTGCCGTCGATATAGGCCTGCTCGAACGCAACCTTGCGGGTCTCGCGATTGTTGACGAATTCCAGGGCGATCTGGTGCTTGGCGCCGGACTGGCCGACGCGCTCGATATCGGCGGTCACCAGCACGATTGAATCGTTGTTGTAGCGCTCGGCCTTCCCGCCCTTCCACTTGAAGGAGCCGCGCGCCCCGGCGATCTCGCGCACGACGGCGTCGTTCGACTTGCCGGGGACGACACTCTCCGCCGCCTGCACCGCCGCCACATCGTCCTTGTAGGAATCGCAAGCCGTCAGCGCCGGCGAAGCCAGCGTGACGGCTGCAATCACATAAAGAGCTTTGAGGCGAAGCGCCGGCATGGCTGCCCTTACTTCGCCAGCGCCTCTTGGGCCTGCTTCACCAGTGCCGCAAATGCGGCCGGCTCGTGGATGGCGAGATCGGAGAGGACCTTGCGGTCGACCTCGATGCCGGCCTTCTTCACGCCGTTGATGAACTGCGAATAGGTGAGGCCGTGCTCACGGACGCCGGCATTGATGCGCTGGATCCAGAGGCCGCGGAAATCGCGCTTCTTGGCGCGACGGTCGCGGTACGCATACTGCAGGCCCTTTTCGACCTTCTCGAGCGCAATGCGGTAGTTCGTGGAGGAACGCCCGACATAGCCCTTGGCCATCTCGAGCACTTTTTTGTGGCGGGCGTGGGAGGTAACGCCCCGCTTGGTACGTGCCATTTCAGATCTCCGTCAAAAAGCGTCTTAAAGACCGTTGGGGATGAAGAATTTGATGACCTTCTTGGCATCAACATCAGCCATGACCTCGCCGCGGCGGGCCTGGCGCTTCATCTTCGTCGGCTTGCTGATAAGGCGGTGACGCTTCTGGGACGGCTTGAACTTGACCAGACCAGAGGCAGTGAGCTTGAAGCGCTTTTTGGCGCTGCTCTTCGTCTTCATCTTGGGCATTTCAGTATCCTATTGAAATGATTGTGCATTCGGCTGCGTTTGGGCATGCCCTATGGTTCGCCTTGGACGCATTCTTAGGCCGTGCGGGCGGGTTATATAGGGGTGACCCCTTGCTGACAAGTCCCCCGCACCACCCGTAACCGTCTAACTATCTTTAGGCGGTTACGTAGCCGCAGGCCCGGAGGGCCGGAATCATGTGGTCCGGTGGCGGCGCCTCGACCCGGATCGGGTCCTTTTTGGGATATAAAGGGATCGTCAGGGAGCGGGAATGAAGGTGCAGTTTCGCCCCCGGCTTGGGCGATCCTGGGGGGAGGTATTGCGGCTCGCCTAAAATCGGGCAGCCCAGATGGGCGAGATGCACCCGGATCTGATGGGTCCGCCCGGTTTTCGGGGAAAGCTCCAGCCACCAGAAGCCGCCGCCGGAGCCCATCACCTTATAATCGGTGACCGCCTTCTGGCCGTCCTTGTCGTCATCGGCCACCACGACCATGCGCCAGCCGCCGGCGCGGGTGCTCAGTTTCTTGAGGGCGGCGGCAATCGTGCCGCTCTCATGGGGTGGCGCTATTGTGGTGACGGCCCAGTAGGTCTTTCCGATAAGCCCGTCCTGGAAGAGCTTGCCGAGGCGCGAGAGGCCCTTGCGCTGGCGACCGAGGGCGAGGCAGCCGGACGTATCGCGGTCGAGGCGGTGCGCCAGGGCGGGCGGTTGCGGCAGGCCGAAGCGCAAATGCTCGAAATCCCGCTCGAGGTTGGGGCCGCCGCCGGGTCCCGCATGCACGGGGAGGCCCGCCGGCTTGTCGATCACCAGCATCAGCGCGTCCCGATAAAGGATGCGCGCCTGGATCTCCTGCGCGTTCATGAAGCCTTCGGTTCGAGCGCTTCCGGAATGTCGGATTCTGCCAGGGCCTTGATGGCCCAGTCGCGGAAGGCGGCGATGCGGGCAAGATCCGTTTCGTCCGGCCGGCAGACGAGGGTGTAGGTGCGCCCCGTCATGATCGAAATGTCGAAAGGCGCCACAAGCTGGCCACCCTTTATCTCATCGGCGCAGAAGCGCGGATCGGCAACGGCGACGCCACCGCCGGAAAGGGCGATCTGCACCGCCTGATCGGCCGTTTCCACCACCACGCCACGCTCGACCGGCACCCCGGCAAAGCCCACCTGACGGGCAAGAAGGCGCCAATCGTGCCAGGAATCGTTGCCCTGGCGGATATGAAGCAGCGGCGCCTTGGCGATCATCGTCTTCACATCCGGCCAGGCCGACTTCTTGAGCAAATCGGGTGTCGAAAGCGGCGAGGAACGCTCGCGCATCAGCACGTCGGCGATGAGTCCGTCGGCATCGATTTCGCCGAAGAGTATGGCAAGATCATGGCCCGAATTGCGGAAATCAGGATTGACCGGCGGCGTCTCGATGCGGATCTCGAGATCGGGATTGGCGCGCTGGAATTCGGGCAAACGCGGCAGCAGGATGCGCCGCGCGAAGGTGGGCGGCACGGCCAGGCTCAAGGGCGGCTTCTTCGACTGGCGCCGGAACGAGCCGATGATCGCATCCATCCGGTCGAAACTGTCGGTGAGGACGGGGAGAAGCCGCTTGCCCTCATCGGTCAGCTCCAGCTGCGCTTTCCTGAGGATGAGCGCCACGCCGAGGATGTCCTCGAGATTCTTGACCTGGCGGGAGACGGCGCTTTGCGTCACCAGCAATTCGTCGGCGGCCTTGGTGAAGCTCAAGAACCGGGCCACCGCCTCGAAAGCGCGGAGCGCGTTCAGGGGCGGAAGCTGACGCCTGTTCTTGTTTCGGTTCGTGCTCATCGATCCCTGGCCGGAACTCTTGGATGACCCCAAATTTCGCGCGGCAATCTACCAGCCCCGGCGGGAAAATGCGTAGACTTATCTGTATGTACCCGATGAATAATCCTGCCGCCGCGCGCGTCCCGGGCTTTGCCCGGTTGGACGGGTTTGGCGCGCCTTAAGGCACTGAGACCGCGCTATGCAGCATGGGCCTACGCGAACCATTCGGTTCAATTGCGCGTCATGAGCGCATGAGCGGAGCTCATATCGTGAAATGCAGGCAACAAATTTCACTTTTGTGCAAAGGCGAGATTGACCTCAGCATCCGAATGCCTAATCTTGGCGCCGCGTCAAATCCTGGCCGAGAGAGGCCGAGCCCGCGAGAATGCCCCGTTTAGAAGGGCGATTGGGGTGTTGGGCGGAGGGCGTGGGATCCAGACGGGGGCTATCTATCGTGTCAGCTGCTGTAGCTGTCGAAGCTAAGAACGTAAGCAAGATTTTCGGGACCGGCGGCGCGGAGGTTCGCGCACTCGACAACGTGTCGGTCACCATCCGCCAGAACGAGTTTTTCACGCTCCTTGGGCCGTCGGGTTGCGGCAAGACCACGCTCTTGCGCCTCATCGCCGGCTTCGAAATGCCGAGCGAAGGGTCGATCCTGCTCGAAGGCGAGGAAGTGGCGCATCTGCCGCCCTACAAGCGGCACGTCAACACGGTCTTCCAGTCATATGCGCTGTTTCCGCACATGACGGTGGCGCAGAACATCGCCTTCGGCCTCGAAATGCTGGGCAAGCCTAAGGCCGAGGTGCAGCAGACGGTCGCCGCCATGCTGAAACTCGTGCGCATGGAGGAGCTCAAGGACCGCCGCACCAGCCAGATCTCGGGCGGCCAGCAGCAGCGCGTGGCCCTGGCCCGCGCCCTGGCGCCGCGGCCCAAGGTCCTGCTGCTCGACGAGCCGCTCTCGGCACTCGATTTGAAGCTCCGCAAGGAGATGCAGATCGAGCTGAAGCGCATGCAGCTCGAGACCGGCATCACCTTCATCTTCGTGACGCACGACCAGGAAGAAGCGCTCACCATGTCGGACCGCATCGCGGTCATGTCGAAGGGCAAGATCCTGCAGATCGGCTCGCCCTACGAGATCTACGAGCATCCGACGGTGCGCTTCGTCGCCGACTTCATCGGCGAGACGAATTTCATCGAGGCCGAAGTGATCCAGCGCATCGGCAGCGACGGCCAGATCAAGCTGCCGTCGGGCATCGTCATCAGCCATCCGGTTGCCGAGAATGTCGGCGTCGGGGCGCGGGTGACGCTCGCCATCCGGCCGGAACGCATCGAACTGGTGCGGCCCGGCGCCGAGGCGCATCTGGCCGGCAACATCTCCAACGTCGTCTATTTCGGCACCGATACCACCTATCATGTGCAGGTCGGCGGCACGAACCAGGAGGTGACGGCGCGCGTGCAGAATCGCCGCGGCCACCAGGAAGCGGTGAAAGTCGGCGATGCCGTGGGCCTGCGGATCGCGCCCGACGCGATGCAGATCCTGAAGGACTGACCCGTCATGGCGACCGGATCAACCAATCCCGCCGCTGCGGCCGCCGCCGCCGCAGACCGGCGCGACACGCGCAATCGCTGGCTGCTGTCGTCGCCGGCGCTCATCATCCTGCTCTTCGCGGCGATCGGCCCTCTGGCCATCGTCGTCGTCTATTCGTTCCTGACCAAGGGCGGCTATGGCGGCGTCGAATGGAAGTTCTCGACCGACGCCTGGTACAGCGTCGTGTTCCAGAAGGATATCTTCACCGACGAAGTGACGCTGGCGGATGCGCATATGCAGATCCTGTGGCGCTCGCTGAAGCTGTCCTTCCTGTCGACGATCCTGGCGCTGGTCTTCGGTTTCCCGACCGCCTATTTCATCGCCACGCGCAACGAGAAATCCCGCGACCTGTGGCTGTTCCTCATCACCATTCCGTTCTGGACCAACCTTCTCATCCGCACCTTCGCGGTGATGGAAGTGATCCGCAACGAAGGCATCGTCAACTCGATCCTGATCGGCCTCGGTATCGTCGACCAGCCGGTGCAGATTCTCTTCACCGACGGCGCGGTGATGATGGGACTTCTTTATGTCTATCTGCCGCTGATGGTCCTGCCGCTTTACGCCAGCATGGAACGGATCGACTTCCGCCTCGTGGAAGCGGGCTATGACCTCTATGCCACGCGCTGGCGCGTGCTGCGGCACGTGATTTTCCCGCTGGTGAAGCCCGGCGTCATCGCCGGTTCGATCCTGGTCTTCATTCCCTCCCTCGGTGCCTATGTGACGCCGCGCGTGCTGGGCGGCGGGCGCAACCTGATGCTGGGCAACCTCATCGACATGCAGTTCGGCCAGGCGCGCAACTGGCCCTTGGGAGCGGCCCTCTCCATCACGCTGATGGCAGCGGTCATGATCGCGCTCCTTGTCTATGTGCGGAATGCCTCGAAGGCGGAGGTGCGTCATGGCTGAGGGCGCAAAGACAGCTCCCGCGCCCAAGCGCAAATACGGCCGCGGCTTCGACGTCAAGCAGCAGACCGGCTTTCCGACGATCGCCATGCTCTGCTTCCTGATGCTCTACGCGCCGATCCTGACGCTGGTGGTCTATTCCTTCAATGCCGGGACGTCGGTTGCCATCTGGGAAGGTTTCTCGTGGCGCTGGTACGTTTCGGCCTGGGCCAACGAGCAGGTGAAGGATGCGGCGCTGCGCTCACTCACCATCGCCTCGGTGGCGGCGGTCATCTCTACCTTCGTTGCCACCTTGGCGGCGCTGGCGACGACGCGCACCAAGCCGTTCCCGGGCCACACCTTCATCTATGCCTTCATCAACCAGCCGCTGATGGTGCCGGAGATCGTGACCGGTGTCGCGCTCCTCATCTTCTTCGCGGCGATCAAGAACGCCACCGGCTATACGGGACTTGGCTATCTGCTCGCTGCCCACACGGCCTTCTGCATTCCCTTTGCCTATCTGCCGATCCGGGCGCGGCTCGAGAACATGGATCTGTCGTTGGAACGGGCAGCCGCCGACCTCTATGCGACGCCCGTCCAGACCTTCCGCCGCGTCACCTTGCCGCTGCTCTGGCCGGGCATTCTCGCCGGCGGTATGCTTGCCTTCGTCATCTCGCTTGACGACGTTGTGATCACGGAACTGGTGAAATCAGGCGGACAGGACACGCTGCCGACCTATATGCTGGGTCAGCTGAAGCGCGTCGTGACGCCGGAAATGAACGCCATCTCGTCGGTATTCCTGGCGATTTCGATCGTGATGGTGACCATATTCTTCCTGTTCAACAGGAAGAAG
>CAZUAL010000228.1:0-6593 GCA_964618305.1 uncultured Dongia sp. | reverse complement strand
GCGCTTCGGCCGCTCGCTGCTGGAACTCGGCGGCAACAATGCCATGATCGTCTGCCCGTCGGCGGATCTGAAGCTTGCCGAGCGCGCGATCCTCTTCAGCGCCGTCGGTACCGCCGGCCAGCGCTGCACCACGCTGCGCCGTCTCATCGTGCATGAGGATGTCTACGGCAAGCTGCTGCCGCGGTTGAAGAAGCTCTACGGCCAGGTGCCGGTCGGCAACCCGCTGGATGCCAAGACCCTGATCGGCCCGCTCATCGACGCGGCGTCGTTCGAGGCGATGCAGAACGCGTTGAAGCAGGCGAAGGCCGAAGGCGGCAAGGTGACGGGCGGCGAGCGCGTCAGCGTTGCCGGGTGCGCCGGCGGCTATTACGTGCGCCCGGCCATCGTCGAGCTGCCGAAGCAGAGCAGCGTCATGCTGCACGAGACCTTCGCGCCGATCCTCTATGTCGTGAAGTACAAGGATTTCGCCGATGCGATCCGTGTGCAGAATGATGTGCCGCAGGGTCTTTCTTCGTGCATCTTCACCCGCGATGTGCGGGAGGCGGAGCTGTTCACCTCCGACGTCGGCTCCGATTGCGGCATTGCCAACGTCAATATCGGCCCGTCGGGTGCCGAAATCGGCGGCGCCTTCGGCGGCGAGAAGGAGACGGGCGGCGGGCGCGAAAGCGGCTCGGATGCGTGGAAGGCCTATATGCGCCGCGCCACCAACACCGTGAACTATTCCGACCAGTTGCCGCTGGCCCAGGGCGTCAAGTTCGACGTCGGCTGATCGCGGCCGCAAGGTTCAGGGAAACGAAGAAGGGGCGCGGAGAAATCCGCGCCCCTTTCCGTTAGCGGTGCGCCGGCAGCCAGACGCGGTCGAGTTGCCGGTGGCAGAGGATGACGAGACCGATCGCAAGGCTTGCGAGTGCCAGAAACATGAAGAGTCCGGTCGGCCCCCAGGCTTCCATAGCAAAGCCGGCGCCGACAGGCCCCAGGGCCGCACCGATCCCATTCACGAAGAGCAGCGCGCCGGTCGTCGCCACCGTGCAGCCAGCATGGGTGCGGTCATTGGCCCGGTCATTGGCCCGGTCATTGGCGAGCGCGGCACCGATGCCATAGATCGGCGCCGTGATCGCGATAAGCAGGCCGAACAGCGGCATCAGCATCATAAGCCCGGCATCGGCCATAAGCGCCATCGCCGCGCTGAGAAGGATGCCGAGGATCATGACCCCCTTGGCGACGACGAGACGTTCCCGCACGCGGTCCGACAGATGGCCGATCGGGAATTGGCCGGCGATGCCGGCGATCGCCGCGACCGTCAGCAGCAGGGAGAGATCGCCATTGCCGAGCCCCGTCTCCACGGCATAGCTCGGCAGCAGGCCATGAAGGCCGCCATTGATGATGCCGGAACCGAAGCAGATGGCGAGGGCCGCCGGCGGTACCGCGCGGAAATGCGCCAGCGTCAACGCGCCGTGTGCCGGTGCCGGCAGTTCCGCGCGGCGCGAGAGCAGGACCGGCAAGGTCGTCAGCACGACCAGCGCGGCGGCAATCGCGAAGCACAGGATTCCACCGCTTCCTTCCGCCAGAACGGCGACGGGCGAGGCGCCGGCGGTGAGCCACGAGACCGTCATGTAGACGCTGTAGAGCCGCCCGCGGTTTTCGCGGCTGGCGAGGATGTTGAGCAGGCTCTCGGCGATCGTATAGATGCCGGCCATCGCAAAGCCGCACAGGGCCGAGAGGACGAGCCAGAACGTGACGTCGAACAGGATCGCGTGTGCGGCAAGGCTCAGGGCCGCGATGGCCGCGAGCAGCGACACCGTCGAGCGCGCGCCGAATTGCAGAATGAGCTGGCGGCAAACCTGCGTCCCGCCGAGATAGCCCACGGAATAGGCCGAGGCGACGATGCCGATCATCGCCGTTGAGATGCCGCCTTCCTCAAGCCGCAGTGAGATGAGCGGCGAGACGAGGGCAAGCGCCGTCTCGAATCCGGCAACGGCGATGAGGGCGGGAAGGAAGAGATAGAGCGGGGTGCGCATGGTTTTGGTCTCTGGCGACGGGCGGCGGCAACGGGCGAAGCGGGCGCGCGCCGGCAAGGCACGGTCCGTTCGGGAACGTCATCAAGCTCGATGGATGGAAGCGGGGAGAGCTCTAGCGTTCGATGTCGCCGCGTTCGAGCGGTCCGCTCGGCGGCAGATCCGGCAGGCAGACGCGCGCGTGCCGCCCGAGCCAATGCCCGGCGGCGCGTAATTCGCGAAGCTGCTGCTGATCACGCATGATGGTGCCCTTTCGATGGTGAGAGCATAATCACCTATGTTGATTATGTCAAGTATTACAATGCAATGACTGACATTCTCTGAATCATCATTCAGTATTTTTCAGCCGCTTCCAGCCCGTCTCCGGCAACAAAGTTCCAGATATTCCTGTTTTGTTCTTTACATAATGCGTATCCATGCGTTACGATAAAAACGTAACATTGATGGAGATCGGCATGGCTGTTCCTTTGCGCCCCAGAATCCCCGTTGCAACCCCGGCGGACGATCCGCCGCCGAAGTCAGGTCCGGCCAACGACAATCCGTCGGGTGTCCTCGGTCATTGGGAGAATGGCGCCTTCAAATTTGCGTCTCCGGCAGCGGAGGAGCAGTGGGTGCGTCGCTCGTACAATTCCGGGGTCAATGCCGAAACTTGGGCGCGGGGCAAGGAACTCGATGCGCGCAGCGTCGGTGTGGCGCTTGCCGGTTTCGGCGGCCCCATGCCTGGGCTCTATCAGGGGCCGGACGGCAAGTATCGGACGATGAACCGCGAGACCATCGAAGCGCCGGCCGCGCGCGATCATCGTAACCAGCATCTTGCCGGCAAATCCATGGACCAACTCGCCACCGCTACGTCCATGCCGGGCGAAGACGCCTGGGTGGAGAAATGGAAAGCGGCGCAGGTTGCCAATGACAATGCTGTCGGCGTGGCGAAGACAGCTCCAGCGGCTGCACAAAGGGCTGTGACGGCAGCCCCGCCGGTTGAGCCGCCGAAGTTACAAGCGCCAAGTGATACCGGCGCCGGTCGAACGATCGGGGGTCGATTTGCGGCGATGCAGGGAGCACAGAAGAGTGCCGATGTGCAGGGTGCCAAAGACATCACGCGCATCGGCGCAAACGCGATCCTTGGCAATTACGGCGACGAATTGCGCGCGGCCGCAGCGGCCGCCGGTTCTGTCCTGGAGGGCAAATCCTTCGGTGAATCCTATGACAGCAATCTGCTGAAGGAAAAGGCCGAGAGTGCTGCCGCACAGGAGCGCCAGGGCATTACCGGCACTGGTGTTGAACTTCTCACCAGTTTCATTCCCATCGTCGGGGATCTGTCCGGGGCCGCAGCCGACTTCAAGGATTGGCAGGAGCATGGCGACGAGTGGGGCTGGGGCGATTACGGATTGGTCGCGCTGGGCCTCATACCGGAAATGCCGAACCGCAAAGCCGTCAAAGGAGCCGAGAAGATCGGCGAGGAGTTGCTGGAGACTGTCGGCAGAAGTGGGGATGAGATTGCCGATCTCGGCAAAGCTGGGGCGCAATCTTTGGTCGGTAAGGAAGTTGCATCGATTGATCATCATGCTTTGTTAGAGGAGGCCAAGCAAAAAGTACTCACCTCGAAGGAAGCCAGGAATCTTGGAACAGAGAACCGTGGCCTGATCTACGTGCAGGGCAATTTGCAGGGGCACGAGCGTGCGAAAGCACATCAGTCAGGTGGTGAGGGCGCCTTTAGTGACATCGGTTCCAGGAAGTTCGCGGAGCCAGCTCTTCGATTTGATAATTCGAATCCGCGTGGCGTCAACTACATCAAGTTCGACAGTGCATATGTAGCAGAAGGCAACAGCTACACAATGCTTGTCGACAGCAAGACAAAACTTGCAATTTGGAGTGATAAGACAAAGAGAAAGACGCTAGGGACATTTGAAAGAGTGAAACAGGCCATAGATCAAAATTCTGGCTACAAAGTGATGTATGAGTTTGACAGCGAAGCGGCAGCAGAGGCAGCGTCGGACTTTATCCACGACAACAATTTTTCGATGTACATTTCGGTCGGAGTTCGGAAACCATGACAAGCAAAAATTTCCGCTTCTATATGCACTACCGAGCTGATCCCTTGGAAACGATTGAGGAGCGGCACCGGCAGTTCACTGAGGGGATGCTTCAATTGCCTCCGCCACTTGGCTGGAAAAACGTCAGTATTCCTCCAGCACCCGATTGTGGCGACGAACTCGGCGCGAGCTTCTGGGTCAAGTATCCTAATCACGGGCTTCAGTTGGAGGGACGGTATGTCTATCGAGGCAGCACGTACAAATATCGTGATCAGGTTTTTTACGATGACAAGGTCTGGATTAGCTTCAACGCTGCTGGCGGGAAAATTGACTATAAAGAAATGTTGCGGGAGCACTTGGTGAGGGCAATGATCGCATTTCAGGGATATGCGGGGCACGGGTATATGGCTTCGCATTCGCGGCATTACTCCGAATTACGTGCGGCAGAGATCAGCAAACTGCGGTTGGATCCAAGCATCGATGTCAACGGTCGCAACAACATCTTTACGCTCAACGTTGCTGAATACTGGGACGCCGAGCTCTGCCAGCGGGCGCTCGGTTACGGCCGTGACGAGGTGATCAAACGTCTCTCTGGAAAGGTGCCGTTGGTGCGGCCGCTGATGGATGGGGTCTATGTCGTCTTCAGCGACAATCCCGATCTCACTTTCGAGGAATTCTGCGCTTACAACGATCGGCTGAAGCCGGTCTTGGGGCTGGCTTAGGCCGGCCCCAGCAGAAGTTCGTCCGGCGCCGATCCAGGAAGCATTGTGGCAAAACCTGGAACGTTCAGCCGAGTATGCTTTTGAAGCGCGGGTAGCTGCAGACGAAGCAGAAAATTCTTTCTTAAAGAAGGCATCGTGAATAGCGGCGCCAAAATAGAGGTCAACAAGAATGAATGACCCGAAATTTCAGTACTTTATGCACTATCGGCCGATCGAAGGACAGACGGTTGAACAACGCCATGCGGTTGTTATCGAGGCAATGCGCAAGTTGCCGCCACCACTTGGTTGGGAGGGCCTAAGGATTCCGTCGGCTCCCGATTTTGGCGAGGGTTTGTCTGCTTACTTCGAAGTGGCTTATGAAACACCAGGTATTGAGCTAGTAGGAGAGTACATCTACCGTGGCGGAACTTATGCTCCTAGAGACAGCGCATCATCTGACGATAGGATAGTGATTGAGTTCAATTCCAGGAATCGGCATATCGAGTATAGATCGATGCTCCATCAAAATCTCTTGGATGCCACTTCAGCTTTCGGTGGGTATCTCGCGCGGGGCTTCTACAGCGACTATTCGACCCAATACCATGATCTGCATAGGGCGGAGCTAGACAGGTTGCTGGAGGATCCAGAGCACGATCTGAACGGCCGAAATAACATCTTTTCTTTGCAGGTAGTTCAATACTGGGACGCCGAGCTTTGCCAGCGGGCGTTGGGCTACGGCCGTGACGAGGTGATCAAACGTCTCACCGGCAAGGTGCCGTTGGTACGGCCGCTGATGGACGGGGTCTATGTCGTCTTCAACGACAATCCCGATCTCACCTTCGAGGAATTCTGCGCCTACAACGACCGGCTGAAACCGGTCTTGGGGCTGGCTTAGGCCGGCCCCTTAAGATGCTTTGGAAGCCGGCCTAATTTTACGAATGTAAAATAATACTTCCATCCTCCGAAGGCACCATGTATAGCTAGCAAAAAGGGCGGCCCTTCAGGCTTGCCCTCTTTGCCTGTGCTACGGGGATTTCTGCGATGCCTTTTGATTTCCAGCCGACCGACGAACAGCGATTGCTGGTCGAGACCACCCGCGCCTTCGTCGAGAAGGAGCTCTATCCCGTGGAGCGCGAGGTCGACAAGCTGGGCCATGTGCCCAAGGAGATCGGTCTTGCCATCAAGGAGAAGGCGAAGGCGCTTGGCCTCTATTCCGCCAATATGCCGGAATCCGTGGGTGGTGCCGGCCTCGATGTCATGTCGCAGATGCTGTTCGAACGCGAGCTCGGCAAGGTCAATTGGGCGGTGCAGAAATTCGTCGGCCGGCCTTCCTACATCCTGATGGCCTGCAAGGACGAGCAGATCGAGAAATACCTTCTGCCCACCGTTCGTGGCGAGAAGTCGGAAGTTTTTGCGCTGACCGAGCCCGGCGCGGGGTCTGATGCGATGTCGATCACGACGCGCGCCGAGGCCGATGGCGACGATTACATCATCAACGGCGCCAAGCATTTCATCACCGGCGTGTGGGAGCCCGATTACGCCATCGTCTTCACGGTGACGGGCGTCGATGAAACGAAGCGCGGCCCCCGCAAGCGGATCACGGCCTTCCTAATCGATCGCGGCACGCCGGGCTTCACCATCCGCCGCGGCCCGCGCTGCGTCTCCTACCGCGCCTACGACAATTGGGAACTCTTCTTCGACAATGTGCGCCTCAACAAGCGGCAGATTCTGGGCGAGGAAGGGAAGGGCTTCGCGGTCGCTTCCGAATGGCTGCTCGGCGGGCGCGTCTTCATCGCCGCCAATTGCTGCGGCAAGGCGGAGCGCGCCATGGAATTGGCGCTCGA
>CAZUAL010000227.1:4252-6665 GCA_964618305.1 uncultured Dongia sp. | reverse complement strand
ATTGGGGCACCACGCCGGCAGCGATCGATAATTGCCTGAGCGTCGCCGACCGCATGGATGTGCAGGTCGCTATCCACACCGATACGCTGAACGAGTCCGGCTTTGTCGAGCGAACGGTCGCGGCCTTCAAGGACCGTGTCATTCACGCTTATCACACGGAGGGCGCCGGTGGCGGCCATGCGCCGGATATCATCAAGCTGTGCGGGCTCCCGAACGTGCTGCCATCATCGACCAATCCGACACGCCCCTTCACGGTCAACACGCTCGACGAGCATCTCGACATGCTCATGGTCTGCCATCATCTCGATTCCCGAATCCCGGAAGATGTCGCCTTTGCCGAAAGCCGCATCCGCCGTGAAACGATTGCCGCCGAGGATCTGCTGCATGATATGGGTGCCATCAGCATGATGTCGTCCGATAGCCAGGCGATGGGCCGCGTCGGAGAGGTGATCATCCGGACCTGGCAGACCGCGCACAAGATGAAGGCGCAGTTCGGCAGTCTGGCTGGCGATCCATCGGAGAACGACAATAACCGCGTGAAGCGCTATCTCGCCAAATATACGATCAATCCCGCCCTGGCGCAGGGGATGGCGCATCTGATCGGCTCCATCGCCGTGGGCAAGCTTGCCGATCTCGTCCTGTGGCGCCCGGCATTCTTCGGGGTCAAGCCGGATCTTGTCATCAAGGGCGGCATGATCATTGCGGCACCCATGGGTGATCCGAATGCGTCCATCCCGACACCGCAGCCGGTTCATGCCCGGCCGATGTTCGGCGCTTTCGGCAAGGCACTTAAGGAATGTGCGGTTACTTTTCTCAGCGCCGCGGCCATCGAGCGCGATGTCGGGCGGGCACTGGGGCTCGAACGGCAACTCGTTCCCGTCGCCGATACGCGCACGGTTAAGAAAAAGGACATGATCCGCAACGATGCGTTGCCGGTCATCGAGGTCGATTCCGAAACCTATGAGGTCCGCGCCGATGGCCGTCTGCTCGTTTGCGAGCCGGCGACATCTCTCCCGATGACCCAGCGATATTTCCTCTTCTGATCATGCACCAGGATTTGCGACAAGCTACCGCAGTGATACCCGCCGGCTACTGGCCGAAGGCGCAGGAGGTCGGCACCGTGACGCTGATCTATGCCGATCGCTGCCGCCGGCGCATTCGTCTGACTGATGATTCCGGTCAGCCCTTCCTGCTCGATCTGGAGCGGCCGGCGCGCCTTGCCGATGGGGACGGCTTGCAGATGATGGGCAACGGCTTTATCCGGGTTGTCGCCGCCCCCGAGCAGGTGCTCGAGGTCAAGGCACGGGACGCGCGCCATCTGGCACGCCTTGCCTGGCATGTCGGTAACCGGCACACAGCGGCGGAAATCGTCGATGGTGAGCGGCTGCGCATCGTCGACGATGCCGTGTTGCGCGCCATGCTGAAGGGGCTCGGCGCCGATCTCAGCCTTGTCGAGGCGCCGTTCCATCCGGAAGGCGGCGCCTACGCGGCCGGCGACACCCATGGTCATGAGCATGGACCGCATACGCATACACACTGATGCGGGTGAAGCCACCGCGATGCGGCTGCTCACCTGGTTGTCACCGGCCTTTCCCGTCGGTGGCTTCAGCTATTCGCACGGGATCGAGTTTGCCGTTGAAGACGCATTGGTGCGCGATGTCGCGGGCCTCGACAAGTGGATCGAAGGTATTCTGCGCTTCGGCGCCGGCCGTAACGATTCCTTGCTGTTGCTGGCGGCGCACCGCGCGACGATCGCTCAGGACCTGCAGGAAATCGGTCGGGTTCTGCGCAGGGCAAACGCATTGCGGGGCACGAAAGAACTGGCGCAGGAATCGGTGGCGCAGGGGGCGGCCTTCATGAAGGCGGTCGCCGCCGGGTGGCCGATTTACAAGGACCATCCGGTGGTGACGGCTTTGAGTCATGCCGGCGCGCCAATCACCTATCCGGTCGCGGTTGGCGCGCTTGGTGCGGTGGCCGGTATCGGCGAAGGGTTGCTCGCTGGATCATACCTGACGGCTTTCGCCGCCAATCTCGTGTCGGCGGGCGTGCGGCTCATCCCGCTGGGGCAAAGCGATGGTCTCAAAATCATCGCGGCTTTGGAGCCGCAGATAGCGGCGCTGCTGGCATCTCTTCGCCTGCAAACACTCGATGATCTGGGCAGCGCCGCCTTGGTGGTCGACTGGACCAGCATGCAGCACGAAACACAATATACGAGGTTGTTCCGATCATGACCCTTCCCATTCGAATCGGTATTGGCGGACCCGTTGGCTCCGGCAAGACGGCGCTCCTTGAACGCCTATGCCGGTGCCTGGCCGGTAACTACGATATTGCCGTCATCACGAACGATATCTATACGAGCGAGGATGCGAAGTTCCTGATGCGGGCCGGCGTTCTGCCGCTGGAGCGGATCGCG
>CAZUAL010000227.1:0-4242 GCA_964618305.1 uncultured Dongia sp. | reverse complement strand
AGGTTCCCGGCGCTGGAGATACTGTTCGTGGAATCCGGCGGCGACAATCTCAGCGCCACCTTCTCGCCGGAACTGGCCGACCTCACCATCTATGTCATCGACGTTTCGGCGGGGGACAAGATCCCGCGGAAGGGCGGGCCCGGCATCACGCGCTCGGATATTCTCGTCATCAACAAGACCGACATTGCGCCAATCGTTCATGCCGATCTCGACGTGATGGCGCGCGATGCTGAAGCCCAGCGCAAAGGTAAGCCATTCGTTCTTGCCAACATGCGGGAAGGCAAGGGTCTCGAAAGGATCATCGAATTGATTCTGGATTTGGCCGGTTTGCCCAAGCGCAGGCAGCGCTTCGTCGAGACACTGGCGCCGCTGCAGGACTGGACCGAGGCGCGCTGAAGTGGATTCCTAGCCGCGCAGCACCTGACCCCCGTCGACGACCAATGTCTGGCCGGTGACCCAGCTTGCCATCGGCGAGGCAAGGAAGAGGGCGGCCTGGGCTATCTCATCCGGCCTGCCATAACGGCCGAAGGGGATGGATGCCTGAACGTCGGCGTAGATCTTGGGGGTCTCCTGCCGGCAACGATCCCAATACCCACCGGGGAAATCGATCGAGCCAGGGGCGATACCATTGACGCGCACCTTCTTTGGGGCGAGGCGCAGCGCCTCCGATGAAGTGAAATTGATGAGAGCCGCCTTGGCGGCGGCATAGGCCGGGTTTTCGGCTGACGGCATCATGCCGGAAATCGATGAAATGTAGATGACGGCGCCGGACTTTGAAGCCGTCAGGAAGGGCTCTGCCGCGGCGGTGGCCCGTACGGCGGCCATGACATCGACATTGAAGCAATTACCCCAGGGATCGTCACTATTGTCGATGCCGGAGGCGTTGCTGACCAGAATGTCGATGCCGCCGAGTGCCGAGGCGGCCTCCCCGATATAGGCAGCGACGGCCTTGCCGTCAGAGAGATCGCAGGTAGCGGCGTGAACTTTCCCGCCCCGCGCGGCGATCTCTCCACGTGTTTCCTCGAGTGTCGAGGCACCCCGGGCGCAGATTGACACGTCCGCACCGGCGCTGGCGAATGCGAGGGCGATCGATCGGCCGATGCCACGGCTCCCGCCGGTAATGACGATGCGTTGCCCATTGAAATCGAGGCTCATGCGGCTTCTCCTATCGCGACAGCATCTCTTCGATCAATTCGGCGACGGCGAGCCCTTCCGCGAAACTCGCCAATTCATGGGGCTTTCCATCAAGCATGGCGGCCAGCGCATCGAGCTGCGACGTGGCGGGCGGGCGTGGCCCGGCATCGCCTTCATAGTCGAGCAGGCTCCAGTCGACGATCGATATCTCGCCCTTGCCGCCCTTGACGGTGAAGCGGTTGTCGTCATCACGGTCGCCGCCGATCGCGGCGTCGATGCTGAATTGAATCTTCGGATAGTCGATCACGGCGGCGAGGCTCGTTTCCGTGCCGGCGGACCCGCGTTCAACCTTGCAGTGGCCCAGGCGCCCTTTGCCAAAGAGGCGGTTGGCAAGAAAGACGAAATGCGACACGACCTCGCGGGTGAAGCCGCCCTCGGCCGGCTGCGCCAGCCAGGCGCCGGCCCCCTCTTGCCAGGAACGCGGCCAGCTGCCGAAACGAACACGAAGATGCGCGCTCTCGACCGCGCCGATATCGCCGTTCCTTACAACGCGGGTGAGTTGCACGGCGATTCCCCGTGCCGCATAGGAAAAATTGACGGCGGCGGAAATGCCGGCGGTAGCGACGAGATCGCAGCAGGTGCGCGCGGAGGGAATATTGTGGGCGAGTGGCTTTTCGCACAGAAGCGGCTTGCGCGCGGCACAGGTCAGACGAACGACTTCCTCATGGAAAGCCGGCGGCGTCGCCGTATAGACGGCCTCGACCCTGCCATCCGCAACCAGCTCTGCGGCGGATCCGACCAGGGGGAAAGGGACATCGGGGCGCGCCGGGTCGCAGCCGGCAACGACCTTAAAACGCGGATGAGCCGCCAGCATGTCCGCCATTTCGCGGCCCATTATGCCGAGCCCGATGATGCCGATAGCGTGCTGTTTCATGGCGTTGGGCCTTGTCAGAGAAGTGAATAGAACATGCGCAGCGACGTGATCATCAGGAAGCAGGCAAAGCAGCGCCTGAGCACGATCTGCGGGATGCTGTGGGCAACCTTGGCGCCAAGCGGTGCGAAGATCAGCGAGCTTGGCACCAGGGCGGCGACAGCGATGAGATTGACGAAGCCCAGCGAACCTGTCGGCAGGCCCGTCTCGCCGAGGCCCGTTACCATGAAGGTCAGCGCACCTGGCACGGCGATGATGAGGCCGATCGCCGAGGCCGTCGCGACGGCACGGCGGATGGGATAGGAGCAGAGTGTCATCGCCGGCACCGAAAGACTGCCGCCGCCGATCCCCATCATCGCGGAAACGCCGCCGATGAAGAGGCAGATGGCCTGACGGATTGGCGTGCCCGGCAGCTTGTCGGTCAAATGAAAGTCCGGACGGCCGATGGCGAGGTAGGTGGCGACCAGTAGGCTCATGATCGCGAAGATGAGCGTCAGCGTGGCCCCCCGGACATCCGAGGCAATGATCGATCCAAGGATGACGCCGAGAGCGATCCACGGCGCCCACTGCTTCAGGAGCTGCCAGTCGACACCGCCGCGTTTGTGATGGGCGCGCAGAGAGATGATCGAGGTCGGCACGATCGATCCAGGCGACGTGCCGACCGCGATGTGCATCCTGAGGTCGAGGGGCACGTCAAAAGCTTCCAGCACATGGAAAAGCGCCGGCACGACGACGATGCCGCCACCGACACCCAGCATTCCCGCCAGGAATCCGGACCCGCAGCCGGCCAGGGCTAAAACCCCAATAAGGAAGGTGATATTGCTTAAGGAAAGAGCCGTACTATCCATCATCCCTGGAGGACATCGAACCGGGAGAAGTCCAATGTTACCCGCTGTCCCTTTGTGAGAGCCGCGCCGAAGCTATCGCTTGGCAGGGTTACGTCAAGGGAAATGGGGGCGTCGGCGAGTTGCACTTCGACGCGGGGCAGCGGGCTTGCCCGGAACACATGCTGCACAATGGCCGGAATTCCCGGCTGGTTCGGCGCGCGCAGGATCACCTCGTCCGGCCTTACATAGGCAACGCCGCCGCCGTCCCTGATATCGGATTTCAGTGCGGGTAGGTCGGTGCCGCCAACGCGGATGGTCCCGTTCCGCACCTCGCACGGGACCCTGTTGGCGCCGCCGAGGAATTCGTAGACGAAGGCGGTTTCCGGGCGGTGGTAGACAGCTTCCGGCGAACCGACCTGCTCGATTCGGCCGTTGTTCATGATGACCACCTTGTCGGCAAGTTCCAGCGCCTCTTCCTGGTCGGGGGTGACGAAGATGCTGGTCAACTGCATCGTTTCGTGCAGCCGGCGCAGCCAGCGGCGCAGTTCCTTGCGAACCTTGGCATCCAGCGCGCCGAACGGCTCGTCCAGCAGCAGCACCGAGGGCTCGATGGCAAGTGCCCGGGCCAGTGCCACGCGCTGGCGCTGGCCGCCCGACAATTGACTGGGATAGCGGTCGCCGAGCTTCTCCAGCTGGACAAGATGAAGCAGTTCGTCGACGCGCGCTTTGATCTCGGAACTGGCCGGGCGCTGGGCACGCGGACGCACGCGCAGGCCGAAGCCGATATTCTCGGCGACGTTCATGTGCTTGAAGAGCGCGTAATGCTGGAACACGAAGCCGACGCGCCGCTCGCGCAGATCGCGGCCGCTCATGTCCTCGTCATTGAAAAGGACTTGGCCCTGATCCTGCGCATCGAGGCCGGCGAGGATGCGCAGCAATGTCGTCTTTCCAGACCCCGAAGGACCCAGAAGAGCGACGAACTCGCCTTTCTCGATATTGAGGTCCACACCGTTCAGCGCCTTGAAGGTGCCGAAGGATTTGACGATGCCTTGTGCCAGCAAGCTCATGGGGAAACTCCTTTGGCGTCAGTGCGCGCGCCCGGCCGAAAGCCGGTCGCCATAGCGCCATTCGAGGAAGGATTTGGCCGCCAACGTCACAAGCGCAAGCAGGGCCAGAAGCGACGCCACGGCGAAGGCGCCGACGAAATCGTACTCGTTGTAGAGGATCTCGACATGGAGCGGCATCGTGTTGGTCTGGCCGCGTATGTGTCCGGAAACGACCGAAACCGCCCCGAACTCACCCATCGCGCGGGCATTGCAGAGCAGCACGCCGTAGAGGAGGCCCCAGGCG
>CAZUAL010000226.1:0-6702 GCA_964618305.1 uncultured Dongia sp. | reverse complement strand
GCCCGAGGACGGGCTCATCGGCATCGGCTCGGGCGGCGCCTATGCGCTGGCGGCCGCGCGCGCCCTCGTCGATGTCGACGGCCTCGATGCCGAAACGATCGCCCGGAAGGCAATGAAGATCGCCGGCGACATCTGCATCTATACCAACCACAATATTCTCATCGAAAAGCTCTGACGCTCATGAACGACAGCAACGCCGCCCGCAAGAATTCGGCCAAGGCCGAGGAGCCGCTCGTCACCTCCTCGCTCACCCCGCGCGAGATCGTGTCCGAGCTCGACCGTTTCATCGTCGGGCAGAACGATGCCAAGCGCGCCGTGGCGATCGCGCTCCGCAACCGCTGGCGCCGGCAGCAGCTCGAGCCCGGCATCCGCGAGGAAGTGAGCCCGAAGAACATCCTGATGATCGGCCCGACGGGTGTCGGCAAGACCGAAATTGCCCGGCGCCTCGCCAAGCTCGCGCAAGCGCCCTTCATCAAGGTCGAAGCGACCAAGTTCACCGAAGTCGGCTATGTCGGGCGCGATGTCGAACAGATCGTGCGCGACCTGATCGAGATCGGCATTTCCATGTCGAAGGAAAAAATGCGCCGCCAGGTCCATGCCAAGGCGGAGACGCTGGCCGAGGAGCGCGTGCTCGACGCGCTGGTCGGTGAAGGTGCGGGGGCCGAGACGCGCGCCAAGTTCCGCCGCATGCTCAGAAGCGGTGAATTGGACGACAAAGAGATCGAACTCAACGTCAAGGAGTCCGGCAATGCGTCGATGCCGACCATCGACATTCCGGGCATGCCGGGCGCCTCGATGGGTATGATCAACTTGAACGAGGTGCTGGGCAATGCTTTCGGCAACCGCACCAAGACGCGCCGCATGAGTGTGGCCGAATCCTATGAGGTTCTGGTAGCGGAGGAAGCGGACAAGCTTCTTGACCAGGAGAAGGTGACGAGCGAGGCGATCCGCGCGGTCGAACAGAACGGCATCGTCTTCATCGACGAAATCGACAAGATCTGCGCGCGCTCCGAACGGGCCGGCGCCGATGTCAGCCGCGAAGGCGTGCAGCGCGATCTGCTGCCGCTCATCGAAGGCACCACCGTCGCCACCAAGCACGGGCCGGTGAAGACCGATCATATCCTCTTCATCGCCTCGGGCGCCTTCCACATCGCGAAGCCCAGCGACCTCCTGCCGGAACTGCAGGGGCGCCTTCCCATCCGCGTCGAACTCGATGCGCTCTCCCGCGCCGATCTGCGGCGCATCCTCACTGAGCCGGAAGCAAGCCTCATCAAGCAATATGTGGCACTGATGAAGACCGAGGATCTGACACTCGATTTCACCGACGACGCGATCGATGCGCTGGCCGACCTCGCGACCGAGATCAACGCCACGGTCGAGAATATCGGCGCGCGGCGCCTGCAGACGGTGCTGGAACGGCTGCTTGAAGAGGTGAGCTTCACCGCCTCCGAGAATGGCGGGAAGACAGTCACGATCGACGGCACTTATGTCCGCGAGCGTGTGGCACCCTTGGCCAAGAACGCCGATCTCTCGAAGTTCATTCTGTAGCCGTCTCTCGTTGTCATGCCCGGGCTTGGCCCGGGCATCCACGAGTTCGCCGACGCGCAAAGGAAGCAAGTCGTGCATCCTCCGCCTTCGCGGAGGATGACAAGTATGTATGGCTTGGTTACTCCGCCCCGACTCCGAACCGTTTCCGATATTCACTCGGCGTCAGGCCGATCTGGGCGTGGAAGAGCTTGGTGAAGGCGCCCGGATCTTCGTAGCCGACGCGGTAGGCGATGCGGTCGATTGTCTGGCGCGTGAGTTCCAGCATCTCGCGCGCCTTGGCAAGGCGCAGAAGCTGCAGATAGCGCGTCGGGTTCTCGCCCGTCGCCTTTTGAAAGCGGCGCAGGAAGGTACGCTCGCTCAGGCCCGCGACCGATGCCATGTCGGGTGCCGCCACCTTCTTCAGGAAATGCCGCTGCAGCCAATGCTGCACTTTCAAGATCCGCTCGTCGCAATGGGCGAGCTTCGGGCTGAAGGCCGAATAGAAGCGCTGCTCGCGCCCGGCCGCGTCAACCAGGAAGAAGCGGGCGACACTGAGCACGATCGCCGGGCTGATGAAGCGTTCGATGATCTTGAGGCCGAGCTCGACCCAGGCCATGATTCCGCCCGCCGTGACGATGTCGCCATCCTCAATGAGGAGCTTGTCGGCGTCGACCGTCACATGCGGGAATTTCTCCGCCATCTCCTCGGCCAGCGACCAATGGGTCGTCGCCGTGCGCCCGTCGAGGAGCCCGGTTTCCGCGAGCAGGAAGGCGCCGACGCAGACCGAGGCGATGACGCTGCCCGCCCCGTGCTGCTTCTTGAGCCAGGCTGTGAGACGCGCCTGCCGCGGGCCGATCGGTTCCGGGTCGAGCGCCGGGGGCAGGATGATCACATCGAGGTGCCGGGGTGCCGGATCCGGCGATCCCGGCAAGGTGACGAGCGCCCCGCCGGCATCGAAACCCCAATGGCTGACACTAAGGCGCGGTGCCGTGGCGAGTCCGGCTTCGCGGCACAGCCGGTTGGCGGTCAGGAACATGTCGCTGAGGCCGTGCACCGCCGCCGCCTGGGCGCCGGGATAGCAGAGGATGCCGATCGCGATGATCTTCGATTTCTCGCCCATTTGCCGGCCTCACCAGGTTTGTCAGTTTTGACCAGATCTATGTCAATTCCGCCAATGGGCAGAATGCGCCCGCGGGCCTAGAAAGACCATATCGAAACGCGCATAGAAGAATGGAGAGAGAGACATGACCAAGCGCGCCCTTCTCGTCATCGACGTGCAGAACGATTACTTCCCCGGCGGGCGCTGGACGCTTGCGCACATGGAACGGGCGGCCGACAACGTGGCCCGGCTCATCGCCGCCGCGCGTGCCGGAAACGAACCCGTCTTTCATGTGCAGCATGTGATGGAAGAGCCGGACGCGCCCTTCTTCGCCAAGGGCAGCAGTGGTGCCGAGATTCACGGCAAGGCCAAGCCCTTGGCGGGCGAAGCGCTGGTGGTGAAGAGCGAGGTGAACGCGTTCCTTGGAACCGATCTCAAATCTCGCCTTGATGCGGCGGGGGTCACGGATCTCGTCATCTGCGGTGCCATGAGCCATATGTGCATCGATGCCGCGACGCGGGCGGCATCCGATTTCGGCTATGCCGTCACCCTGGTGCATGACGCCTGCGCCACGCGCGATCTTGATTTCAATGGCAAGATCGTGCCGGCGGAAGAGGTTCATGCCGCCTTCATGTCGGCACTCGGCGGCACCTATGCCAAGCTCGTGGCGACCGACGCATGGCTTGCCGAACGCGCTGCGGCATAGCGCGAAAGGTTGCTGGCATTGATGCGGCCGATACTGAATTTGTATCGGCCGCATCGGCATTTCCTCCACATTCGGTCCAATCCCTGCACCTGACAGGCGATAGCGAAACTGTCATCTTCGCTGGCTAGCCTCGCTGTCGGTTCTACCGCGTCACTCTCTTGGGAAGGGACCCGCATGTCATTGAGGATCATTGGCGCCACGGCCTTGCTTGCCGCTGGCCTCATCAGCACAAACGCGTTTGCAGAAGAATCGATTGCCGAGCTTGAAGCCAAGGCGAAAGCCGAAGGTGAGATCGTCAGCCTCGGCATGCCGGATGATTGGGCGAACTGGGGCGGCCTCTGGAAAGCCGTCATGGCGAAGTACGGCGTCAAGCACACCGATACCGACATGTCGAGCGCCGAGGAACTGGCGAAGTTCGAAGCGGAGAAGAACAACGCCTCCGCCGATATCGGCGAGATCGGCCTGGAATTCGGCCCGATCTCGGTGAAGCGCGGCCTTGCCGTGCCCTATAAGCCCACGACCTGGGACCAGATCCCCGACTGGGCCAAGGATGCGGACGGCAATTGGTCGCTGGGCTATACCGGCACCATCGCTTTCGTCATCTCGAAGGACGTCAAGAACCCGCCCAAGAGCTTCGCCGATCTTCTCACCGGCGATTACAAGGTCTCGGTCGGCGAAGTCGGCAAGGCGGCGCAGTCCAATGCGGCGGTCCTCGCGGCGGCGATCGCGCAGGGTGGCGGCGAGGAAGATCTGCAGCCGGCGATCGACCTCTTTGCCAAGCTTGCCGAACAGAAGCGGCTGCTGCCCATCAACGTCAACGCGGCGCTGATGGAAAAGGGCGAGGTTCAGGTCGGCATCGTCTGGGATTTCAACGCCCTGTCCTGGCGCGACATGGTGGGCCGCGACAAGTGGGACGTGCTCATCCCCGCGGACGGTTCGGTCACCAGCGGCTATACAATCGTGCTCAACCCTTACGCCAAGCACCCGGCATTGGCCAAGCTGACCAAGGAATATGCCTTCAGCGATGCCGGTCAGATCGACTTCGCCAACGGCTATGCGCGGCCGATCCGCATCGACCACATCACCCTGCCGCCGGAGACGGCGGAAAAGGTGCTGCCCGCCGAGCAATATGCCAAGGCACGTCCGATCAAGGCGGATATCTGGACCGATGCCGCCAAGGTGATGGCCAAGAAGTGGCAGGAAGAGGTCGCCTCGAAGCTCTGACGGCGGCTTGAGAAAGGCCGGGTCGCGCCCATCATTGGCGCGGCCCGCGTTCCATTCCCCGATCGACCGATGACCGGCAAATTCAAACTCCTCGCTTTCCTGTTCGCAGTGCCGCTCCTGGCGCTGCTTTTGTGCTTTGAGATCGCACCGCTTGTCGCCGTCGCCTGGAACAGCTTCCAGTCAGATGACGGGCTGACGCTCGCCCATTACGGCGAGATTCTGGGCTCGGCCTTCCACCGCACGGCCTTCCGCACCAGTTGCCTCATCTCGCTGGCGACCGCCGCGATCGGTTTGGGCCTGGCCCTCCCCATCGCCAACATGCTGCGCCGCATGCCCGACGGCTGGCAGCAGGCCGTCCTCACCTTCTCCAACATGGGCTCGAACTTCACCGGCTTCCCGCTCGCCTTCGCCTTCATCATCATGTTCGGCATCAGCGGTTCTTTCACGCTGCTCCTGGCCAAGACCGGCATCGTCGACCAGCTCAACATCTATTCGACCGGTGGGCTGATACTGGTCTATGCCTATCTGCAGGTACAGCTTGGCGTGCTGCTCATCTTCCCGGCCTTGTGTGCCTTGACGCCGGAGGTGGAGGAAGCAGCGGCCCTCGTCGGCGCCTCGCGCCTTGCCTTCTGGTGGCGGATCGGCCTGCCGATCCTGATGCCGAGCCTCATCGGCAGCTTCATCCTGCTCTTTGCCAACGCCATGGGGACCTATGCCACCGCCTATGCGCTGATCGGCGGCAATGCCAATCTCGTAACGTTACGCATCGGCGAGCTTGCCGCGGGCGATGTCTTTTCAGATCCGCAATTGGCCGACGCACTGGGGACGCTGCTGGTCCTCGTGCTGGCTCTTCCGGTCATCGTCGAACAAACCCTGCTGCGGCGGTATTACAAATGACCGGGCGGTCCAATCCATTCGCGCGGCTCGACGCGGCGTCCATTGCCATCGGCTTCTATCTGGCGCTGCAGCTTCTGCCCATGCTGGCTGTCTCGCTCAATGCCTTTGCCACCGATTGGGCCGGCACCATCCTGCCGGTCAGCCTCACCAGCAATTATGTGGCACAGATCTTCACCGACCCGCGCTTTGACGACGCGCTCGTCAACTCGCTCGTCATTGCGACCGGCGCCATGCTCGTCTCCGCCCTGGTGACGGTGCCGGCGGTGATCGCGGGGCATTGCTACCTTCCCTCCCTCGACCGCTGGCTTGGTGCCCTCGTCATCATTCCCTATGCGGTGCCGGGCATCGTCCTTGCACTCGGACTCCTGCGCATCTATTCGGGCCAATACGGCATCCAGCTCAACGGCACTCCCTTCGTGCTCATCTTTGGCTATGTGCCCCTGGGCGCCTCGTTCTATTACGTGCCGATCAAGAACAATCTGCGCGCCATCGCCGTTTCCGAGATCATCGAGGCCGGCCGCCTGGTCGGTGCCGGCGATCTCACCATCATGGGCTGCGTCATCCTGCCGTCGGTGACGCGCGGCATCGTCGTCGGGCTGGTCATGAACTTCACGCTGGCGATCAGCGAGTTCGTCTATGCCAATCTGCTGGTCGGCGGCCACTATCCGACGCTGCAGGTCTTCATGAACGTGCTGCGGGAAGGCAGCGGCCGGCTCACCAGCGTCGTCGTCATGGTCTATTTCATCGTCGTGTGGCTGCTTTCAAGCGCCATCATCGCGGCCTTGATGCAGCGGAAGGAGAAGACATGAGCTTCGTCGAGATGCGGGGGCTCGCCAAGAGCTTCGACGATGTCCGGATCTTTGCCGATATCGATCTCGATATCGAGCGCGGCGAAATGTGCGTGCTGGTGGGGCCGTCGGGCTGCGGCAAGACCACGTTGCTGCGCTCGGTCGCGGGGCTCGTCGAGCCCGATGCCGGTCGCCTGACGCTGGCCGGGCGCGACATACTGGGTCTGGCGCCCAAGGATCGCGGCATCGGCATGGTGATGCAGCATTACGCGCTTTTCCCAAACATGAACGTGGCGCAGAACTTGGCCTTCGGGCTCGAACAGAAGCGCCTGTCCAAGGCCGATATCAAGCGCAAGGTCGAGGCGATGATCGCCCTGATGGGGCTCGAGGCGCGGGCCGGCGCCAAGCCGCATCAGCTCTCCGGCGGGCAGAAGCAGCGCATCGTCATCGCCATGGCGTTG
>CAZUAL010000225.1:0-6709 GCA_964618305.1 uncultured Dongia sp. | reverse complement strand
GGGTGTGGCCGTGCCGAATGCCACGACCGTGTGGAGCGCCGATGCAGCCGCCAAGCTGACGCCGCAATCGCCGGTGACCCTCACCTGGGACAATGGCGCGGGGCTCGTCTTCACGCGCAAGATCTCGATCGACGACGGCTATATGTTCAAGGTCGAGGATTCGGTCACGAACAACAGCGGCAGTGCCATTTCGCTCTCGCCCTATTCGCGCGTCGCGCGCTTCGGCCTGCCGCCCTCGCCCAGCCAGACCTATGTGCTGCACGAAGGCCCGATGGGCGTCTTCGACGGCACGCTCAATGAAGAGAAGTACGGCTCGGTCAAAAGCCATGCCGAGGATGCCGACGCCAACGAGCCGAAATCGATGGACCATGCCAGCACCGGCGGCTGGGTCGGCATTTCCGACAAGTACTGGCTGGTGGCGCAGGTCGCCCCGGCCGATGCCAAGATCACGGCGCACTACCTCTACGACCCGAAATTCGATTCCTATCAGGCCGATTACGTTGCCGATCAGCGCGAGGTCGCAGCCGGCGCCAGCGCCAGCTTCACGCATCAGGTCTTCGCCGGCGCCAAGGAAATCCGCCTGCTCGAATCCTATCGCGACAATCTGGGCATTCCGCTGTTCGAGCGCGCCGTCGATTTCGGCTGGTTCTTCTTCCTCACCAAGCCGCTCCACGCCTTCCTCGACTGGATCGTGCGCTATGTCGGCAACATGGGCATCGCCATCCTGATCCTGACGATCTGCGTCAAGGCGGTGATGTTCCCGCTCGCCAACAAATCCTACGCCTCCATGAACAAGATGAAGGCGCTGCAGCCGAAGATGGCCGAGCTCAAGGAGCAATATGGCGAGGACAAGCAGCGCTTCCAGCAGGAGATGATGGCCCTCTACAAGAAGGAGAAGGTCAATCCGGCGGCAGGCTGCCTCCCCATCCTGGTGCAGATCCCGGTCTTCTACGCGCTCTACAAGGTGCTCTATGTCACCATCGACATGCGCCAGGCGCCGTTCTTCGGCTGGATCCACGATCTGTCGCTGCCCGATCCCACGACCTTCCTCAACCTCTTCGGCCTCATCCCGTGGGACCCGCATCTCTATTTCACGATGCCGGTCGTCGGCGGCATCCTGCATCTTCTGTCGATCGGCGTGTGGCCGCTCATCATGGGCTTCACCATGTGGGCCCAGATGCGCCTCAACCCGACGCCGCCCGATCCCGTGCAGGCCAAGATGTTCGCGGTGATGCCGTTCATCTTCACCTTCATGCTGGGCTCGATGCCGGCTGGTCTCGTCATCTACTGGGCCTGGAACAACACGCTGTCCATCGCCCAGCAGCGCTACATCATGTACCGCCACGGCACGACACCGGCCAAACAAGCAAAGAAAGCCTGACGCGGGCTATGGGCAAGAGACTGTGAGCGGCGAGCGCAAAGCGGGCGAAAGATCACCGGGCGACAAGCTCTTCCACAAGGAGTGCAAGTTCGTCGCCGGGGCGATGACCCTTGAACAGCTGCCGCCGATGGGCCCGATCGAAGTGGCTTTCGCCGGCCGATCGAACGTAGGCAAATCGAGCCTCGTCAACGCGCTCACCGGGCGCAAGACGCTGGCCCGCGTCTCGCAGACGCCGGGGCGCACGCAGCAGCTCAATTTCTTCGACCTCGACGGCAAGCTCGTCCTCGTCGACATGCCGGGCCACGGCTATGCCAAGGTCGGCAAGGCGAAGAAGGCGGAATGGTCGGAACTCATCGAAGGCTATGTACGCGGCCGCGCCAACTTAAGGCGCGTGATGCTCCTCATCGACGCCCGACACGGCTACAAGGAAAGCGATATCGAGCTCATGAACCTGCTCGACCGCTTCGCCCTTTCCTATCAGGTCGTCATGACCAAGGCCGACACGCTGAAGCCCAAAGAGCTCGAGGCCAACCGCCAGAAGTTCCTGGACGCGATCAAGCGCCGCCCCGCCGCCCACCCGGAAATCCTCGTCACCAGCGCCGAGGAAGGCGATGGCCTCACCGAAGTGCGCGACGCACTCGCCGCGTTGGCGGAGCAGGGGTAAGGGCGGGACCGGCCACTCCATAGCTCGCCCTTCCGTCGAAAGGAGGTCGCCGCATGAGTGTCGCATTGTCGAAGATCGAGCGAGCCGTCGCCGAGACCTGCAAGGCGCAAGGACTTGCCTTGCGGTTCGATAAAGTGGCCCTGCGCGTCATTGCCAACCTGAAGGACGCGCTCTCCAAGTCAGTGCCGGAAGATCAGACACTCGTCTTCACGATCACCGCGCCCATCCGACTTCCTTCAAAGACGGTCGCGGCAATAGAAGATTTGTTGCGCGATGGCCTGCCGAGCAGCGATGTCCAGCACGCGATTCATGGCAATCTGGTCAGACTATTCCGCGTGACTGGAACCGGGATTGAAATGTCGAGAATAATCGACTTTGTGCACAATCCGGGCGCCGACGCTGGTATCATCCTGAAACTGGCGATGGCCCAGCTCATCAGGAGAAAGTGAGGAAGAAATCACTCTCTGATCCGGATTTCTGAATGCCCGAGTTTCCGAATTCGATAGACAGCTAGTTCACCTGCATAGCTCTGCGAATCTTGTTGGCTACTGAGGTTCGGCTCTCTCCTGATTGAAAGTCATTGCTGTAAAGAAGCCTCAACAACACCGGACTCACCACGCCGCGCCCCACTTCATTCGGTTCTCGCAGATGCGTTGCGCCCAAAAGAAGGTACCCCAATTCCGTCGAGCATTTTTTCAGCAGAGGCAGCGCATTCTGTCGAAAGTTGGCTGCGCGAATCATTCCGCCTGCGCCAGAGATTCTTTGAGCATCGACGTCAGTGGCAATTCCGACGTCACAGATACCGGCATGTGGCTGCGTCACACTAATTTTCCTAGCTGCGTTCCAGTATCGTTTCAAAAATACATTCTCCGACTTACTCGGCAGCTGCGACGTGTGCGCGTTCTCAAGAATTGAAGTTGCAGAGAAATCCACAACAAGGTCGATTTCTGTCTCTCGTGCTTCGCAAGTCTTTATCGAGCGCTCTTGATTGACAAACGCCTCCGGTCTTTGGGCTCCACTGCGAATGCAGACATCAAGTTTCCGATGCACGTATTTAAAAGCTGCTTCGACATCGGCAACCACTTCCTGAACGAGTTCAGTCGGGGCATCTTCCGAGACAATTAGTCCAAGCGTAACTGTTTCTTGATCCCATCGGACAAGATGGGGCTCGGCGTCATTGGCGACCTCAGCTAAGGCAAGAAAGTCAACCACCTGATCGGGTCCAATGCCCGTTGTTATTGCCGTCAACCCCAGCAATACGCGCAAGGAAGGAGGCTCTTCCGCTCTACATGGGCTTGGCAAGAACAATACAAGAGCAATTGCAAATGCTCTTGCGACACAGGTTTGTAGAAGACAATTCGGTGTTGTGGGCCCGCAATTGCGCGCCACACTCAAATCGACCTTCACTAAGCTCTCCCTCCACGCCTCATCGCCATGCATAAAATCGGGGTCAGAGTGCGAACTTCATCCGTCACAGCAGCCTCGTCAGTTGTTGATCGTCTTGTGCGGCCCGTTTCCGCTTGGCCATCAGATGCGCGTTGCCCATTTGGAGTCTGACCCTGATCTTCACTGACCCTGATTTTCAGACCCCTCCAACTTGCAATCATCTGGCATTGAGCTTTCGCGCATACTCTCTTATCGAAGCCTGTAAGGATGTCGCTATCCAAACGGTGAGAAATATGAACAGGAACACAAGGGGGCGCTGCTCAATTGCGGCTGGCCACCCATGAAACACGGAAGCTATGCGATCGGCGCTATAGATCGCGCCCGACAAAAATACGCTCAGAACAGATATCGAGAAGATCTCTGGATTCCTCTCCTTGATCAGTTCAATGCCTTGGGAATACGTCATTCGGAATGGCATCCAGAGTACCACCAGCGAAAGCGTCAAAAAGCATTGAATCGATAGACCGATCCCCGCTTCGTTGCCGGATGGATTTAGAACTAGTCTGCACATTGGGCTTTGCATTGTCCTTTCAGACAATGAGAACACTTCTGTCCAAGCTGTACATGCCCATTGAAGCGCCGGAGAAACGAAAACCAATCCTCGCTCTGCCGCAATTGCCTCATGTAACGTCTTTGACAATAGGCTCGCAAATGTTGTGGTGAAAATTGCTAAAAATACATTCACCAAGAATGCCAGCCGGACGCGATCACCGACGACGTTCGTCAATGATAGCAGCGCCACAACTACAACAAAGGACGAAAGTGCCGCAGGCAACAGCATCAGACCTGCAACCGTGGCGAGGACGATAGCTAAACGGATGAAGTGGTACATACGCGCTCACTCAAGACTGACTAATATCAATTTGTGTTCTGTCGACGGTCGAGAAGTCGGGGTCGCGAGAAATCAGGGTCAGACTGCGACTTTCGTTCAGCAAAGCAGCCTCGCCCAATCAACCTAGATAAAGCTGATAGTTCCCATCTTCGAAGAAGTCCGGTTGCCCCGATGGATGACATGCAATGGCACGTCCCGCAAGAAATACCGGCCCAACCTTGCCATCACCAATCCCTCAAGCCTCACTGCACTGCTCGCAAGCCATCAATCGATCAAGCAGTCAAGAATTGGCACTCTGACCCCAATTTTACTGCAAACGTTTGCACAGATTCTATTGCTTGCTCCCAATAGCCTCATAGAACTCATCAAGCGCGCGATCTATTTCACGCTCAGAGACTCCGACTGCTCCTCCTTTTTGAGCGAAATCGGGAATTGAATAGAGTAGCTGGATCGAAAGCAAATCTAACGTTAGCTTCGCTGTGCCTCGGTAACTTTCGTCTCGCACTCCGCCGGTCACAGAGTTCAATCCAAAAACAACTGGAGCGATGCCTGCAATACATTCTGGAAGTAGATGGCTCGGCCCCCCTATCTTCACGAGCATGTAGACAACCTTTATCTCACCCGAGTTAGATATCTGCGGAAGAGCGACGCAAGAGAGACTATCCCTCAACTCCTCAAAGGAGACACTTTGTTGATCAAGGCTTTCAGCGAGAGCAGATTGCGCACGGGGGGTCAAAGTGCGCAATAATCTGCTTGCTGGATCTGCGTCCATGACTACGAGCACATTCGCGTGAGCATTCTTGGTGACATGGAGGCCGGCAACTGACGAGAATTCTTCTAGTGTTGAGAATACGACGCCAGCGTAGGCATTTACGTCCGCTTCATCTGCCGAGAAACCCAAGTTGACATCATTGAGACGTCTGGAGAAGTATCTCGCTTCATCACCCACTGCACTTCTAGCTTCGATTGTTGGCGCTTCATTGGTATTTTGAAGCATAGACATTATATGAGCGCGCAAGCTGGCCCGCGAAAGCAGCGCCTGCATGCTTAGCGGCTCTGCACTCGCAGTGCCCACCAACAAGACACCCACGGCTAGGCACATGAGGAAACGAATGTTCACGATCAGTCGATTGAAATTGATCACCGCTTTCAATCCTTAGCAGGAAAATTCCTGGTCAGAAGAAGTTCTGGGTCAGAGTGCGATTTTCGTTCATCACAATATGCGTTGCCCAATAGTCGTCCGCTGCCGATCTCCGCGATCGTCGCGGCGATCGCAATCATTCTCGCGTTCTTCATACGCTGATCGTGACCTCAATAGAGAAGCGCGCACAGATCATATTTCGTACAATTTATCGGTGAATACATCCTCGTCAAGGTATACGGGTCTCGGCCAGGTCGAAACTCGTAGGTGGTCGGCCTGCGCCGACCATGAATTTGAGGAACTGGGCCTGGGCACCGGCAATGTCGCGGTACCGTCTTGGGAGGCATTCTTCGCTCGCCCCCCTCACCCTGACTCTCTCCCGCGAGGGGAGAGGGGATGAGGTGCCGCTTGGGCGGGTCGGCGGGTCTGATGGTCATTGCGGGACGCGGCCCTGTCTTATTTGACCGGCGGCAGGCGAACTCGTGGATGGCCCGCCTGAAGCGGGCCATGACAAGGGAGCCAAGGGCTTTCGGCTGTGGCGGTGCCCTCACCCCCCGTCTCAAGATTTTCCCTTGATTTTGCAGGCCCCTGACCGCACTTTGCGCGCCGGATTACCTTGTTTCCACCCATCCTGTTAACCACCCGGTCAAGAACCCGGGAGAGCAATGGCCGCCCGATGAGCATGACCGACACCAAGTACTGGCTGAAGACCGCCCGGACCCTGACCGACGCCCTGCCCTATATGCAGAAATATGCGGGCAAGCGCTTCGTCATCAAATATGGCGGCCATGCCATGGTGGACAAGGAACTGGCCAACATCTTCGCCCGCGACATCACCCTGCTGCGCCAGGTCGGCATCCTGCCGGTCGTGGTGCATGGCGGCGGCCCGCAGATCGGCGAGATGCTGAAGCGGCTCAACATCCAGTCGCAGTTCATCGACGGTCTGCGCGTCACCGACGCCGCCGCGATGGAAGTGGTCGAGATGGTGCTCTCCGGCTCGCTCAACAAGCAGATCGTGGCCGCGATCAACGCCGCCGGCGGCAAGGCGGTCGGCATTTCCGGCAAGGACGACAATCTGCTCCTCGCCAAAAAGGCGGAAATGACCAAGGACGGCGAGCGGGTCGATCTGGGCCTCGTCGGCGAGCCGGACAAGGTCAATCCCGGCATCCTCCGTTCGCTGGAGCAGGCGGGCATCATCCCGGTCATCGCGCCGGTCGGTTTCGGCCCGGACGGGCAGACCTACAA
>CAZUAL010000224.1:5628-6723 GCA_964618305.1 uncultured Dongia sp. | reverse complement strand
CCGACCACGAGCAGAACGCCTCGACCTCGACGGTGCGTCTGGCCGGTTCGTCCGGCGCCAACCCGTTCGCCTGCATCGCCGCCGGCATCGCCTGCCTGTGGGGCCCGGCGCATGGCGGCGCCAACGAGGCGGTCCTCAAGATGCTCGCCGAGATCGGCTCCAAGTCGAACATCAAAGACTATATCGCCAAGGTCAAATCGAAGCAGGACAATACGCGCCTGATGGGCTTCGGCCACCGTGTCTACAAGAACTACGACCCGCGTGCCTCGGTGATGCGCAAGTCCTGCCATGAAGTGCTCGACGCGCTCGGCAAGCGCAACGATCCGCTGCTGGAACTGGCGATGGAGCTGGAGAAGATCGCCCTCAGCGACGATTACTTCATTTCGCACAAGCTCTATCCGAACGTCGACTTCTATTCCGGCATCATCCTGCAGGCGATCGGCTTCCCGACCTCAATGTTCACGGTGCTCTTCGCCGTGGCCCGCACGGTCGGCTGGGTCGCCCAGTGGAAGGAAATGATCGAAGATCCGACCCAGCGCATCGGCCGCCCGCGCCAGCTCTATACGGGCTATGGCGAGCGCCCCTACGTGCCGATGAATAAGCGCAAGTAAGCGCACTCAGGCTAATCAGGAAAAGGGGCGGTGCCTGCCGGTACCGCCCCTTCTCTATTGGTTCATCGGAAACCGTCAGCCGACGCGGAGTTCGCGCAGCACCTGGTGCACGACATCATCCAGGGACTGCACCTTCTTCTCCATGTCGGCGGCCATGTCGAGCATTTGCCGGGCTATTCCGCTGGTCTCGCCCACGATCGCCCGCACATCGGTCATGCTGCCGCTCACCCGTTTGGTGCCGTCGACCATATGCTGGATATTGCCGGCCATGCTCTGGGTCGAAACCTGCTGACGCTCAACGGCCGCAGTGATGCTGTTGGTGGCATGGCTGGTTTCATGCATGCTGGATTGGATCGCCCCGATCGCCTCGGCCGATTCCTCGGCGGAACGTCGGATGTCGCCGATCTGCCGCGTGATATCCTCGGTCGCCCGCGCCGTCTGATTGGCGAGGCTCTTGACCTCGGAAGCGACCACGGAGAAGCCC
>CAZUAL010000224.1:0-5618 GCA_964618305.1 uncultured Dongia sp. | reverse complement strand
GCTCTGGTCGATCAGGCGGCGCGTCCGCTCGCCGAGCGCGTTGAGCGTCGCATCGATCTCGCTGGTGGCATCGCTGGTCTGCTTGGCGAGCGCCTTGACCTCGCCCGCGACGACCGCGAAGCCGCGGCCCGCCTCGCCGGCGCGCGCCGCCTCGATCGTGGCATTGAGCGCCAGCAGATTGGTGCTTGCCGCAATCTCGCTGATCAAGGTGACGATTTCGCCGATCTGCTGGGCCGCCACATGAAGCTGCGAGACGGTGGCATTGGTGTGATCCGCGACTTCGACAGCCTTCTGCACCCGGTCCCGGGCGCTCTCCACATTCTCGGTGATGGCGGTGATGGCGGTGCTGAGCTCGTCGGCGGACGAAGCCACCTGTTGCGCCCCCGCTTCCGCCTCCACCACCGCGTCCGTCGCATCTTTGGCCTGGTCGGCGGCGACATGAGCTGATCGGTCGAGCGTCGCCGCGGTCTGGCCCAGCAATCCGGCGGCCGCGCGCAGACCGTTCACAGCCTGCTGTACTTCGCTTTCCAAGCGGCTTGCCAGGGCCTGCATCGCATTGCGCCGTTCCTGCGCGGCCTGATCGCGCAGCGAGCTCTGTTCAGCTTCGAGTTCGCGCCGCTTCAGGCCCATTTCCTTAAATACCTGGACCGCCTGCGCCATTAACCCCACTTCATCCTTCCGATCCCGGGCCGGCACATCGATGTCCAGCTTATCCTGCGCCAGGGCGCTCATGCTGTCCGAAAGGCGGAACAGCGGGCTCAGCGAGTGGCGCACGGACCAGAAAAGGCCCAGGCCGGATAGAAGCGCGCCGCCCAGGCCCAACAGGCAGAAGGCGACGAGCAAGTCCATGAACGTGCCAAGGAACACATCCGACCGCCGCGAAATAGCGACCGTATCGTCCCCGGCCCGGAAGAGCGAGGTCAGGCGTATGTCCGACAGAGGCCAGGTCGGTGTCGGTGGCACTTCGTATATCGGCTTTTCGCCAAGACGCGTGACTGTCTCCGGCGACTGGATCAGTGACTCGATATCTTCGCGTACCGCTGCATCGGTGAGACTGGTCCCGGCAAGCGCACCATCACGCCAGACAGTGACGTCACCACCGATATTCTTGGCAAGATTGCTCAGGAATGCCGCATCAATTTCGCCTTTGCCGGACTCCAGCGCCTGCAAGGAACCGGCGACATGTTGATGTGCGGCCTCGTTGATCTGCGCCAACTGGCGCACGCTGCCCTCATACACGACATAGAGGACAACCACCGCCATCAGGCCCGTCGCGACGACAATGTTGGCCAGGCCATGGAGCAACAATCGGGTCGAGATTTTCATCGCCTTAGCATCCACTTGAGCATCTTGAATGGGACTGCATTCCCCCCCCGCTCAAATTAATGGTATCGCTCTTAACAATTCATGACCTGAGTCAGTGCCGCGTCATAAAAAAAGGGGCGGCCAAACGCCGCCCCCCAACACGAAAACCGCTGAAATTCCGCGCTATTTCTGGACCAGCTCGATCTTGTAGCCGTCCGGATCCTCGACGAAGGCAATGACGGAGCCGCCATGCGCCATCGGACCGGCCGGGCGCGGTATCTTGACACCTTCTTTGGCCAGCTTGTCGCAGGTGCCGTAGATATCCTCGACCCCAATGGCCAGATGCCCGAAAGCCGTGCCGATCTCATAGGGTTCTTCGCGTCCCCAATTGTGCGTCAGTTCGATGACGCTATGGTCTTCCTCGCCCCCATAACCGACGAAGGCGAGCGTGAACTTGCCGGACGGATAGTCCTTCCGGCGCAAAAGCGTCATGCCGAGATGGCGCGTGTAGAAATCGATCGACTTGTCGAGATCCATGACGCGGATCATCGTGTGGAGCAGACGGTTGGCCATGCTATTTCCTCTGTTTGGCTTGGTTTCTAGCGCGCGACGGCTTCAACAGCGCCGACGATATCGTCGACCACACGGGCGATCAGGGCCTTGTCCTCGCCTTCGGCCATCACGCGGATCAAGGGCTCGGTGCCGGACTTGCGGATCAGCAGGCGGCCGCTGCCGTTGAGGGCTGCCTCGCCGGCGGCAATTGCTTGCCTGACGAGTACCTGTTCGAGCGGCGGCGATTGATCCGGCCGATAGCGCACATTCTTCAGGAGCTGCGGCAGCGGTGCGAACACGCGGGCGGCTTCGCTTGCCGGCCGGTCGGCGCGAATGAGCACAGCCAGAATCTGCAGCGCCGCGATGAGACCGTCCCCCGTGGTCGCGAAATCGCTGAGGATGATATGGCCGGATTGCTCACCGCCGATATTGAGGCCCAGGCGCCGCATGGCCTCGACCACATAGCGGTCGCCGACGGCGGTGCGGTAGAGCTTCATGCCCAAACGTCCAAGGTGCCGCTCAAGGCCCAGATTGGACATGACCGTCGCGGCGATACCGTCACCGCTGAGGCGTCCGGCGCTCTGCCAGCTCTCGGCGATCAATGCCATCAGCTGGTCGCCGTCGATGACCGTGCCCGCCTCGTCGACGACGATCACGCGGTCCGCATCACCATCGAGGGCGATGCCGAGATGCGCACCTGCTAGCTTGACCTGCTCGCGCAGCCGCTCGGTGTGCACGGCGCCGCAACCGGCATTGATGTTGGTGCCGTTCGGTTCATTGGCGATGGCGATGACGTCGGCGCCCAATTCCCAGAGGACCGTCGGCGCCACCTTGTAGGCGGCACCGTTGGCGCAGTCGATCACCACCTTGAGGCCTTCGAGGCTCAGCCCCTTGGGGAAACTCGATTTGACGAACTCGATATACCGACCCTGCGCATCGTCGATCCGCTTGGCGCGGCCGAGTTGCGGCGAAGGCGCCAGTCCCTGAACCGGCTCGAAACCCGCCCCCTTCAACCGCTCTTCAATCTCGATCTCGATCTCGTCCGATAGCTTGAAACCGTCCGGGCCGAAGAGTTTGATCCCGTTATCTTCATATGGGTTGTGCGAGGCCGAGATCATGACGCCGAGATCGGCGCGCATTGAGCGGGTCAGCATGGCGACGGCCGGGGTCGGCAAAGGCCCGAGCAGCATCACGTCCATGCCCATGGAAAGAAAGCCGGAGGTCAGCGCCGTCTCCAGCATGTAGCCGGAAAGGCGCGTGTCCTTCCCGATGATGACGCGGTGCCGATGACCGCCCCGGGTAAAATGAGCTCCCGCCGCCAGCGCCAGGCGCAGCGCCGTCATGGCCGTGATCGGCTCCGCATTGGCGAGGCCCCGAACCCCGTCCGTTCCGAACAATTTGCGACTCATGGCGCGACTCTTCCCGGCTTTCGCCTCAGTTTTCGACATTCTACCCCCATGACGGCCCCTGGCAATCCATTGCCCATCCGCATTGCCGGTTCAGGCGCCACGCAAGGCTTCGACCATTGCCCGCATTTGGTAGGTCTCGGCTACGTCGTGAACACGGACGATCTGGGCACCTTGGGCAAGACCGAGAGCGGCTACTGTCACGGACCCTGGCATCCGCTCCTTTGGCGCCTCGCCGCGCGACAGGCGGCCGATGAAGCTCTTCCGCGAAACGCCCAGCGTCAGTGGACAGCCGAAAGCGTGGAAGGCGCCCAATTCATTGAGCAGCCGGAGATTGTGCGGGTCCTTCTTCCCGAAGCCGATGCCGGGGTCGAGCGATATCCTATCCGACCCCAAACCCAGTTCTGCCAGCTTCCGCAGGCGGTCCTCGAAACAGTCGATAAGATCCAGCGTCACGTCCGCATAGACCGGATTTGCCTGCATCGTCTGCGGCTCCCCCAGCATATGCATGAGCACGATCGCCGCACCCGATGCGGCGGCAACCCGCTCGCTTTCCGGATCACCGGTCAGCGCCGTCACGTCATTGATGATGCGTGCGCCCGCGGCAACGGCCGCTTCCATCACCGCGGCATGGCGCGTATCGACCGAGACACAGAGGCCGCGCTCGGCGAGAATCCGAATGACCGGCACGACGCGCCGCAACTCCTCCTCGACCGAGACCGGCGCCGAGCCGGGCCGCGTCGATTCCCCGCCAATGTCCAGGATGTCGGCACCCGCCTCCGCCAAGGCGATGCCACGCGCAACAGCCGCATCCCCATCTGCATAGTCGCCGCCGTCAGAAAAGCTGTCGGGGGTCACGTTGACGATGCCCATGATGAGGTCGCGGCTGAAATCGAAACCGGCCCAGGGCGCTGGCTTGCGCGTCAGCCGATCAGCTTCGGACTCCGGCAATTCAGCAAGCGTGATCGGCGTACGATATCCAGACCCGTCCGACGCGCGTGTCACTCGCTCGACCGCCGCGAAAGCAATCTGTCCGCCGGCGAGAGGCAGCGCCTTTCCCGCGCCGACCGCGCGCGCCGCGGCCGATCCCTGCAACAGGGCGGTTGGTATGTAATAGGTCCCCACCATCACTCCATTTGCCCTATGCTGATACCAGAAGCCCCGCCGAACCGGCGGGGCTTCTTTCGTTGGTGTCGGATGCCTGCTGGCCGGTCAGGTGCCGGGCTGCGGCTTCGGCTCAAGCCCGGGGCGCATGACGCTCGGGATCGACGAACGCGGCTTCAGGCTCGCGGCGGCGCTGCCGCCTTCCCCTGAATCCTGGCGGATTTTTTCGCCATTGAGCAATGCCCGGACTTCCTCGCCGGTAAGCGTTTCGAACTCGACCAGCGCCTTGGCGACCGTGTGCAGGCCTTCGAGATAGTGGGTCAGAATTTCCCGCGCCTTCTTCTCGCCCGTTTCGACGATGCGCCGGACTTCCTGGTCGATGAGCTTGCTTGTCTCGTCCGACATGTTCTTGCGTTGCTGGCCGATCTGATAGCCCAGGAACACGTCCTGCTCGCTCTCCGAATAGCGCAGTGGCCCCAGTTTCTCGCTCATGCCGAGCTCCGTCACCATGCGGCGCGCCATCTCAGTGGCCTGCATGATGTCATTCGATGCGCCGGAATTGAGATGCTCTTCACCGTAGATGAGCTGCTCGGCGATGCGGCCACCGAAACAGATCGCAACGCGGCACTCCATCCACCGCTTGGAAATGGTGTAGCGGTCCTTTTCCGGAAGCGACATGGTGAGACCCAGCGCGCGACCGCGCGGGATAATCGTCACCTTGTGGAGCGGATCGGCTTCAGGGACTTCGAGGTTGACGATCGCATGGCCAGCCTCGTGATAAGCCGTCGCCAGCTTTTCTTCCGGCGTCATGACCATCGAGCGGCGCTCGCTGCCCATCATCACCTTGTCTTTGGCCTGCTCGAAATCGGCCATGGTCACGACGCGCTTGCCGAAGCGGGCCGCCATGAGGGCCGCCTCGTTGACAAGATTGGCGAGATCGGCGCCGGAGAAGCCGGGCGTGCCGCGGGCGATGACGCGGGCGTCCACATCCGGTCCCAGCGGAACCTTGCGCATATGGACCTTGAGGATCTGCTCACGCCCATTGATATCCGGGTTCGGAACCGTGATCTGCCGGTCGAAGCGGCCCGGGCGCAGCAGCGCCGGGTCGAGGACGTCGGGCCGGTTGGTGGCGGCGATGATGATGACGCCTTCATTGGCGTCGAAACCATCCATCTCGACCAGCATCTGGTTCAGGGTCTGCTCGCGCTCGTCGTTGCCGCCGCCGAGGCCAGCGCCGCGATGGCGGCCGAC
>CAZUAL010000223.1:0-6728 GCA_964618305.1 uncultured Dongia sp. | reverse complement strand
GGTCTTGAGGCCGCCACCTTCCCGGCGCATGACCATCGAAACTTTCGCATGGGTCTTGAGCGCAACGAATCCATAGACTACCTGCACGCCCGCGCGCTCCAGATCGCGCGCCCAACGGATGTTCGCCGCCTCGTCAAAACGTGCCTTCAATTCGACCAGAGCGGTAACCGACTTGCCGGCTTCCGCTGCTTCGACCAGCGCCTTCACGATCGGGCTGTCGTCGCTGGTGCGATAAAGCGTCTGCTTGATGGCAACGACATTGGGATCCCTGGCCGCCTGCAGAATGAACTGCACGACGACGTCGAAGCTCTCATATGGGTGATGGACGACAATATCCTTGGTGCGGATCGCCGCGAAGCAATCGCCACCCATTTCGCGAATACGCTCGGGGAAACGCGGATTAAAAGGCTGGAATTTGAGATCCGGCCGATCGCTGATGATGAGCTGCGACGTCGCGGCGAGTCCAATGAGACCATCGAGTACAAACACATCCTCGCGGTCGACATCCAGTTCGTCGATGACGAAGGACAGAAGGTCCTCCGGCATTTCGGCATTCACTTTCAGGCGAATGACGAGGCCGCGGCGGCGGCGCTTCAGCGCCGTCTCATAGTGCCGCACCAGATCCTCGGCTTCTTCCAGGACCTCGATCTCGCTGTCGCGGATCAGGCGGAAATAGCCTTTGCTGATGACTTCGAATCCCGGGAACAGGCGGTCTAGATAGAGGCCGACGACGGATTCCAAGGTAAGGAAGCGGACATTGTAGGGATCGCGGCCCGGCAGGCGCACAAAGCGCGGCAGCAGGTTCGGCAGCATGATGAGGGCGCGCATCGGCTTGCCGTCGCTCTGCTGGCGCAATTCCAGGGCGATCGAAAAGCCGAGATTGGGAATGAACGGGAACGGGTGCGCCGGATCGATCGCCATCGGCGTCAACACGGGAAAGACGTGATCCATGAAATGATTGTCGAGCCATTCCATTTCGGCGCCGGTCAACTCGGCCGGCTCGATGACGGCAATGCCATTCTCGCGCAGTTCCTCGCGCAGGGTCCGCCAATGCGTCTGCTGCGCGCGCATCAGTTCGCCGGAGCGCTGGTTGATCGCAGCCAATTGCTGCGCTGCCGTCAGCCCATCGGCAGAGATGACATTGACGTTGGCCTTCTCCTGCCCACGCAGACCGGCCACGCGCACCATGTAGAATTCGTCGAGGTTGTTGGCAGAAATAGAAACGAAGCGGACCCGTTCGAGCAATGGATGGGTCTTGTTGCCGGCTTCCTGCAGAACGCGTTCATTGAACGCCAGCCAGGAAAGTTCGCGGTTAATGAACCGATTGAGAGCGTCCGGCTGGTATTTCGGTTCCATGATCTGGGGCTCGTCCACGGGCTGCTTCCTGTATCTGTCCGGTCTCACGATTTTCGTCGTCCGCCAAGCCGCGCCCCAAAAGGGTTGCTGGCGCCGGGCGGTACTCTCTTCTACAGTATAAGGCACTCACTGGGTGGTGGGTATTCCTTATAAATCAATTACTTCAATTTGATGACAGAATGAAGACACTGATCCTCATGCGCCACGCGAAATCGGCCTGGGATGCCGGGGATCTCCCTGACCATGACCGCCCGCTGTCGGACCGCGGGCGTTCCGCCGCACCGGCAATGGGCCGCTGGCTCAAGCAAAACAAGTTGAAGCCGGATTTGATCCTTTGTTCCACCGCCACCCGCGCCAAGGAGACGCTATCGCTCGTCCATCCCTTCCTTCCGGAAAAAGCGAAGACCGAGTTCCTCGAAGGCCTATATATGGCCCTGCCGCGTGAAATTTTGGCTACGATCGCGAAGGTCGGATCGGACAAGACGGAAACGCTGCTGCTGATCGGGCACAATCCCGGCATCGGCAGCTTGGCGCATTGGCTCTCCGGCGATGGCGACGCTAAAACATTGGCGCGGATGCAGGAGAAGTTCCCGACCGGCGCCGTCGCCGTCATCGACGTCAATGTCGAAACTTGGCGCGAGCTTGATGGGGAACAGGGCAGCCTGCGGCACTTCGTCTGCCCGCGCGATCTGGCGAAAGACTAATCTTCGCCCCAGAATTTCTTCTGCGCCCGGAAGGCCTGCCAAGTATTCTGGAAGCCTTCCAAATCCTGCACGATCTTCGCCGACTGCCAGCCAAGGACAATGCCGCGCAAATAGCCGGCATCCGCTTCAGCCAGCCCCTTCTCGCGCACCAGTCTGCCGATTAGTTCCACGAGCAGATGGCGGCCCACGACCGCGTCGTTGAGCGATCCCAGCTGATCCTGGATCTGCCCCAGATGCGCGAGGTATTTTTCCAGCTTCTTGCTCGGGTAGAGAGAAGCGAAAGCCTGGGCACCGTAGCGCATCTTCTTGGCCAGCAGCCGAAGCCGATGGAGTTCCGGCTCCGAGAGTTCGGCATGATCACCACCCAACCGGACGAGCCGCTTGTGCGCGCGATTGAGCCAGGCGTTCGCGAACTCCCGGTCCGGCTGCGCCAACAAGTGGCGGGCGGTGTCGGTCTGCCCCCGCCAGCCTTCCGTGAAGAGCTGGCGATAGATCTGCAGCAGCATGACGGCATAGCGCGGGTTTTCCAGCGCCAGATGCGCGCTGCGGCGCGCTTCCGTACGCGACACCTCAGCCATATCCAGCAGTGCGCCGACGGCAGCCTGATTGGGCATCCGCGCCCGCATGGGGTTGAGCGTGTCGGCAATTAGCACATCGAGGTCACGTGCGGGGCCGAACTGCCGCTGCAGCCAACGCAGGTCGATCGACATCACCGCGTGCGCGGAATCATCGATCAGCTCGCGAAAGGCACCAATGCCGGCACGAAAGCGGCGAATGGCGACGCGAAACTGATGAATGGCCTCATCATCCTCGGATTGCTCGATCGCCGTTTCATTGGCACGCAACTGGGTCAGGCAGTTTCGCACTAACGCGGCAAACGTATCGCCGGCACTGGCTTTGCGCGGCAGTTGCAATGGCGCAGCGCGCACCGGCACCGCCCGCGCACCAGCCGTCAACGCATAGCCACGAGCAGCCTTCGTCATCTGCCCCAGACGCGCCGGAATGTCCTCGGCAAGCCGCTCGGCCAGCAGGAAGAGGTCGCTGATCTCACCGCTTTTCAGTTCGAGTTCGATCTCTGCGATCGGCTCCTTGATGACCCGTGCCGAGATCTCGCCTCGGTCAAAAGCCACCTCGATCTCGCTTTGGCCACGGCGAACCAACCAAGTCGTCCGCTCGAACCGGGTGGCAAAAACGGGCTTCACCTTGTCGAAGATGCGTTCCTTCTCAAGCCGTTTGCGCAACCTGCTGTCCCCGACAGCACCGGGGACGGGCTTTGCGCCTTTTATCTCGGCTTCCACTTCGATGTACGATTGCAGGCCGTCCACGCTGCGGCCCGGCGCCTTGAGGGTCTGGACCCGATGCTTTCCATTGCGGCGAATGCGCAGCGCCATGCCGTGTCGCTTCAGCCACTCATCCGCTGTATCGAAATAGACTGTTTCAAGTTCCCGATGGGCGGGTTTAGAGGCGCCAAGCAACTTGCCCAGCGCGACCGGCTTCAACACTGGACTCCCCGCGGGCAGCACCAGCTTCAGCTCGATTTCGTGATTTGCCATGATCCCCAACCGTGTCCGGCGCGATCCTAATCAGGGCATGCTGGTATAAAAAATGACGATTTGATGACAATTCAACCATTTCAAGCCAAAAAAGTCCTACTCTTTCACAAACGCGTGATCAGGCGACGGATCGCGTCGCTTCGTCGGTGCCATATCGGCATACTTATATTTCCGGGATGAAGCCAACTCTCTGAAATCGGAGGATAAAGCCAAATGAAGCGGATCACGTTGATGGCCGGCGCTGCTGCGGCTCTGTTCGCGCTGGGTGGTATCGCTGTGCAGGTTTCTGCGGAAACACCACGCGAAGACGCAATGAAAACAATGGGCAAGAGTATGAAGGCCATCAAGGAGATCATTGGCGCTGGCGGACCGGCTGCAGATGTCGCCGAACCGGCCACTAAGATCGCTGAAATCGCCGGCAAGATCGCCGAGCTCTTCCCGCAGGGCTCAGACACGCCGGAGGACGGTGCCAAGGCCGAGATCTGGCAGAACTGGGACGATTTCCAGGCCAAGGCGAAAGCGCTCCAGGACGAAGCCAATATGCTGGTCTCAGCGGCCGGCGGTGGTGACATCGCGACGGTTGGCGCCCAATTCGACAAAGTCGGCGGGACCTGCGGCGGATGCCACAAGGCATACCGCGAAGAAACGAACTGACCCCGGTCAAAGGGGCTGAAAGCGGCGACCGGGCAATGCCCGCGTCGCCGTTTCTATTTCAGGCTTGCGATGTATTCGGCGATGGCATGGATATCGTCATCGGGAAGCAGCGAAATATTGTGCTGAACGGCCGCCATGCCGCCCTTGGAAAGGTCATTGTAGAACCCTTCCTCACCCTGCTTCAGCGCATCCGCCAGTTCGTCGACATCCTTGTATTTCTTGCGCCCCAGAAGATCGCGGAGACTGGGGACCTGCCCCTTGCCTTCCGGATGCGGACCGCCGGCGAACGCGCGGGACTGGTCCATGACCATGAACACATTCCGCGGCGTATGGCACTCTGCGCAATGCCCTGGCCCGTTGACGAGATAGGCGCCGCGATTCCAGCTTTCCGATTGTGAAGGATCGGCCGCGATCGGCGGCTGCATCGCCATCTTCTGCCAGAGGCCGACACCCCTGCGGATAACCCAGGGGAACGGAATGTCCGCTGGTTTTGCGGCAGCGTTAACCGCCGGGAGGGTCATCAGATACGCCCGGATATCCAGCACATCTTCCGTCTTCATCCGGCCATAGGAGACATAGGGGAAGGCCGGAACATAGTGCGCTCCGTTTGGCGCGACGCCGTGCTGGACGGCATCGACGAAAGACGCTTCCGACCAGGAACCGATGCCGGTCTGCTGGTCAGGTGTGATGTTTGGCGGATAGAGCGTCCCGATCGGGGTAACGAGCGGCGCGCCGCCGGAGGGCAGCTTCTTGTCGGCACCAGCCTCTTCGGCCGGATGATGGCAGGATATGCAGCCGCTGATGTGATAGAGACGCTCGCCGTTGGCCAGGTCTGCGGTATGCGCCGGCAGGCTTGCCGGGTCGATATGATGGGGAGACGAGGCCCAAAGGAGGCCCCCACCGATCAGACCAGCCAGGACAATGACAGCCGAGAAGAAGCGTCTTTTCATCATACCCTCGGAATGCAGCGGACAGCGCGCAAGAGTCTCAGTTTCTCACCACCCCGTCCAGCTTCCATGGGGCGCGGCGATCGATGCTCCATCCATAGCGGCCGCAGCTGTCAACTATCTGTCTTTCCACCGCGCGGGTCTCCTTTCCTATTCCTCTTCGCTGTTCCAGGAGGCGCTAGCACCGAAATGCTCCGCCATCAAGTCGACGAAGACCCGGACCTTCGGCGAAAGATGCCGGTTCTGCGGATAGACGACATGCAATGAGACCGCGTCGGTCGGATAGTCGCGCAACAGCCGGCGGACGCGGCCTTTCGCCAGATACTCTTCGATCGCAAAGACCGGCAGCAGCCCGATCCCCATTCCCTCCAACAAGGGTTGCGTCAGCACAGCCCCATTGTTGCTCTGGATGGAACCCGCAACACGGATCGTCTTTCGGCCCTGCGGGGTGCGGAATGCCCAATCGTAAGGCGCCGGCGATTGGGTGTAGACAAGGCAATTGTGCTCCTTGAGATCCTCCGGTCGCTTCGGCTCGCCGAACTTCTTGAGATATTTGGGCGAGGCACAGACATAGCGCGGAATCGTGCACAGCCGCCGCGCCACGAGCGTTGAATCAGGCAATTCCGTGCGGATTCTCACCGCCGCATCGAACCCTTCCTCGATCAGATCGACAAACCGATCGCTGGCTTCAATATTGAGGCGGAGTTTCGGGTAACGCTTCGCCAACTCGCAGATGACGGCCGGGAACTGCGCCACGCCGAAGGCGTTCGGCACGCTGAGGCGAAGCGATCCTGACGGCTCCGCCTGCAAATGGCGGATCTCCGCTTCCGCCGCCTCGATCTCGTCGAGCAGCCTCGCCGCCTTCTCGAAATAGGCGCTGCCTGCCTCCGTCACCGACAGGCGACGCGTCGTGCGATGCAGGAGTGCTGCACCAAGATGCGCCTCCAGTTCGCCGATTTGTTTCGAGACCGCTGCCTTGCTGAGGCCGAGACCGCGCGCGGCGGCCGTGAAACTGCCGAGCTCGACGACGCGACGGAATGTGCGCATGGCGGAAAGCTGATCCATCGGCCCACCGATTGTCTTCCAAAAGTGAACGATCTTATCACGACGTTGCGGATTGTCGCGAGGCTGGCGTGGCCCGACATTGGCGGGACTGATAGCGGCAGACCCGCCAAGACCAATATTTTGATGAGGATTCCATGACCAAGGTTCTGGTTCTTTACTATTCCACCTACGGCCACATCGAGAAGATGGCGGAGGCGGTTGCCGAAGGCGCGCGCAAGGGCGGCGCGGAAGTGGACATCAAGCGCGTCGCGGAATTAGTCCCTGAGAAAGTCGCCAAGGCCAGCCACTTCAAGATCGACCAGAAGGCACCGGTCGCCAACGTCGACGATCTCACAAACTACGACGCCATCATCTTCGGCGCACCGACACGGTTTGGCGTCGCCGCCTCACAGATGCGCAACTTCCTCGACCAGACCGGCGGCCTCTGGGCCAAGGGTGCGCTCATCGGC